>NZ_JADGRI010000091.1 GCF_017881085.1 Bradyrhizobium sp.
CGTCACGGACTTCTTCGAGCTTGAATGGCTTGATGATCGCCATAACAATTTTCATGGGTCCTATCCCCGCTTGGGCCCGGTCCAGACACGACCGGGCGTATCGACTGAGGTTCACCACGCGGAGAGAGTTCACTACGCGGGCACAGCCGAGACCCATAGAATCAAATGCCGTGCCAGAACGGTCATGTTCCCTAACGGACTATGAACGCGCGCGTTTTCGCGCTCTGCGGGAATCGGCCCGACCTGCGCCATTCGGTCGCGCCCAAAAGCTCATCACCCTTGGTCAAAATATAGGCATGTCTGACTCCCGACATAATCATGCCCACCGGGAGGGCAGAAAAACGGTATTCTGATACGAAATACTACTGGAGGGCTTCGCCGTGCTGCGAAATATCGAGGCCTTCCATCTCCTGCTGCAGCGAAACGCGCAGCGGCACGAAGACACTGACCAGCTTGAGCAGCACATAGGTGACGCCGGCGGACCAGGCCAAGGTTACCGCGACGCCGTAGAGCTGGATCAGCAGCAGTTGCGGATTACCTTCGATCAGGCCGGAGGTCCCGCCGATCGAGCCGGCGGCAAACACCCCGGCCAGCAGAATTCCCGTCATCCCGCCGACCCCGTGGACGCCGAACACGTCGAGCGAATCGTCGTAGTTGAACCGGCGCTTCACCGTGGTGCAGGCCCAGAAGCAGATCAGCCCGGCGACCACGCCGATGACGATGCCGTGCCAGGGCGCAACGAATCCGGAAGCCGGCGTGATCGTTCCGAGACCGGCCACCGCGCCGGAAATCATGCCGAGCACCGACGGCTTGCGCTGGATCGACCATTCAACCGCGCCCCAGGTCAGCGCGCCGGCGCAGGCGGCGAGATGGGTCGCGGTGATCGCCATCACCGCGCGCGAATTCGCCGCCAGCGCCGATCCGCCGTTGAAGCCGAACCAGCCGACCCACAACAGGCCGGTGCCGACCACGGCCAGCGACAGATCGAACGGCGACAGGTTCTCGGTGCCATAGCCATGGCGCCGGCCCATCACGACGGCCGCGACCAGGCCGCCGGCGCCGGCCGACAGATGCACCACGAGGCCGCCGGCGAAGTCCAGCACACCCGCGGCGCCGAGGAAGCCGCCGCCCCAGACCCAGTGCGCCAGCGGAATATAGACGAACATGAACCAGCCTATGGAAAACAGCAGATAGGCCGAGAACCGCATCCGGTCGGCAACCGAGCCCGCCACCAGCGCCACGGTGATGATCGCAAAGGTCATCTGGTAGAGCATGAACAGCACTTCCGGAATCGTCTTCGCCGCCGGATTGACGCCGTCCATCGTCATACCTGCGAGAAACCAGCGATCGAGCGTGCCAAGCCAGGGACCGTCGCCGACGAACACTAGCGAATAACCGAACGCCACCCAGAGAATGGAAATGATCGCCACCGCCGCAAGGCTTTGCGCCATGGTCGCCAGCACGTTCTTCTTGCGCACCATGCCGGAATAGAACAGCGCCAGGCCCGGTATCGTCATCATCAGCACGAGCGCCGTCGCAACGATCATCCATGCGGTGTCGGCGGCGTTGATCCCGGTGGTTTGTGCCAAGGCCGGCGTCGCGAACAATGTCGCAAGACTGATCGGCGCAGCCAGCTTCGCTGCGCGAGACGAAAGTGCCCCCATGGTATTTCCCCAGCAGTGTCTTGATAGCCGCATCGCGGCGTCGTTGCCCGATGCGGCGGGAGTGAATCCGGAGCGTTTTCGAGCGAAGTGGATTCGCGTGAAGAAAACGCGTCGAACAAAAAAGGTAGAGTCTCGGTTCTGATGAAATCAGAACCGGGACTCTAGAGCGCGTCGCTGTCGGTTTCGCCGGTCCGGATTCGCAGCGCGTGATCGATTGGCGTTACGAAGATCTTGCCGTCGCCGATCTGGCCGGTGCGGGCGCTCGCGGTGATGACGTCAACCGCCTTGTCGGCGAGCTCGGACGAAACGGCGATTTCGATTCGAAGCTTGGGCAGGAAATTCACCACGTATTCGGCGCCGCGGTAGATTTCGGTATGGCCCTTCTGGCGCCCGTAACCCTTGACCTCGGTGACCGTCATGCCGTGGACGCCGATGGCGGTCAGCGCCTGGCGCACCTCGTCCAACTTGAAGGGTTTGATGATGGCAACAACGAGCTTCATGGTCGGGCTTTCATTTCTGTCGAATTCCGGTGGCCGCCTGGCCGTCCAAGTCCAACTCCAAGTCTGGCAGCTTTTTGTGCAAATGACACAAAAAGTTGCAATGAGAAACCGAAATCGATTGCCGTTTTTCACGGCGGTTCGCTAGGCTTGCCGGGGGGAGCAGGGAATTTTCCAAGACAATTCGATTTTTTGCCAGCGCTCCTGCCGGCGCCGCCCACAACAGCGCCCCTGAGGGGAGTAAAATGGTCGACCGATCCTGGTTCTTTGCGTCCCAAGGCCAGCAGCACGGGCCTTACCCCGAAGCGCAATTCCGCCAGTTCATTGCCGCGGGGACGGTTACCGCGGAGACGCTGGTGTGGACCGAAGGCATGGCGAATTGGCAAAAGGCCGGGGATGTTCCCGGCCTCTTAGCGGGCGCCCCTCCCCCGGCCATACCACGGCCCGGCGGCCTGCCCATGAGCGGCGGCTATGGTGGCGGCTCGCTGTCGGTCGATTTCGGAATCTGGGATTTTACCTGGCGCAGCCTGGTGCTGGCCATCAGCTTTCTGTTCATTATCCCGGTGCCGTGGGCGCTGCTGATGTATTGCCGCTGGATCGTTTCCTGCGTGCACGTTCCGCAGCGGCCAAATCTCGGTTTCACCGGCCGCGCGGTCGACCTGACGTGGTTCTATGCGGCCGTGTTGCTCTACATCCTCGCGGCATCGAGACATTCCCAAATTTTCAGCCTTGCGGCCAACGTCGTGCAGCTGGTTTTGTACTGGCTCCTGATCAAATGGTTCATTGCGAACCTTACTTCGAACGGCCAACCACTCGGGTTGCGCTTCTCGGGCTCGTTCTGGGGCTTCCTTGGCTGGAGCCTGCTGGCCTTCGTTTCCGTCATCACCATCATCGGCTGGGCGTGGGTCTACGTGGCGCAATTGCGCTGGATGTGCCGTCACATCGAGGGCACGCGGCGCGCCGTCGTTTTCAATGGCACCGGGCTCGAGTTTCTTTGGCGCGCGATTGTGACAGCGCTGCTCAGCGTCTTCATCATCCCCCTGCCGTGGGCGTACCGCTGGTTCAGCCGATGGCTCGCGTCGCAGACGACGCTGGTGGACAGAGGCGCGCTCGCCAGCGCGTAAAACGCTTTACTTGCGCTGGCGCAGCGAGCCTTCCTGCGCCACCGAAGCCACCAGCGTGCCGTCCTGCTTGAAGATCATGCCGCGCGTCAGGCCGCGGCCGCCCTGCGCGCTCGGCGAATCCTGCGCGTAAAGCAGCCATTCGTCGGCGCGGAACGGCCGGTGAAACCACATCGCGTGATCGAGGCTCGCCGGCATCATGCGCTTATCGAACAGCGTGCGGCCGTAACGCGCCATGGCGGCATCCAGCAGCGAGAAGTCCGAGGCGTAGGCCAGCGCGCACATGTGCAGCGCCGGATCGTCGGACAGTTTTGAGGCGGTGCGGATCCAGACGTGGATGCGGCCGTCCTCGATCTTTTCGCCGAAATAGCGGTTGAGCTCGACCGGGCGCAGCTCGATCGGGCGGTCGGATTCGTAATAGCGGCGGATGAATTCGGGCATCTCGCGGAAGATCGGCTGCTTTGCCACTTCCTCGGCGGTGAGCTTTTCCGGCGGCGGCACGTCGGGCATCTTGTCCTGGTGGTCGAACGCGCTTTCTTCGTCGACATGAAACGACACCATGATCGAGAAGATGGCGTTGCCGTGCTGGATCGCCGTGACCCGTCGGGTCGAATAGCTCTTGCCGTCGCGCAAGCGTTCGACTTCGTAGATGATCGGTATCTGCGGGTCGCCGGGCAGGATGAAATAGCAGTGCAGCGAATGCGGAAGGCGGCCTTCGACGGTGCGGCACGCCGCCACCATGGCCTGCCCGATCACCTGCCCCCCGAACACCCGCTGCCAACTGGTCTTCGGGCTGTTGCCGCGAAACAGGTTCACCTCGATCGGCTCCAGATCGAGAATGGAAATCAGGTCAATCAGGCCTTTGGACATGGCAGCGCTTTCGTTTCTTGGTCATTCCGGGGCGTGAGCGAAGCGAACGAACCCGGAATCTCGAGATTCCGGGTTCACGCGAAGACGCGTGCCCCGGAATGACGATGGGGCAGAATGCTGCCCTTGTCTCAGGCCCCTGTTTCGCCCAGCTATAGTGATGTAGCAAGTCCAGTCTATGACCTCGGTGAGTAAGGGTAAGGCATGCCGGCACAGCGAAGCATTGTCATTGGCGGCGGCGCGTTTGCAGGGCTGGCGCTGGCGCTGGCGCTGCGCCAGGGGCTCGGCGCCGATATTCCGGTCATCGTCGTCGATCCCGCGCTTGGGTTAAGGCCGAGCCGCGACCCGCGCGCGACCGCCATCGTCGCTGCCTGCCGGCGGCTGCTCGATGCCGTCGGGGTGTGGGATCAGGTCGCGGCCGGCGCGCAGCCGATCCTCGACATGGTCATCACCGATTCAAAACTCGAAGACGCCACCCGCCCGGTGTTTCTGACTTTCGGCGGCCATGTCGAGCCGGGCGAACCCTTCGCGCATATGGTCGAAAATCGCCAGCTGATCGACGCGCTGCTGGCGCGCGCCGAAGCCGAGGGCATCGATCTGCGCGCCAGCGCCGTGACGGATTTTGTTTCGCGCGCCGACGGCGTCGATGTGACGCTGGCGGACGGCTCTACGATCGAGGCGAGCCTGTTGGTGGCGGCGGACGGCGCGCGTTCGAAATTGCGCGAACGCGCCGGCATCGCCACCCATGGCTGGGACTACGATCAGTCCGGCATTGTCGTCACCGTCGGCCATGAGCGCGATCATCACGGCCGAGCCGAAGAGCATTTCCTTCCCGCCGGACCCTTCGCGATCCTGCCCTTGACCGGCAAACGCTCGTCGCTGGTATGGACCGAGAAGCGGGCCGAAGCGGCGCGCATCGTCGCTCTCGGCGAGGATGAATTTCATGCAGAACTGGAGCAGCGCTTCGGCCTGCATCTCGGCGAGATCAAGGCCCTCGACAAGCCGCGCGCGTTTCCGCTGAGCTATTTCGTGGCGCGCTCGTTCATCGGCGAACGGCTGGCGCTGGTCGGCGACGCCGCGCATGTGATTCATCCGATCGCGGGGCAAGGCCTCAATCTGGGGCTGAAGGATGTCGCGGCACTGGCCGAAGTGGTCGTCGACGCCGCGCGGCTCGGCATGGATCTCGGCCAGGCCGACGTGCTCGACCGCTATCAGCGCTGGCGGCGGTTCGACACCATGGCGATGGGGCTCGCCACCAATTCGCTGAATCTGTTGTTCTCGAACGAATCGAAATTGCTGCGCGCGATGCGCGATATCGGGCTCGGACTGGTCGATCGCGCGCCGCCGCTGAAAAGCATGTTCATCCGCCAGGCCGCGGGCCTTGCCGGCGAGGTGCCGCGGCTGTTGAAGGGCGAGGCGTTGTAGGCGGTAAAACCGCGACGATCAGCGCGCGTCGCTGGCGAGGATGAAAGCCGCGACGGCCTCGATGAGGCCGGGGTCAAGCGCCCGCTCCGGCTGATTGTAAGAGGCCATGTCGTCGGCGTCGTCGGCAACATCGACCAGAACGTGATTCATGTCCGCGAGCCAAAGCGGTTTCGCCGCCGGCGCGGCCGTGGTGAGCGCAATGAAATCCAGCCGCGCCACCTGCCGGTCCCGGCCGCCTCCGGCGATCAGCGTCGGCGCCGAGATCGATTTCAGCGGGACGATCGGGTCCTCCGTGAAGGCGGAGGCGATGCCGGGCTGCATCGCGGGGGGAATCGACAGCCCCGTCGGCGGCGGATCGACGGTCTGGCCGGACATGATGTCGTCGATCGCCTTGGCGATCGGCTTGAACATGTCGGGAGCGAGCGTCTTTTCAAGCTGCGCCTTGAGCAGGTCGCCCTGCCGCCGGGCGGCGGTGGCCAGCAGCACCAGGCCGTCGACGGGGACGCGCCGCGCGGTCAGGATCGCGACCAGCCCGCCCTCGCTATGTCCGGCCAGAACCACCCTGGAGAATTTCCCGCTGCCGCGCAGGTAATTCACCAGCGCGGCTGCGTCATCGACATAATCCTTGAAGCGAAAATCCTCCGGCCGGCCGAATTCCGGTTTCCATCCGCCTGCCCCGCGCTTGTCATAGCGGAGCGTCGCGATCTTGCGCGCGGCCAGTTGCTCGGCGAGTTTCTTCAATGTCGCGGGCTTGATCTGCGGTCCGTTGCCGTCACGGTCGGTCGTGCCGGAACCCGCGATCAACAGCGCGACAGGCGGACGTTCGACGTCCGGCGGCACCGACAGCACCGCATCGACGGCACCGACGCTGATTTTTTTCTCGTCGGCGGATACGTTCGCGGCCATCCCTGACAGGCCAATGACTGCTAGCGTGAGAACGATCGTCGGGCCGCGCATGCGCTACTCGATCTTCCGCGCCTCTTCCGGCAGCATGATCGGGATGCCGTCGCGGATCGGATAGGCGAGTTTCGCCGAGCGCGAGATCAGTTCCTGCCGCGCCGCGTCGAACTCGAGCGGCCCCTTCGTCAGCGGACAGACCAGGATCTCCAGCAATTTGGGATCGACGGTGCCTTCAAGGCGTTCGGGTGGCGCAGTCATGTTTTTGTCTCCGACTTGTATTCGCTCTGGATTTCTGTAGACGCGTTTTCCTTACGCGAACCGGTTTCCCCTTCGCTCGAAAACGCTATAGCACATTCTATTCGGTTGAACGGGCAGATGGCGCCTTATCGCGAGGCGCTCTGCAGCAGTTTGTCGAGCACCGCCTGCTGCCGCTACCCCGGGGCAAGGGCCTGTCCGACAGCGCAAAGCCGACAACCCCCCAATAGAGGATGTGCGCGCGGGAGCGCGCCACTCTGGGCGCAAGCCCCGAGGCCCTGAGCAGTCTCTCCAAATAACTCACCCGGCGGCGGTCGATCGCCTGCAACGCGCGGCGCGCCACGGGATCGGGCGCCGCCCAGATGGACCGCGTTTTCGAGCGGCCTGCGTGTTCGGGTCAGGCGCGCTGGGCAACGCTCTCGCCACGCGCGGCCGGCACTCCGGCTGGATGGCGCTCGGCACCGTGGTCGCGCTGGCGGTCGCGGGGTATTAGTGGACGATCCGGAAAAGTGGGAACCGGTTTTCCGAAAAGATCATGCTCAACCAAGCGACGAGATCGCCGGCCTTTGATCCAGCGCAACACCTTAGAATGCCTCTAGTTTAGAGCGAGTCTCTTTGCCCGCCCGGCAGCGAGACGCTAGCTGTGGGCATCCATTGGAGATGCGGCTGGTGAGTAAAGGGATGCGACGGGCGATTCAATCCGGGCGTTTTACGGCGATCGCGTTCTGCGCGTCGGCCTGCCTTTGGCAGGGCGGCGCAGCGTACGCCGAGGACGCCAGTTCCTGGCGAGAGCTCGAAACCAAGTACATTTTCGGATTTACCACCGGCTCCGGCATCGGCCTGGAGGGTGAGAAGGAATTCACCGTCGACACGGTCGGCCGGTTCGGCAAGCGCGACGGTCACTACGCCGCGACCGAGACCAAGTACGAATTCGAATTCACGCCGTCGCAGTTCGTCCAGATCGAATTCGGCGCGCTCGGCTCGACCCATAATATCGGCGCGGTGACCGATCTCGATGGCCGCAACCAGGCCGCCTTCGCCGGCGGCTTTGCAGAATTCCGCTATCTCGCGCTCGAACGCACCTCGAACAATCCGCTTTCGGTTACCGTCGCATTCGAACCCAACGTGCGGCTGGTCGACGAGACCAGCGGTGAGCGGGTGCATAATTACGAATTCGAAACCACGATCAACGCCGATCTCGAACTGATGAGGAACCGGCTCTATGCCGGGTTCAACCTGCTCTACGAGCCCGAGGTCACTAAGACCATGTTTGACGATACCCGGCGGGAAGCCACGTTTGGCGGCTCGGCGGCGCTGTCGGTTCGGGTGCTGTCCAACGTGGTGCTCGGCGGCGAGGTCTGGTATCTCCGGCATTACGACGCCATCGGTTTGACGGCCTTTACCGGCGACGCCGTCCTGGTGGGGCCGTCGCTCTATATCCAGTTCACGCCGAAAATGTTCATGACCGCGGCCTGGAATGAGCAGGTCTGGGGCCGCGAGATCGGCAATCCGGTTTCGCTCAATCTCGCAGAATTCCAGCGCCATCGCGCCCGGCTGAAGTTCGCCTGGGAATTTTGATTTTCGTCAATATAGGAAGGGATGACAGGTGTTTGCTGTGCCGATGATGAAAAGACTGACACTGGCCGCCCTCTGCGCGATCGCGACGCTGCAGGCGGCGCCGTCGCAGGCGCAGCAGGCGACCGAGATCCGGCTGACCTATTCCAACGGCCAGTTCCAGCCGAGCCAGGTGAGCGCGCCGGCCGACAAGCCGCTCTCGTTCCGGGTCAAGAACCTCGACTCCAAGGCGATGGAGTTCGAGAGCACGTCGCTACGGGTCGAAAAGGTGGTTGCCGCCGGCACCGAAGGTGTCATCAACGTGCGCGCCCTGAAGCCCGGACGCTATGAATTCTATGACGACTTCAACGACAAGGCGCGCGGCGCCCTGACCGTGCAATAGGTGAACCTTCCGTGCTGGCCGCCCTCATCATCGTCTTCCGCGAGGTGTTCGAAGCCGGACTGATCGTCGGCATCGTGCTCGCGGTGACCGGCTCGGTCCCGCACCGCAATCGCTGGATCGGCGGCGGGGTGCTGGCGGGCGCGCTTGCGGCCTGCATCGTCGCGGCCTTTACCGGCGCGCTGTCGCAGCTGTTTGCGGGCATGGGGCAGGAGTTGTTCAATGCCGCCATTCTCGGCGTCGCGGTGGTGATGCTGACCTGGCACAATGTCTGGATGGCGCATCATGGCCGGGAAATGGCCGGCGAACTGCGCCAGGTCGGCCAGGCGGTTGCGGACGGCAGCAAGTCGCTGCTGGCGCTGGCAGTGGTGGTTGGCGTTGCCGTCCTGCGCGAAGGCAGCGAGGTCGCGCTGTTTCTCTATGGCGTCGCCGCCTCCGACGGCGGCTCGGGCTGGAGCCTAGCAATCGGCGGGTTAATCGGTCTGGCGCTCGGAGCCGGAATTTGCCTCCTCACCTATTTCGGCCTGATGCGGATTCCGCCGCGGGCGCTGTTCGCCACTACGACTGCCCTGATCACCCTGTTGGCGGCCGGCATGGCGACGCAGGCGGTGGCTTTCCTCGAGCGCGCCGATTGGCTTACCGCGCTCGACACCGTGGTCTGGGACACCGGCTGGCTGCTTCCGGAGAACGGTATCGCCGGCCGCACCTTGCATACCTTGATCGGCTACACCGATCAGCCGACCGAAATGCAGCTGGTGGTCTATGCCACGGTGCTGCTGGTAACGTTCCTGCTGATGCGGCTGACCGGATCGCAGCCCGCCGACCGCGCCGTCGCTGTCGGCTGACGGGTAACTATTGCAGCGGCGGATCCCCGCTGGTGCGCTTCTTGGCCAGATCCATCTCGGTGACCGCGACCAGGATTTCCGCCCGCGTCTTGAGGTCGGGCGCTTCCAGCATCGCCTGCTTTTCCGGCGCGCCGTAGGGCGACATCATCGCCAGCGCGTTGACCAGGGCCTCGTTGGGCGCGTTCTCGACGCCTTCCCAGTCCACCTTGAGATTGTTGGCCTTGAGAAAATCCGTCAGCACCGCCAGCAGCGCCTCGCGGTCGACCGCTTCCTCGCCCTTGCGCGCGGTGAAATCGTCGATGAAAGGGAAGAAATCCACCTTGCACTGCCGGTACGGGGTCAGCACGGCCATTTCCTCGATTACCTTGAAGCGCGCGATGCCGGTAAGCTCGAGGATGTAGCGGCCGTCGCCGGATTCGGCGAGCTGGGTGATGCGTCCGGCGCAGCCGACGCGAAACAGCTTCGGCTTGGCCTCGTCCAGCGTATGGGAAACGTCGGGCTGGATCATCCCGATCAGCCGATGGCCGTCGCGAAAGGCGTCGTCCACCATCGCCAGATAGCGTGGCTCGAAGATGTTGAGCGGCATCTGGCCGCGCGGCAGCAACAGCGCGCCGGGCAGCGGAAACACCGGGATCACCTCAGGAAGGTCGCCGGGCCCGCGATATTCGGCATTGATCGGCATCGGCGGTCCAGGTGTTCGCGGGTTGTTACGAAAACAGAATGGTCGACAGCCGCTTGCGCCCCTCAACGGTGGCCTCGTCGCCCGGCCCCCAGGCCTCGAAGAACTGCACCAGTTGCTTGCGTGCGCCGTCCTCGTTCCACTTGCGGTCGCGCTTGACGATCTCGAGCAGGGCTTCCGTCGCCTCGGTGCGCTTGCCGGAGGCGTTGAGCGCGGTCGCCAGATCGAATCGCGCCTGATGATCGAGCGGGTTTGCGGCGACTTTCTGTTCAAGTTCGGTGACCGGGCCGACCGCCTTGGCCTGCTCGGCGAGATCGAGCGAGGTCTGTACGGCCTTCACAGCCGCATCGTTGCGTTTCGATTCCGGCACCATGGCCAGCGTCTGCTTGGCCTGTTCGACGGCGCCGGTAGCGACGTAGCATTTCGCCAGCCCCGCGAGTGCGGCGATATTGGTGGCGTCGGCTGCGAGCACCTCGGCATAGATTTGCGCCGCGGTGGCGGGATCGCCCTCGGCCAGAACGGCTTCCGCCTCTTTGAGGATTTCGGCGATATTGGGTTCGCCCGGCATGCCCGCGGTCAGCTTGTTGATGAAGGCGGTGACCTGGCTCTCCGGCACCGCACCCATGAAGCCGTCGGCGGGCTGGCCGTTGACGAAGGCGATCACGGCCGGGATCGACTGGATTCCCATCTGGCCCGGGATCGCCGGATGTTCGTCGATGTTCATCTTGACCAGCTTGACCTTGCCCTGGGCGGCGCGGACCGCCTTTTCCAGGATGGGCGTCAGCTGGCGGCAGGGGCCGCACCAGGGCGCCCAGAAGTCGATCAGCACCGGCTGGTGCTTCGATTCCTCGATGACGTCCTTCACGAACGTCTGGGTGGTGGTTTCCTTGATCAAATCGGGCGTCGGTCCGCTGCCCTGCTCTACTATCGTCACGGGAATCCTCGCCTGATGTCTTGCGGATCGCGGCTGTTCTAGCACGACCGCCGGGGTGGTTCAGAGATCTTCTCACCCAGATGGCGGTTTGCGGGGAAATTTCAATCGGTTCGGGAGCGGCGATCGCCTCGGCGAGACGCGCGGTCGTTTTGCCGGGGCGGAGATCGGGCGGATGGCGCACCCGCGGGCCGCATTTGACCGGGAATGAACTGCCGGCGAGCCTCCGCGGCTGCTCCGGAAAACGGCTCGAACCGCGACGCGCCATCCGGGCCGCCTGGCGGCTTGGCGGCGGAACGAACGGAAACCGCGGTCTGGCGACCATTAGGAGAGGTTTTGGGACCAATTCGGGGTTCCATCGCCGGCCCGAAGCCGTCCGTGGCTGTTGCATTCGCGGGCGGCATTTGGCATAGCTCTGCCCGTTGTCGGCGGGTGCGCCGACAATCTTTCGGATGCGGGTGTAGCTCAGTGGTAGAGCACGACCTTGCCAAGGTCGGGGTCGAGGGTTCGAGCCCCTTCGCCCGCTCCAGAAATTCCAAGATGGCAGAGTTTGACGAAGGCCCGCTGACAGGCGGGCTTTTCGTTTTGAGACACAGGTCACGGCGGCCGCTGGTCGGGTGCATCGCCTTTGGCCCATTCGACGAGTTCAGCGACGATCGCAGCGCTGCAAAACGATTTTGGCTCCTGCCGCGGCTCCAATCGAACGCATACCTGCCCCGAATAATTCCGGGGCTTGAAGAAATTTCTTCTCAAATGGTTCGGACCCAACCGGGACGCACGGCAACGCTTCTCAGCCGCAACGGATGTGATAGCATTCATCCGTCTGATCCACCTCACAACAGACCAAATTGGCGTCTCTCAAGGGGCGTTGAAATTAAGTAACAGAAGCAGCCGCTTGGCTGCATAGGGGAGTGACGCGATGAAATCGGCCTTCAATCGATCCATTCTTGCGCTCGCAGCGGTCGTCGTTGTCGCGGGGGCCAGCCAGGCCAACGCACAGCAAAAACCGCTCCATAGCTATCAGTCCGGAACCAAGGAATTCTGGACCCATCCGCCGGATGACTGGTTCCTCGGCGACGAGACCGAAGCCCAAAAGGGCCTCGCGCCGCCCTCGGGTCCGCCGACCGGCGCATCGGAAGCCGAACTCGCGGCGATGATGAAAAAGATAAAACTGCCGCCGGGCTTCAAGATCGAAGTCTATGCGCCGGGCGTGCTGGCCGCGCGGCAGATGGCCTGGGGCGACAAGGGAACGCTGTTCGTCGGCTCCTTCGGCCTCGGCAACGTCTACGCCATCAAGGACAATGGCGGCAAGAAAGAGGTCAAGACCATCCTCAAGGGCCTCAATATGCCGACCGGCCTCGCCTTCAGGGACGGCGCCCTCTACGTGATCGCCACCGACAAGCTGATCAAATACGAGAACGCCGAAGCCAATCTCGACAATCTCGGCTCCGGCAAGGTGGTCTATGACGACATGCCGTCCTACGCGGCGCACGGCTGGAAGTACCTCGCCGCCGACAAGGACGGCTGGTTCTACATTCCGTTCGGACCTCCCTTCAACATCGGCATTCCGCCGACCAGCGTATCGCAGATCCGCCGCGTCGATCCCAAGACCGGCAACGCCGAACTGGTGGCGCTCGGCGTCCGCAACAGCGTCGGCGGCGACGTCGATCCGCGCAGCGGCAAATACTGGTTCACGGAAAACGCGCGCGACTGGATCAGCGATGATCTGCCGAGCGACAAGCTCAACATGATCTCGAAGCCCGGCGAGCACTTCGGCTATCCCTATTGCCATCAGGGCAACCTGCCGGACACCAAGTTTGCGATGGGTCACAAATGTTCGGAATTCACGCCGCCGGTGCTCAATCTCGGGGCGCACGTGGCTCCGCTCGGCATGAAATTCTATACCGGCGATCAATTCCCCGCCGAGTACAAGAACAACATCCTGATCGCCGAACACGGCTCATGGAACCGGCATAAGTATCAGGGCGGCCGGATCATGCGCGTGATCGTCGGTCCGGACGGCAAGAATCCCAAGCAGGAAGTGTTCGCATCCGGTTGGATCGAAGGCGACCAGGGCTATCTCGGCCGGCCGGACGACATCATTCAGGCCAAGGACGGGTCGATCCTCGTCGCCGACGACTGGGCCGGCGCGATCTATCGCATCAGCTACAGCAAGAAGTAAGGCTTGAAGCATCAGGGGCTGCGGCCGCTCGGGAACGAGTGGCCGCAGCTTCGCGTTTTCTTGAGTGGCGATCCAATTTAGGTCGTCATGCCCGGACTTGATCCACGGCATCCATCAAAAGACAATTTCTTGCAAGAGAGATGGATTGCCGGGAGCGCAGGCAGGTTTACGTAGTCTGCGCAAGGCAGACCACTATGCCCGGCAATGACGAGAAAGAGGATGGTAATGCGGATTGCTTTTGTTGGTGTGCTGTCTGTTGCAATGATCTGCGGATCGGTCGCCCATGCCGCCGACGCCGCTGCGGCCAAGGAAAAGGCCGCGATATGCGCCGGCTGTCACGGCGACAACGGCATTTCGCAGACCGAGAACATTCCCTCGCTGGCGGGCCAGCCCGATCAGTTCCTCCAGTGGCAGCTGGTGTTCTTCCGCGGCGGCTCGCGCAAGAACGAACAGATGCAGCCGATCGCGGAAGCGATCGGCAATGAAGACGTCCGCGCGCTCGGCGCCTATTTCGCCGCGCTCACGCCGCCCAAGGCGACAACGCCCGACGACAATCCCGATCTGTCCGCGAAAGGCGCCCAGGCGGCGGCAGGCCGGCGCTGTGCCTCATGCCACACCGATAGCTTCGCCGGAACCAAGGCGGTGGCGCGGCTCGCCGGCCAGCGCGAGGAATATCTGGTCAAGGCGCTGCACGATTACAAATCGGGCGTGCGATCCGGCGGCGCCGGTGCGGCGATGACGGATGTCGCCTATCCCCTCAGCGACGAGGAAATCGAAGCGCTCGCGCATTATCTGGCGCATCTCTGACGACGGGGAGTTGCTACCCCCGCTGGTTCTCATACGCCCTGAGATGCGTATAGGCGGTGCGCAGTTTCGGCACCGGCACCTTGGCGGCGTCGCCGCGCTTGATCAGATCACCGATCACGTGATCGGCTTCGACCGGTGCGCCCGCCTTGATGTCGCGGAACATCGATGCGGTCATCGGCGAGCCCTCCGTGGTCAGCATGCCGCGGGTGCGCTCCAGGAATGGCGGGCGCGGTCCATAGCCCTCGGCCTCGGCAACCGCGCTGCATTCATCGAGCATGCCCAGGATAAAATCTCTGCCGCCGGGTGCTGCCAGGATCTGGCCGACGGAAGCGCGCATCAGACAGGTCGAGGCCGCCAGTGAAGCGAGGAACACCCATTTCTCCCACATGTCCTGAAGAATGGTCTCGCTGGCGACCGAGCCGAACTTGCCGCTCGCCATCATTTCGGCGATGGCGCGGACCCGGTCCGATAGATTGCCGTCGCGTTCCCCGAAGGTCAGCGACTGCATCGGCTGAAGGTGAACGACCTCGCGCTTGTCGTTGAGCGTCACCGCGATCGCGCAGAGGCCGCCCAGCACACGATCGCGCCCGAACTTCCTGTCGAGCACGTCGAGGTGCAGCATGCCGTTGAGCAGCGGGATGATCGAAGTTTGCGGCCCGACAGCCGGTGCAAAGGATTTTATCGCATCGTCGAGATCGAACGCCTTGCAGCTCAACAGAACGACGTCGAACTTTTCAGCGAGATCGTCCGCCTGCACCGCCGGAGGGTCTTTCAGCGTCACATCCCCGTTGGGACTCCTGATCACGAGGCCGGCGGCCGCGAGTTCGGCAGCACGCCCGGGGCGGACCAGAAAGGTCACGTCGCCGCCGGATGCTAGCATCCTGCCGCCGAAATATCCGCCGATGGCGCCGGCGCCGACCACGAGAACGCGCATTGTCTGGATCCTGCTAGTTGTTCTTCGATGGCGAATAGTGAGTGGCGAATAGGGAAGAGCCCATATTCGCTACCCGCCAATGGCTACTCGCTATTCGTCCCTCTTACCACTTCTCGCCGAACGGGCGAATTTCAAGCTCAAACGTCCAGGCGCTGCGCGGCTGCTGATAGAGCTGCCAGTAGGAGGCCGCGACCGACGCCGGCGGCATCAGCAGATCCGGATTGTCGAGCGCTTCCTTGCCCCAGATTTTTTCCCGCCGCTCCCTGACCCAGGCGGTATCGACGCCGGAATCGATGACGAGATGCGCGACATGGATGTTCTTCGGCCCCAGCTCCCGCGCCATCGATTGCGCCACGGCGCGCAAACCGAATTTGGCGCTGGCAAAGGCGGCATAGCCGCTGCCGCCGCGCAAGGAGGCGGTGGCGCCGGTGAAGAAGATGTTGCCCTTGCCGTGCGGCAGCATCAGCCGCGCCGATTCCCGGCCCGCGAGGAAACCGGCCCAGCAGGCCATTTCCCAGACTTTGCGGAAAACGCGGTCGGTGGTCTCCAGAATCGGGAAGTTGACGTTGGCGCCGACGTTGAAGATGCAGACCTCCAGGGGGGCGTGCTTGTCGGCGTCATTGAGGAACGCGGCGACCTCGTCCTCCTTCCGCGCGTCCAGCGAGCGGCCGACGATCGATCCGCCCGCGGATTCGATGTCCTTGACCAGCGGCTCGAGCTTCGCGCCATCGCGCCGGCCGGCGAAAACCGTAAAACCTTCGGCGGCGAATGTCTTGGCGATCTCGGCGCCGATATAATCGCCCGCGCCGATCACGGCGCAGGTGGCGTTGCGTTTTTCCATTCTGTGCACTCCATGCCTCGTCATTGCGAGGAGCGAAGCGACGAAGCAATCCAGCTTTCCGATTGGGCGAGAGAATGGATTGCTTCGCTTCGCTCGCAATGACGGTGTGGCTATTTCCCGGAAATCATTTCCTCGACTTCGCGCAACTGCTCCTTGCCGAAGAACATTTCCTTGCCGACGAAGAAGGTCGGAGAGCCGAACGCGCCGCGCTCGACCGCATGTTGCGTATTCTCGATAAGCTGGGCCTTGACCTCGGGTTCTTGCGCACGCGCCAACAGTCTTGCGCCATCGAGGCCGGACGCGCTCAATGCCTTCACGGCCACTTCGGGGTCGTCCATTTTCTTCGGCTCGACCCACATGTGATGAAACGCCGCGTCGACATATTTTTCGAATACGCCTTCCAGCTGTGCGGCGACAGCGGCGCGCATCAGATTGAGGGTGTTGACCGGAAAGAACGGATTCCAGATGTAGGGCTTGACGTGAAAGCGCTTGATGAATCGTTCGGTCTCCAGCGCGTGGAATTCGCGCTTGTTCTTGATGCCGGCGAGCGTCTCGGCGGGCGACTTGTTGTTGGTGGCCTTGAAGATGCCGCCGAGCAGGATCGGCACATATTCGAATTTCGCGCCGGTGCGTTGTTCGATCGCCGGGATCGCCTCGTGACTGAGGAATGCATTGGGGCTGCCGAAATCGAACATGAATTGCGGGGCGGCTGGGCTCACGGCGGTCTCCCTGA
>NZ_JADGRI010000092.1 GCF_017881085.1 Bradyrhizobium sp.
GTGCAGCAACTATCTGTTCTTGGTCGGGTTAGAACAAGCCTGTCGCCAAGGAGCTGCCGTTGTCCCTCGCCAAGAATGTCGATTACCTGCGAAGTCTGCCGAAGCTGAACGGCATTAACGGCTTTGCGGATTTCGGGCGGACCCTTAAGCCGGGTCAGCGCAGTCCGATTGTTGAAACCAAGGACTTCGGGTCGAATCCGGGTAGTCTCCGGATGTTTTCGTTTGCACCTGACAATCTCCAGCCGGCGCCGGGCCTTGTCGTCGTCTTGCACGGTTGTGGTCAGACCGCCGCCGGTTACGATCTGGGCGCGGGCTGGTCGACCTTGGCGAAACACTATGGTTTCGCACTGCTGATGCCCCAGCAGCAGCCGCTTAACAATGCCAACGGATGCTTCAACTGGTTCAATCCGGAAGACACCGCACGCGATAGCGGCGAAGCCTGCTCGATCCGGCAGATGATCACGCGGGCGGTCAAGGACATCGGGATCGACCGCGAGCGCGTATTCGTTACCGGGCTTTCGGCCGGTGGTGCCATGACCTCGGTCATGCTTGCGACCTATCCCGAGGTGTTCGCGGCGGGTGCAGTCATCGCGGGCTTGCCGTTCGGCGTTGCCAGCAACGTGCGGGAAGCGCTGAGCGGAATGTTCCAGTCTCCAGCGCGCCCGGCGTCCGAACTCGGCGATCTCGTGCGCGATGCTTCCGATCACAAAGGACCATGGCCAAAGCTCTCGGTGTGGCACGGCAGCGCCGATCGCACCGTCAACCCTGCCAACGCCAACGAGATCGTCAAGCAGTGGCTCGACGTGCATCAATTGCCCTCGGCGCCGATGTCGGAAGGCACCGTCAACGGCTATCCGCGGCAGGTCTGGTGGAACGCGGAGGGCGAAACGATCATTGAATCCTACAGCATTACCGATATGGCCCACGGCACCCCGCTTGGAATTGGTGACAATGACAAGCGGTACGGCACCCAGGGTGCGTTCCTGATTGAGGCGGGAATCTCGTCATCGTATCAGATTGCGAATTTCTTCGGCCTGACCGAATGGGTTCGTCGGTCGAAGGTAGCTGCAGCCGCAACTTCGAAAAAGCCGGTTTCTACCGAAGCCCCAAAGAAGGTGGCCACGGTGGAGGCTTCGAGGGAAGCCGCGAAAGCAATTCCGGCGGTTGCACCGGCTTCAGCGCCGGATCTCACCCAGGTGCTGTGGCCGCTGACGACCCTCCATCGCCCCGCCGAGCCGCCTCAAGAGCCGCGGCGGCGCGGCATCGACGTCGGCAGCGTCATCACGCGGGCGTTGACGGCGGCTGGCCTCATGAAGTGAGGCCTCACGCGGCACGCCCTCAAGCCGCGAGCCTTCGGCGCGATGGTTAACGGCGGTGCCGCGCCTTTACCGCCGATTTGTTCCAATCCCAAATGAGATATTTTGTAATGCATGCCGGCACTGCGGGTTTGCTAGGCCTGTGACGGGCGGCTAAGTTCCCGCTGCAAACTGGGCTGAACTTGGCTATCGATCGTTCCCTGATGTTGAAAACCAACCGGCCGACTTCTGCGGATTTTCTCGCCGGCGGTGGCGAGATGGGCGCGTTGACGCGGGCCCATGACTGGTCGGCAACGCCGCTGGGAAAATACGAGACCTGGCCGCAAAGTCTGCGCACGGCCGTGCGCATTCTGCTCAACACCAACCATCCGATGTTCATCTGGTGGGGCCCCGAACTCATTCAATTCTATAACGACGCCTATCGCCAGACCATGGGGCCCGAGCGGCACCCGAGCGCGCTGGGTCAGCGCGGGCAGGAATGCTGGGAGGAGATCTGGCCCATTATCGGCCCCCAGATCGAGCAGGTGATGAGCGGCGGTGGCGCGACCTGGCATGAAAACCAGCTCGTTCCGGTGACGCGTCATGGCAGGCTGGAACAGGTCTACTGGACCTATAGTTACAGTCCGATCGATGAGGGCGACCGCGTCGGCGGTGTGCTGGTGGTTTGCCGCGACGTGACCAGGGATTATCTGGCCGCCGCCGAATTGCGGGAACGCGAGGCCGAACTGGCGCGCGTACAACAGATCGGCCAGATCGGCGGCCTCGAGGTCGACTTGAGAAGCGGCTTCCGCAATCGCCGGTCGCCGGAATATCTGCTGATCCACGGATTGGCGCCCGATGCGGCCAACGAGACCCATGAGGACTGGGTCCGGCGTATTCACCCCGAAGATCGCGAGGCGACCGAGAAGAAATTCCGCGATGCCATCGCAGCCAAGGATCGTGAATACACCGTGCAATACCGGATCATCCGCCCCAGCGACGGCGAGACGCGCTGGATTTCGGTCAAGTCGACCATCGAGCGCGACGAAACCGGCAGAGCCGTCCGTCTGGTCGGCGCGCATACCGATGTCACCGAGCAGGTGATGGCGGAGCAAGCGCTTCGGCAAAGCGAGGAGCGACACCGCAGGCTTGCCGACCAGCTCGCCGAGCTGAACGCGACGCTGGCGCAACGCGTCGAGGAAAAGACCCGGGAGCGCGACCGCATCTGGAACGTGTCGCAGGATCTGCTGGTGGTTGCCGATAGCAACGGCGTTTGGCAAACCGTCAACCCGGCATGGACCCGAACGCTCGGCTGGAGCGAGGCTGAACTGCTCAATCGTACGTCGGAATGGCTGGAGCATCCCGACGACAACGGACTGACGCAGGCGCAGGTCAGGAAGCTCGGCGCCGGCGAGACCACCGTGCGGTTCGAAAGCCGTTTTCGCCACAAGGACGGCTCCTATCGCTGGCTGTCATGGACGGGGGTCTCGGATAAGGATCGCAGCTATGCGGTCGCCCGCGACGTGACCGCGGAGAAGGCCGCGGCGGAGCGGCTCCGGGCCACCGAGGAAGCCTTGCTGCAGTCGCAGAAGATGGAAGCGGTGGGACAACTGACCGGCGGCATCGCCCACGATTTCAACAATCTCCTGACCGGGATCGTCGGTTCGCTGGATCTGCTGCAGACTCGGCTCAACCAGGGGCGCACCGACAATGTTGGGCGCTACATCAATGCGGCGATGACGTCGGCGAACCGCGCCGCGGCGCTCACCCACCGCCTGCTGGCGTTTGCCCGGCGGCAGCCGCTGATCCCGAAGAGCGTCGATGTCAATCAGCTCGTGGTGTCGCTGGAGGATCTGCTGCGCCGGACCATCGGCGAGACCATCGATCTCCAGATTGTCGCGGCAAACGATCTATGGAGCACGTTGTGCGATCCCAATCAGCTGGAAAGCGCGCTGCTCAATCTCGCCATCAATGCCCGCGACGCCATGCCGGATGGCGGCAGGCTCGCCATCGCCACCTCCAACGCGCGGGTCGACAGCGTGACCGCAGAGACGCCCGCGCTGTCGCCGGGCGATTATGTCTGCATCACCGTCACCGACACTGGCGTCGGCATGAGCGCGGAGGTGGCGGCGCGTGCCTTCGATCCGTTCTTCACCACCAAGCCGATCGGGCAGGGCACCGGGCTCGGGCTTTCCATGATCTATGGATTCGCCCGGCAGTCGAACGGTCACGTCACCATCGACAGCAAGATCGGGCAGGGGACGACGGTCAGGCTCTATCTGCCCCGGCATCACGGCGACGTCGCCGCTTCGCAGGCCTCGGCCGCCAGAATGGCCGAACACGCCGCGACCGGTGAAACCGTGCTGGTGATCGAGGATGAGCCGGTGGTGCGCGGCGTCATCGTGGAAATGCTCGCCGAGCAGGGCTACCGGACGCTGGAGGCGGTCGACGGACCGTCGGGGTTGAAAATCCTGCGCTCGGGCGAGCGCATCGATCTCCTGGTCACCGACGTCGGATTGCCCGGTATGAACGGCCGTCAGGTCGCCGACCAGGCGCGCGAGAGCAGGCCCGACCTCAATATCCTTTTCATCACCGGCTATGCCGAGAGCGTGGCGATGGCAGACGGCTTTTTGCAGCCGGGCATGGAAATGATAACCAAGCCGTTCGATCTCGACCATCTCGCCCAGCGCGTCCGCGCGATGATTTCGGGTTAGGGCGCCATCACGGCAACGCGGTCTCCCCGATCAGCTCGATCGGCGTGACCGTGACTTCGCCGCCGGCGACCCGCCGTGTCTTTTCCGTATAGTGCTTGAAGAAATCCCGCGATTGCAGCGTCTTGACGGCCTGCTCGTCGGCCGCCGCGGCGAGATGGAAATAGCTGGAATCGTCGCGGTTCTTCATGACGCGGTAGCTGATCTTTCCCTTGAGTTCGGGATCGCCGTTGAGCGCGGCGATAAAGGTGGCAATCTCCCGGTGCCATTCGTCCGGCGTGCCGTTGGCGAACTGATATTTGATCATGAAGTGTTTCATCGGTCGCTTCCCGTTGCAGATCCCAATCTGGCGCCGTCAGGACCGATGACGCAAGTATGGACAAAAATGATACTATGGACTTTCTCGTACCTGCTCGTCATCTTGCCGCGGTCGAGTAACGGTCCGTTGGAGGTGATGCGATGGCGAACGCAAAATCAGCACCGGCTTGCGGATGCCCGGTGGCGGCGTTCCAGAAGATGATCAGCGGCAAGTACAAGCTGCGGATCGTCTGGGATCTGCAGGATGGCCCGAAGCGTTATGGCGAAATCCGCAGCGGCCTGCTGCGCGGCGCAAGCGGTAGCGCAGCGATTGCGCCGCGCGTGCTCTCCCGCGAATTGAAGGCGCTCACCGAAAGCGGCCTGATCGATCGCCGGGATTACGGCGTCGTGCCGCCCAAGGTGGAATATCGCCTGACCCGCAAGGGCAAGAGTTTTGTCCCCGTGATCGCCGCCATCCGCAACTGGGGGGCGCGCCATCTCGCGCAGGCCGACACGGCCGAGATGGTCGCGGCCGAATAGTCGATCTTCCCGCCTTAATGCCGGTGCCTTACATCGCGCCGGTGAGGAACGGGTTGGTCATCCGCTCCTGGCCGATGCTCGATCCCGGGCCGTGGCCGCAGATGAAGCCGACATCATCGCCGAGCGGCAGCAGCTTGTCGACGATTGACTTGATTAGCGTCGCGTGATTGCCGCCGGGAATGTCGCTGCGCCCGACCGAACCGCTGAACAAGACGTCGCCGACATGCGCGAATCGCATTTCCTTGTTGAAGAACACCACGCTACCCGGCGAATGGCCGGGGCAGTGCAGAATGTCGAAGCTCAGTTCGCCGATCGAGACCTGGTCGCCTTCATCCAGCCAGCGGTCCGGCGCGAAATCGCGCACCCCGGTCATGCCGAACCGGGCGCCGCTCGACACCACATTGTCGAGCAGGAACTTGTCGGCGATGTGCGGGCCTTCGATCGGCACCTTCAGCGCGTCGCGCAGTTCGGCGGCGCCGCCGACGTGGTCGATATGGCCGTGGGTCAGCCAGATCTTCCCCACGTCGACCTTGGTTTGCTTGATCGCTTCCAGAATTTTCGGCACTTCGCCGCCGGGGTCGATCACAACAGCCTTTTTGGTGGCTTCGCACCATATCAGCGTGCAATTCTGCTCGAACAGGGTCACCGGAATAATGGCGGCGCCGGCCTTCGCCTTGGTCTCGGTTTCCTGGGTCATGCCAGCACAATGCCGATTTTTTGGTAGGTGCCAAGTAAAAGATTTCGGCAATTTCGGCCGGCCTGACTTGCCGCGACAGCTATATAGACTGCCGTTCCCCGCCGTCTCCCGTCATAGCGGCATCGTCGTTGTCATGCGGGGTGCCGATGATATTTCATGGGCTTGAACCGGTTTCCGGGTGCGGCGTTACCCTGCGCGATACGGCATGAGAAATGACCCTGAGATGAAACAAAGCAACGAAATCTGGTGGCGGCACGGTGTGTTCTATCAAATCTACCCGCGGTCGTTTCAGGATACCGATGGGGACGGGGTCGGCGACATCAAAGGGATCATCGACCGGCTGCCCTATTTGCAGGCGCTTCGCATTGATGCGATCTGGCTGTCGCCGATCTTTCCCTCGCCGATGGCCGATTTCGGTTACGATATCGCGGACTATACCGGCATCGATCCGCTGTTCGGCAGCATGGCCGACTTCGACGCGCTCATCAGCGCCGCGCACGCGAGCGGGCTCAAAGTCATCCTCGATCTCGTGCCCAACCATACCTCCGACCAGCATCCCTGGTTCATCGAAGGCCGAAGTTCGCGCGATAATCCAAGGCGCGACTGGTACATCTGGCGTGACGGAAAGGCAGACGGCCCGCCGAACAACTGGCTGTCGGAATTCGGCGGCAGCGCCTGGGAATACGACGCCGCCACCGGGCAATATTATTATCACGCCTTCCTTGCCCAGCAGCCGGACCTGAACTGGCGCAACCCGGAGGTGCGGCAGGCGATCTATGACGTCATGCGTTTTTGGCTTCGCAAAGGGGTCGACGGCTTCCGGGTCGACGTGATCTGGCATTTGATCAAGGATGCGGAATTCCGCGACAATCCGCCCAATCCACATTTCCGCGAGGGGCGGCCGCCGCACGAAAGCATTCTGACGCGATATTCCACCGATCAGCCCGAAGTGCATGAGGTGATCGCGCAGATGCGGCGCGTGATCGACGAATTCGACGATCGCGTGCTGATCGGTGAGATCTATCTGCCGCTGCACCGGCTGGTCGCCTATTACGGCAACGACCTTACCGGCGCGCAGATGCCGTTCAATTTCGCGCTGCTCTCGACGCTGTGGAGTGCAAGGTCGATCGAGAAGATCATTGCCGATTATGAAGCGGCGCTCCCTCCGGGTGCGTGGCCGAACTGGGTGCTGGGCAATCACGACCGGCCGCGGGTGGCGAGCCGGGTCGGACAGGACCAGGCGCGCGTCGCCGCGATGCTGCTGCTGACCTTACGGGGAACGCCGACGCTGTATTACGGCGACGAAATCGGCATGCACCAGGTCGCGATCGCGCCCGAGCAGGTCCGCGATCCCTTCGAGAAGAACGTGCCGGGGATCGGGGTCGGCCGGGACGGCTGCCGCACGCCGATGCAATGGGATGCGACGGCTCACGCCGGCTTCTCGGCCTCGAGGCCATGGCTGCCGCTGCCGGATGATTTCGTCCGCGAGAACGTGGTCAACCTCGCGGCGGACGCGCGGTCGATTCTCAGCCTCTATCAGGCGCTGATCGCTTTGCGAAAGGAATTGCCGCAACTTCGATCCGGCGATTACGTGCCGATCGCAGCAGAGGGCGACCTGTTGCTCTACCGGCGGGAAGGCGGGGGCGATGCGGTCGTGATCGCGCTGAACCTTGGAGATCAGCCGGTTTCGATCGCATCGGATGCCGCGGGGCTCGCCGGGAAAATTTTGCTTTCAACTTTCTTGGACAGGGAAGGCGAGAAGGTTGAAGGCGCGCTCGATCTGCGCGGCAATGAAGGCGTGATCATCGGTGCTACGCCGATAGATCACGCGGGATGACCGGCCTTGCCGGCGGCGTCGATGTCAATGTCGCTGCGCTTGAGCAGATAGTCGAGGCCGCCGACGCGATACCAGCGGTAGCCATAGGCTTCGAGCAGCAGCCGGTGCCGGCCGCGCTCATTGGCGTGGCTGTGGTCTTCCGCCAGCAAATTGACCAGAAGCTGGCCGCCGTCTCCGGGCAGGCCAACCGCAAACGAAACCTCGCGCGGCTTCTCATCGAGATTGTGCACGAACAACACCGAATTGTTGCGCCAGTCGTAACGGATGACCAGCACCGCCGGGTCGCGCGTGGCTATCACCTTGAAATCGCCCCAGCCGATCTCCGGAACTTCCTTGCGCATCCGGATGATGCGCTCGGTCCAGTTCAGCATCGAATTGGGATCGCGGCGCTGTTTGGCGACGTTGACGTGCTCGAAGCCGTACGGGCCCTGATTGATCACGGGCGAGCACGGTTTGTTGCTCTGGGTGAAACCGGCATTCGGCTCGGTCGACCATTGCATCGGCGTGCGGGCGCAATTGCGCTCGGGCAGTGCCAGATTGTCGCCCATCCCGATTTCGTCGCCATAGCGGATCACGGGGGTTCCCGGCAGCGTGCACATCAGGCTGTAGGCGAGTTCGAGGCGGCGCCGGTCGCCGCCCAGCATCGGCGAGAGGCGGCGACGGATTCCGCGGTCGTAAAGCTGCATGTCCTTGTCGGGACCAAATTTTGCGAACACCAGATCGCGCTGCGCCTTTGTCAATCGGCCGAGATCGAGTTCGTCGTGGTTGCGCAGGAACAGGCCCCATTGCGCGGTGGCGGGTCGAGGCTTGGTGGCATTGAGCGCCTTGGCAAGCGGCCGCGAGTCGGCGGACGCCAGCGCATAGAACAGATTCTGGTTGACGTAGAAGTTGAACATCATCTGTATACGGTCGCCGTCATCGCCGAAATATTCCATGTCGGTTTCGGGCAGCACATTGGCCTCGCCGAGAATGATGGCGTCGCCCTCCCGCCATTGCAGAAACTCGCGGAACGCGCGCAGCATGTCGTATTGCTCGACCGGCGTTCGGACCTTGGCGCCCTTGGTGGCGATCACGAACGGGACTGCGTCCATGCGGAAACCGGAAACGCCGAGCTGAATCCAGAACCCCATGATCTTGAGAATTTCCGCCTGCACGTGCGGGTTCGACGTGTTGAGGTCGGGCTGGAAATCGTAGAAGCGGTGAAAGTACCAGGCTCCGGCCTCCTTATCGCGCGTCCAGGTCGATTTCTGCACGCCGGGAAACACCATGCCCTTGCCGGCGTTGGCCGGCTTCTTGTCGGCCCAGACGTACCAGTCGCGGTAGGCTGAGTCCTTCGAGGCTCTGGCCTGCCGAAACCAGGCGTGCTGATCGGACGTGTGGTTGACGACGAGATCGATGATGACGCGGAGGCCCCGCTGCCGGCAGCCATGGGTGAATTCGACGAAGTCGCCGAGCGTGCCGTAGCGGGGATCGACGCCGTAATAGTCCGATATATCGTAACCGTCGTCCTTGCCGGGCGAGGGCTGGAACGGCATCAGCCAGATCGTGGTGATGCCAAGGCCCTGCAGATAATCCAGCCGGCGCAGCAGGCCCTTGAAATCGCCGATCCCGTCGCCGTTGGCGTCCATATAGGTGCCGACGGAAAGACAATAGAACACGCCGTTCTTGTACCAGAGGTCGTCGATCATTCGCTGAGCCTGTCCCCAGTCGTTGGTCACCGGTATCAAGTGGCTGCCGTCGCTCGGGTTCCCGTTGCATCCAACTTCCCATCGCCGGCCGCGGTGGAGAACGAAACCGGAATGGGTTAGAGTGCGGCGATGGAATCGCCCGTCCGCCAGATCAGCCTCGTGCCCCCGCCCGACCGCCGTCAGTCGGAGACGGCGCTGGCGATCGCGCGGGGCACGGCGCGGCTGTTACGGTCGCTGGGTTTTTCCTGCATCAGCGAATTGCCGCTGCCCTCGGGCCGCCGCGCCGATCTGGTGGCGCTGAACGAGCGCGGCGAAATCTGGATCGTGGAAATCAAATCCTCGATCGAGGATTTGCGCGCCGACCAGAAATGGCAGGACTACCGGATGCATTGCGACCGGCTGTTCTTCGCCTTCACCCAGGATCTGCCCTGCGAGATCTTTCCGCAGGATACCGGCCTGATCGTGGCCGACGCCTATGGCGCGCATATGCACTGCGAGGCGCCGGAGCATCGGCTGCCGGCGCCGACCCGCAAGCTGATGACGGTGCGGTTCGGGCTTGCCGCGGCGCAGCGCTTCAACCGCCTGGTCGATCCGCAGGGCCACGCGGAGTTTTAGAGCGCTTTCAGCGAAGTGGGTACCGGTTCGCGTGAAGAAGACGCGTCAAGAAAGCTCTAGCGGACGATCACCCCGAACCAGCCGAGGCCCTTATACGTTTCGTAGCCGGGGGTGAGGTGAAACGCCACCTGCGGGCCGCTGCGGTCCTTGTAGACGCCGCTCGTGCTGCCTTTCACCGTCAGCGGCATGCGCTCGGTGAGCAGGCCCTGACCGTCGGACGAGGCGATCACGCGGAACCTGGAATCCACCAGCAGCACGCGGGCCTTGTCGTCGTCGACGCGGACGCCCTGGACGATGGCGCGGGCCTGCGTCTCCCAATCGAAGTGGATGGCGAGCACGCCAAGCGGCTTGCCGTTGGCATGGCCGCCTTCGCGCACGCTGGCGCAATAGGTCGCGATCGGGGCATCGCCCAGCAGCGGCTGACGCTCGACATCGTCGGCGACGTAATCGTCGCCGGACCGCAGCTTGAGCGCGTCCTGGAACCAGCGCGTCTGGCTGACGTTTGCCCCCTTGACGCCGTAGCGGTCCGACCGGGCGCTCGCCAGCACCTTGCCCTCGAGGTCGCATAGCCACAGATCGAGATAGACGGTATAGGCGCGCAGGATCACCGCAAGGCGTTCGGCGACGTAGGAAACATTCGCGGCGCTCGGATCGGCGGCGCAATCCACCACCGCGGAATCGGTGGCCCACCAGCGCACGTCGCAGGTGCGCTCATACAGGTTGCGATCGATCAGCTCGATCGCGTTCAGCGCGAGATCGACCATGCGTTCGCCGCGCGAACGCTCGGTCATCTCAGCGATCGACTGCATCAGGTTCGCGGTCCGCTTGGTGAGCTGGGTTTCCAGCTCGCGCGAGATTGTCTCCACCTTCTGGCCGACGCTGCGGACTTCCTGCGCCACCACGCCAAAACCCGCGCCGAGCACGCCGGCGCGCGAACTCTCGATCAGCGCGTTCAGCGCCAGCATTTTCATCTGGTTGGTGATCTGCTGAATCGACCTGGCCTTTTCGCAGGCAATCTGGTCGACCTCGGCGGTCAGTCGCGCAATCAGCGTGGAAATATCCGACTCGTCTTCGCCCGCAGCGGGTTCCGACGAGGCGGCCATCGCGTTGCTGGTACGGTTGATGGCAGCGACCATTGGCCTCTTTCCCCAGGCTGCTTCGGTCGTCCAGTTGATTGCGCCGGACGCGCCGGTATTAGCATGAGATTTGCTGCAGCTTGCTTAATGCACCCCTAGTGCCGCGTGCCCTGAAGTGCGTAAAATTGCGGATGCACTGATCAAAGATGCGGCAATCTGCCTGCATGTGAAGCAGACAACGCGGTCTGGGGTTACTCGCTCGGCTTGAGAGCTATCGCGGTGCGCGCTTGGCCAAAATGCGCTGCAGGGTGCGGCGATGCATGTTCAGCCGCCGCGCGGTCTCCGAGACGTTACGGTTGCACATCTCGTAGATGCGCTGGATGTGTTCCCAGCGCACGCGATCCGCCGACATCGGATTGCTCGGCGGTTCGGATTTCTCGGTGCCGCTGGCAAGCAGCGCGGCGACGACGTCGTCGGCATCCGCGGGTTTCGAAAGATAGTCCACCGCGCCCATCTTCACGGCGGTCACGGCGGTGGCGATGTTGCCGTAGCCGGTCAGCACGATGGCGCGTGCGTCCGGGCGCTTGCGCTTCAGCGCCGATACCACGTCAAGGCCGTTGCCGTCGCCGAGCCGCAGGTCCACAACGGCGAAAGCCGGTGCGGCCTTGCCGATCTGCGCCAATCCATCGCTGACGCTGTCGCAGGACGTCACGGTGAAGCCCCGGGTTTCCATGGCGCGGGAAAGACGCTCCAGGAACGGCTTGTCGTCCTCCACGATCAGGAGCGAGCGGTCAGCGTGGCCGGTCAGTTCGGCGATGGCATTCACGATTGGTTATCCCCAAGGCTTGGATGTCACATCATATGGCGTTCCAGCGCGTCGCTGCCAAGGCCGTACAAAGTCGATCGCTCCGACGCAGGCCCGTGACCTCACTAAGATGCTGGTTCGGCTGGGGTTTCCTCGGCCTCGAAGCGCTGGCGCGGCCAGGCGATCTGGACCACGGCGCCGTGGTCCGGAAAGATCCGGTTGGTAAAGGAAACGTTGGCGCCGGTGCGCTCCAATAGCGTGCGGGCAATAAACACCCCGAGGCCAAGGCCGCGGTGCCCGCTTTGGGCGTCTTCCGGGCTGCGGCGCCGCGACAGATAGGGTTCGCCGATCCGCTTGATGATGTCGGGCGCGAAGCCCGCTCCATCGTCGGAAATGACGATCTCGACGGTATCGCTGTTCCACCATGCGTTGACCTCCACCGTCGTTCGCGCGAAATCGACCGCGTTCTCCAGGATGTTGCCGACACCATAGAGGATAGCCGGATTGCGGGTGCCGACCGGCTCGCTCGTGCCCGCAACCGCGATTCGCACCTTGATCGCGACCCCGAAATCACGATGCGGCGCCACGATCTCCTCGATCAGTGTCGATAACGGCATGCGATCGAACGGCGCGCCGGTTGCGGACAATTGCGTGATCTTGGCCAGGATATCGCGGCAGCGCTGTGCCTGTTCGCGCAAGGTCCTGATATCGCCCGCGAACTGGCTGTTATCCTGCAGGCTCTTCTCCAATTCGCGCGAAATCAGGAAGATCGTCGACAGCGGCGTGCCGAGTTCATGCGCCGCCGCGGCGGCCAAGCCGTCCAGTTGCGTAAGATGCTGTTCGCGGGTCAGCACCAGTTCAGTCGCCGCCAGCGCGTCCGACAACTTGCGGGCCTCTTCGGTAACCTGGAACGCATAAAGACTGGTGACCCCGATCGCGAGTACGATCGAGAGCCAGACGCCGAACAAATAGATCGGCGGCAGCACCAGCGGATCGTCGCTGTCCCAGGGCAGCGGCAGATGGAAGAACACCAGTACCGAGGCGCAGGCCACCGCCAGCAGCCCGAGTGCAATCGTCAGCCGCACCGGCAGCGCCGTTGCCGAGATCAGAACCGGGGCGAGAAACATGAATGAAAACGGATTCTGCAGGCCGCCGGTGAAGAACAGCAGGCCCGCCAGTTCGACGATGTTCAATGCCAGCAGCGCCGCCGCGTAGACCGGCTCCAGCCGCTGCATCGGGTTGAACGCGGTCTGCAGCACGAGGTTGAGCAGGGCGGACAGGCCGACAATGATGACGCAGGGGATGACCTCGACGTCGAATTCGAGCCCTTGCACCACGATGAAGATCGCGACGAGTTGCCCGAGCACGGCGAGCCAGCGCAGCCGCAGGATGGTGTCCAGACGGACATAGCGGCGCGGATGGCGAAAATCGGAGGCGGCGATTTCGGTCATGCCGGAACTCTAGCCGCGCGGGGGCCGGACCACAAATTTGCCAGGCGCTGTCGGGGCATGGTCCAATGCCTTGCGCTTGCCGTCGCGATGGCCCAAGCAGCGGTCAGAGTAGCGGTCAGAGCAGCGGTCAAGGGACCGCCAAGGGACCTCCAAGGGAACGGCCCGCGTGATGAATGACGGCGCAGCCTCGTTGCCTTCGCCCGACGCCGATCCGATCATGCCGGCGGCGATCGAGGTCGCGCACCTCGTCAAAGTCTACAAGACCACCCGCGCGGTCGACGACGTCTCGTTCCGCATCGCGCGCGGCAGCGTGACCGGACTGCTCGGCGGCAACGGCGCCGGCAAGACCACGACCATCGCCATGATCATGGGGCTGGTGCTGCCGACCTCCGGCAGCATCCGGGTGCTGGGCTGTTCGATGCCCGAACAGAGCGCCGAGGTGCTGGGCAGGATGAATTTCGAAAGTCCCTATGTCGACATGCCGATGCGGCTCACGGTACGGCAGAACCTGACGATCTTCGGCCGGCTTTATGCGGTACCAAACTTGCGCGATCGCATCGAGCAGCTTGCCGCCGATCTCGATCTCGGCGAATTCCTCGACCGCGCCAACGGAAAACTCTCCGCCGGGCAGAAGACCCGTGTCGCGCTGGCGAAGGCGCTGATCAACCGGCCCGAGCTGTTGCTGCTGGACGAGCCGACGGCGTCGCTCGATCCCGATACCGCCGACTGGATCCGCCAGCACCTGCTGACCTACCGCAAGACCCGGGGGGCGACCATCCTGTTGGCGTCGCACAACATGCTCGAAGTGGAGCGGCTGTGCGACCGCGTCATCATCATGAAGCGCGGCCGCATCGAGGACGACGACAGCCCGAACGAGATCATGGCCCGCTACAACCGCGCGACGCTGGAGGAGGTGTTTCTCGACGTCGCGCGCGGCCGGGCGCAGGAGACCACGCCGTGAACCGGCTTGCCATCCATCTGGATATCGCGCCGCATCGCATCCATGCGATGATCCTGCGCTACTGGTATCTGTTGCTCTCGTCGTGGCCGCGGCTTTTGGAACTGCTGTATTGGCCGGCGCTGCAGATCATCACCTGGGGCTTTCTGCAGACCTACATCGCGCAAAATGCCGGGTTTTTCGCGCGCGCCGGCGGCACCCTGATCGGCGCGGTGATTCTGTGGGACATCCTGTTTCGCGGCCAGCTCGGGTTCTCGATCTCGTTCCTGGAGGAAATGTGGGCGCGCAATCTCGGCAATCTCTTGATGAGCCCGTTAAAGCCGATCGAGTTTCTGATCTCGCTGATGGTGATGAGCCTGATCCGGCTCGCGATCGGCGTGATCCCGATGACGCTGCTGGCGCTGTTTCTGTTCCGCTTCAATTTCTACGGCATCGGGCTGCCGCTGATCGCCTTCTTCTGCAACCTGATCTTCACCAGCTGGTCGGTCGGCATCTTCGTCTCCGGGCTGGTGCTGCGCAACGGGCTCGGCGCCGAAAGCATCGTCTGGACGCTGATGTTCGCGCTGATGCCGCTGGCCTGCATCTATTATCCGGTGACGGTGCTGCCGCACTGGCTGCAATACGTCGCCTGGACGCTGCCGCCGACCTATGTGTTCGAGGGCATGCGGGCGCTTTTGATCGACCATGTGTTCCGGGCCGACCTGATGGTCGCGGCGCTGGCCATCAACCTGGTGCTGCTGCTGGCGTCATTTGTGGCATTCCTTGCCCTCTTGCGCAGCGCCCGCCGCAACGGCTCGCTGCTCCAGGGTGGTGAATAAACCCGTAATCCCACGGAAAATCCCGTGGAATTGAAGATATTCCGCTTGTACTGCGCGTAGATATACCGATCTCTCCATTGACCCTTTATTACGCATTCGGCACTATGCTGCGTTGCAAGACAGGCGAGGAATACATGCCAATTGGTGAGTTCGGCGGCGCACCGCCCCTGGTGGCCGAAGGCAGTCCGGCGCTTACCACGCCGATGTACTGGATGTACGAAATGGCGCACGCGTCGCTCAATCCGGCGCGAGCCGTGACCGACGCGACCAAGATTCTGTTTCAGAATCCGCTCAATCCGTGGTCGCAAACCGAATTCGGCAAATCCATCGCCGCCGGCTGCGAATTGTTCGAGCGCACCACCCGCCGCTACGGCAAGCCCGAATGGGGTCTCAACGATACCGAAGTCAACGGCGTGCGCACGCCGATCGATATCCGCGTCGTCTGGGAAAAGCCGTTCTGCCGGCTGCTGTACTTCGATCGCAAGCTGACGCGGCCGCCTCGCAGCCCCCAGCCACGGGTACTGATCGTGGCGCCGATGTCCGGCCATTACGCGACGCTGTTGCGCGGCACCGTCGAAGCCTTCCTGCCGACCCATGAGGTCTATATCACCGACTGGGCCGATGCCCGGATGGTCCCGCTGACCGAGGGCCGCTTCGATCTCGACGACTATGTCGATTACCTCATCGAGATGCTGCACGCGCTCGGCGGCAACATGCATGTGATCGCCGTATGCCAGCCCTCGGTGCCGGTGGTGGCGGCTGTTTCGGTCATGGAAGCCGAGCGCGATCCCTTCGTTCCGCTGTCGATGACGCTGATGGGCGGTCCGATCGATACCCGCCGCAACCCGACGGCCGTCAACAATCTCGCCGCCGAACGCGGCATCGACTGGTTTCGCGCTCACGTCATCACCAAGGTGCCGTTTCCGCATCCGGGCGTCATGCGCGACGTCTATCCGGGCTTTCTGCAGCTCAGCGGCTTCATCAGCATGAACTTCGATCGCCATAGGGACGCCCACAAGGCGCTATTCAGCAATCTGGTAAAGGGTGACGGCGACCTGGTCGACAAGCACCGCGATTTCTATGACGAATATCTCGCGGTCATGGACCTGACGGCGGAGTATTACCTCCAGACGGTCGACACCGTGTTCGTCAAGCATGCGCTGCCGAAGGGCGAGATGACCCATCGCGGCAAGCTGGTCGACCCGTCGAAGGTCACGCGCGTGGCGCTGATGACGGTGGAAGGCGAGAACGACGACATTTCCGGGCTTGGGCAGACCGAAGCGACGCACGAACTGTGCAGTTCGATCCCCAACCATCGCCGGGTGCATTACGTGCAGAAGGGCGTGGGCCATTACGGCGTCTTCAACGGCTCCCGTTTCAAATCGGAAATCGTGCCGCGTATCTGCGATTTCATGATGTCGGCGGCGAATGTGAAGCCCTCATTGGTTTCTGTGAAGAAGCCATCGATCTCTGCGGCGGAATAAGCGTCGATTGGAGCGTTCTTTCGCGGAATCTTCACTTGAAGCCGAGATTCGGGGCCGAATGGACGGGGCGCTAACCCCCTGATCGGCCCGCGCAAGCCCCGATTCCCGGCCCTCCGAAGGAGTGAGTATGACCTCATTCCTTAAGGGGGCTGTTAGGGTACCTTTTTAGCCGAAATTAATTGTTCCAGGCCCATCCTATAGGGCCAATTAGCCGGTCAGCCCCTGTATATTGGGCAAATGATTTGTTTTTGCGCCGAGCGATTTCACTGGCGGCGGATATGGCAGAATCCGGGCGAACTCCTGATCCCCGGAATCGCAGACATGGCCACTCGCGCCCTCCTTTATCGGCGGCCTTACGAACC
>NZ_JADGRI010000332.1 GCF_017881085.1 Bradyrhizobium sp.
GCGTGCCGGCCGTCACGCGGTATGCCGTCTTCCCGTCTCATGGCTCAACGCTCTCGGCGACCGGCGCGCGGCGCGCCGTTTTGAGGTCCGGAGGCGCCGCCGGCTGTCTTGCCCCCGCCGGCTGTCTTGCTGCCGAAGGCTCTCTCACCACTGCAGGTTCCCTTGCTGCCGTGGATTGCCCCGTCGCCGCGCGAACGCGGGCAAATATTTCCTCGCAGGGGCCGAACGCGATCGACTTACCCTCATAGAGCACCATCGCCATATTCAAGGCGGCAAGCGCGCTTGGACGGTGCGATATGACGATGACGATGCATTTGTTGTAACGCAGTATCTGAATGGCGCGGGTCAGCGCGTTCTCGCCGTCAGCATCGAGATTGGCATTGGGTTCGTCGAGCACCACCAGGAACGGATCGCCGAACACCGCCCGTGCCAGGCCGATTCGCTGCCGCTGCCCCGCCGACAGCGACATGCCTCCCTCGCCTATCCGCGTCGAATAGCCCTCGGGCAGCCGCAGGATGATGTCATGTACGCCCGCGATCTGCGCGGCCCTCAGGATCGCGTCGGAGTGGGCGGCCTCATCGAAACGGCAGATGTTCTCGGCGACGGTGCCGTCGAACAATGCCACATCCTGCGGCAGATAGCCGATATAGCGCCCAAGATCTTCGTTGCGCCATTGATCGAGCGCGGCACCGTCGAGCCGCACCACGCCATTCTGGGCCGGCCAGATTCCGACCAGCGCCTTGGAGAGCGAGGTCTTGCCCGATGCGCTGGCGCCGAGCAGCGCCAATCCCATGCCGGCCTTGAGAGAAAACGAAATGTTCGAGACGATGGGCTTGGTCGCCCCCGGCGCGGCAACGGCCAGTTCCTGAACCGATAGCTCGCGGCAGGGACGCGGCAGCACCACCGGCGGCGCCGGCGGAGCCGCGGTGGCCTTGCAGATTTCACGCAGCCGCGTGATGCCCTGACGCGCGGCGACCAGCTGCTTCCAGGTGCCGAGCGCGATTTCAACGGGCGCCAGAGCGCGGCCCATCATGATCGAAGAGGCGATCATGATGCCGCCCGACGCCCTGTCGGCGACGACGAGATAGGCGCCGATACCCAGCATGCCCGATTGCAGCACATAGCGCAGCACCTTGGCTCCCGAGCCGAGATTGGCATAGACGTCGGTGGCGCGGATATTTTCACGCAAATAGCGCTCATTGGCCTGCGACCAGCGCACGGTGAAGCGATCGGTCATGCCGAGCGCGCGAATCACTTCGGCGTTGCGCAGGGTCGCGTCCGCCAGCACCTGGCGCTGGGCGCTCGAATCCATCGCCGCCCTGGCCGCGCCGCGCGACATCCGCTCGGTCAGCAATGTCATGGCAATGATCGCCGCCGTCCCAAGCAGGGCCGTCATGCCGATCGCCGGATGAAACAGAAACAATGCAACGAGGAAGATCGGTATCCAGGGCATATCGAGGAACGCCGTCGGCCCCATGCTCGACATGAAAGTGCGCACCTGGTCCAGATCACGCAACGGCTGCTGCATCAGCATCGGCTTCACGCCGCGAAGCGGCAGCGTGGCGAGCGCGGTGTGGATCGCCTGCTGCAGGCCGGCGTCGAACAACGTTCCGACCCGGCACAGCATGCGCGTACGCAGCGCGTCGAAATATCCCTGCACGAGATAAGCGAACAGCACCATCAGCGAGAGGCCAAGCAAGGTCGCGGTGTTGCGGCTCGGAATCACCCGGTCATAGACCTGCAACATATAGAGTGAGCCCGACAGCATCAGGATGTTGATCACGCCGCTGAATACGGCAATGCCGATCATGCGCCGCGCGCTTTCGCGCAATCCCAGCGCCACGGGATCATCGGACTGAAGCGTCGACCTGATGCTGGAAATCGCGCGGGACGGAAACGTTGCTTCTGCGTGACCGTGAGCGATACTCATACACTGCGCCCCTTGGCTGCTGTCGCGATTTGCGCGATCAATTCTCCTTGACGACTGATACCGACCATTTTTCGGCGAGAATGCGACCACGGCGGGCTGTTGTGGATGCCGCGGAAATAAAACGACGGCCCCGGTGTCATACTCATCTGGCAATTGCGCGATGCCCGGCAACGCAAGATTTGCGCACGATGAAGGCGGGTTGCGAGATTTTCGGCAACAAACACCGACAGCGCTTTCATAATCTTCGCCCGCCATCGACGCCGCGCGCACAAAACGGGCAAAGGCGTCACGGTTTCGTCCGCCTATCACCTTGCTTCTCCCGCGCATTGGCCCCGGTGTCGGCTGAAAGCCGCCACGAAGCTAAATAATTCTTCATCTCTCGCATCAACCCGCCACGCGAGTGGATCACTTGCGCTGGCCGTCGTGCATTCGACAAAACAACAGGGGACAAAAATGGCGCGCTTCACAAACGGTTTCCATCACCAACACGCTGGTAACGGTCACCAAATCGATCCGGGCCCTCCCGCGCCGGTCCCGCCGGTAACCCCCGTTGATCCCGGTCCCCCGGCGCCCCCCGCCGCCCCGGCTTTCTCGGACCTCGGCCTGACGTTCAATGACGCCACGCGCGCGCTGGAGGGCGGACTGTGGCAAAACGTGGTCTCGGAAGGCGGCCAGGGACTGGGCAGCATCGGGCGATACACCACCGATCTCACCAATGTCCAAACGGGCCTGCTGGCGGAAAAAGCCGCGGGGCAATTCGCCGGCGATACGCTGACGCACGTCAACACGATCCTGGCCGATATTACGACCGCGCTATCGGCCGCCACCGCCTCGGTGAATGGGGGCGGGACATTCGGCAGCGTCGCCGCCGCGGAAACGGCGTTGCACACGAGCCATCTCGATATCCTCAATATCGTCAATAACGACGCCAATCTCGCCACGTTGGCGACACAAAATGGCGCCGCCGGATTTCTCGCCGCGCCCTCCGCCTTCGCCGCCGGCACCACGGCCGCGAATGCGCCTCATGCCAATCTCGCGGACATCGGCGTCATCTTCAACGATCTCGCCAATATTTCCATCGGCGGCATCAACGCTTCCAATTCAGCCCAGGCCACGGCCGATACGAACGCGGCCATCACCGACCTGCAGGCCTTGATGGCGGCCAACCCGACGCTGTTCGGCGGTCTCACCGGCGTTCATGCTGATACCATCGTGCGGCAGCTCGAACTCGAGAAGACCTACATCAATCAGGCCGGGGTGAGCCAGGATGCGGGACGGGCAAGCAACGACAATCTGCTCGACATCATCGACATCGTGCAGGGCGATACCAATCTGGTGAACATGGCAAACCAGGGTGGCGTTCACGGCTTTACGCCGTTTGGGGACGCGCTGCACCCGACGCCGAAATATATGGACAATTCGGATCAAACAAATTTCTGGGCAAACTTCATCGCCCAGTCCAACTCGCTGGGACAGCAGGCAGAGAACCTCGTCGGCGGCCACGATGCCCATGCGATCGCCGCGCTGATCGCCAACATTCAGACCTTCGAAAAGACGGTCACCAACTTCGATGCGGCCCAGGGCGGCATCTTCGAAGCCCGCTTCGACAACGAGTTGCTGGGTCAGACCAGCACGCTCGGCGCCGAGGTGAGCGCGATGGTCAAGGGGTTGCAGACCGGCAATGCGGCACTGGTGACTGCCGCCGCCGAGGAGATGCACGCCAACGCCGCCGATGTCGGCGGCAATAATACGCCCGTGACCGGCGGCACCTACAATGCCGATGGCGCCACCGTAGCCGACGTGCTGTCGACGGCGGTTGCCGCACCGGCGGTTGCCGCAGCAGCGCCGGTGACCCCGGCACCGGCGGCACCAACCGTGGCCACGGCGCCCGCTGTGCAAGCCCCAGCCGGCACACCAGTCGCCGCCGCCGACGCCGGCACACCCGCGATCGACCCGCATCATTCGCCGGTTCCGGAGATGGCGCAGCACTTCCACCACATGTGGGGATAACGGCGGATCAGCGTGGCCTCCGGCGCCCCATCGCACCGATGGGACGCCGGAGGTCAGTTGGATCGGTCGCTCTTGCGGTTTGAACCATCAACACGTCGCGGCGGGGCAGCCGCAAAACAAAGGGAATTTGTTCGTTCGCCGGGTTCGGCGAATCCTGATTTGGGGGACGGGTCATTTGGGTACGGGTAATGATGGCTTCTTGCGGCGTATATCGCGGGCCAAAAAGGAAAGCAGTGCGATCCGGCGCGATGCGCCGGCGGGTCGTAGATGCGAAGGTAACGTCGAATCCAGGCGCCGCACTGATAGCGTCGGTTGCGCGCTCCCCGGCGGCGGGGCACGCGCATGAGGCAGCGAAGAACCGATTACGGCACGATCATCCTGCACTGGCTCCTGGTCGGCGCGTTTGCCGTCGCCTTTGTCAGCGGATTGCGGATCGCGACCGAAGCCCCGGGACGCAGCTGGATCAATCTGTTCGATGCCGTGCTGCCGCGCCAGAGCGTGTGGGTGGCGCACATGCAGGCCGCCGTCGTGCTGGTCGCGGTGTCGCTCGCCTACGCCGTCTACGTCATGAGATCGGGACTAGGCCGTCGCGTCCAGCTCGACAAGATCCGCCTGCGCGGACTTTTCGGCCGCAAGCAGGCCAGGGTGGGCGCCTACAACATCGTTCTGTACTGGATCTTCTTCGTCACGATGCTGGCGCTGCTCGCCAGCGGCGGGCTTCTGTATTTCGGCTTCTACGCGGGCCACGATGTGGCAACGCTGCACTGGTACGGAACGTGGGTGATAACAGCCTTTGCCGGCCTTCATGTCCTGGCGCATTACCGAATCGGCGGCGTGTCGCAGTTGCTGCGAATCTTCCGCCCAACCCGCCTCACAGCGCCGCCGCCGCGGCTCGATGCGGTTGAGTTGCTGACGTTGCTGGCAGAGCAATCGGCGCGGCTGGCGCCGGAATCCGCACAACCGCCTGCCAGGCCGGCGCCGCCGCAACACGATAACGCGCAGGATCGGACGGCCGCACGGAGCTCGGTCGCACGGGCGCGGCCGGGATCCAATGTACCGGGATCCAGGAGGCAAGGCAGCACCTCAAAACCGCGCAACCCGACGTTCCAATCCAACCCTTTTGTCGTCGCCGCAGCCATCGCCATCACCGGCGCTTCGGTGATCTTGGCGGCCGACCGGCTGGCCGTCGACCAGTTACAGATTCACCGCATCAGCAGCGCTGACGTGCCCATCCTCGACGGCGACACCTCCGATCGGGCCTGGCGCAACATCACGCCGTTTTCCCTGATGACCAGCGAGGGAGGCAATTTCGACGGCACGGGCGAGACCAGAATTGAGATTCGCGCCGTTCATGACGGCACGTGGGCGTATTTCCTGTTCACATGGGAAGATCCGACGCGGTCGCTGAAGCACCTGCCGCTGATCAAGGAAGTCGACGGATGGCACGTGCTGCACGACGGCTTCGAGGCCGGCGACGAGCACGACTACAATGAGGACAAATTCTCGGTCCTGTTCACCACCATGAATGTGACGCTGGCAGGCGACCGCACTTTCCACGCCAGCCCGCAGCCGATTGCCGACGCGCCGGCCACGATGACCGGCCGCGGCCTGCATTTCACGGCGGCAGGCTACGCCGATGTCTGGCAATGGAAGGCAACCAGCGGCGGTTCGACCGGCTGGATGGACGACGCTCATTTCGGCCCGCCGCTGGATCCGACGCCGCTGCAGGTTCGCAATATCGTTCCCTACAAGGGCGGTTTCGCT
>NZ_JADGRI010000093.1 GCF_017881085.1 Bradyrhizobium sp.
AGGCCGACTTCCTTCACCGCGGCGACCACGCCCTCGGCGATGATGTCGCATTTCATGATGCCGCCGAAGATGTTGATCAGGATGCCCTTCACATTGGGATCGGCGGTGATGATCTTGAAGGCGGCCGTGACCTTGGCCTTGTCGGCGCCGCCGCCGACGTCGAGGAAGTTCGCGGGCGACATGCCGTAGAGCTTGATGATGTCCATGGTCGCCATGGCAAGGCCGGCGCCATTGACCATGCAGCCGATATTGCCGTCGAGCGTGACATAGTTGAGATCGTATTTCGAGGCCTCGATTTCCTTGGCGTCTTCCTCGGTCTCGTCGCGCAGCGCCGCAACCTCGGGATGACGGAACAGCGCGTTGTCGTCGAACGACACTTTGGCGTCGAGCACCCGCAGGAGGCCCTGCTTGGTAACGACCAGCGGGTTGATCTCCAGCATCGCCATGTCCTTGCCGACGAAGGCGTTGTAGAGCTGCGTCACCAGCTTTTCCGCTTGCTTGGCGAGATCGCCGGACAGCTTCAGCGCCTTCGCGACGGTGCGGCCATGGTGCGCCATGATGCCGGTCGCCGGATCGACCGAAAAGGTCACGATCTTCTCCGGCGTCGAATGCGCGACGTCCTCGATATTGACGCCGCCTTCGGTGGAGACCACGAACGACACTTCCGAGGTTTCGCGGTCGACCAGGATCGACAGATAAAACTCCTTCTCGATGTCGGAGCCTTCCTCGATGTAGATCCGGTTGACCTGCTTGCCGGCGGGGCCGGTCTGCACCGTGACCAGCGTCGCGCCCAGCATCTGCTTGACGTAGTCATTGACCTCGGCAACCGACTTGGCGATGCGCACGCCGCCCTTGTCGCCAGCGGACGCCTCCTTGAACTTGCCTTTGCCGCGGCCGCCGGCGTGGATCTGGCTCTTAACCACCCAGACCGGGCCAGGAAGCGTTTTTGCGGCAGCGTCCGAATCGGCCTGCCGCAGCACCGGCACGCCCTTCGAGATCGGCACGCCGAATTCGTGCAGCAGCGCCTTGGCCTGGTATTCATGGATGTTCATTGGACGTTCCCCGAACCCTCATGCGGTGAATTTTGGAATTCACATCGGTTTTGCGGTTGGTATACCATATACCACACGCCAATTCAAACCGCTTTGGAATGCTTGTGACCCCGGAAAACGGAGCACGAAACAAAACTGCGATCAGCGGCCAAGCAGATCGGGCGCGATCTTCTTGCAGGCGTCGACCAGACCCTGCACCGCACCGACCGACTTGTCGAATGCTTCGCGGTCCTTGCCGGCCAGTTCGATCTCGACAATGCGCTCGACACCCTTCGAACCGATCACGACGGGCACGCCGACGTACATGTCCTTCACGCCGTATTCGCCGTTGAGGTAGGCGGCGCAGGGCAGCACCCGCTTCTTGTCCTTGAGATAGCTCTCGGCCATCGCGATCGCCGAGGCCGCCGGCGCATAGAACGCCGAACCGGTCTTCAGGAGGTTGACGATCTCGGCGCCGCCATTGCGGGTGCGGTCGACGATCTCGTCGATCCGCGCCTGCGAGGTCCAGCCCATCTTGACCAGGTCGGGCAAGGGAATGCCCGCCACCGTGGAATAGCGCACCAGCGGCACCATGGTGTCGCCATGGCCGCCCAGCACGAAGGCGGTGACGTCTTCGACCGAGACGTTGAATTCGTCCGCCAGGAAATAGCGGAAGCGCGAGGAATCCAGCACGCCCGCCATGCCCACCACCTTCTTGTGCGGCATGCCGGAGGCCTTCTGCAGCGCCCACACCATGGCATCGAGCGGGTTGGTGATGCAGATGACGAAGGCGTCGGGAGCATATTTCTTGATGCCGGCGCCGACCTGCTCCATGACCTTGAGATTGATGCTCAGGAGATCGTCGCGGCTCATGCCGGGCTTGCGCGGCACGCCGGCGGTGACGATGCAGACCTTCGCGTTGTCCAGCGCCTCATAGGAATTGGCGCCGGTGAAATGCGCGTCGAAGCCGTCGACCGGCGAGGATTGCGCGATATCGAGCGATTTGCCTTGCGGCACGCCCTCGGCGATATCGAACATCACGACATCGCCCAGTTCCTTCAGGCCGATGAGGTGAGCCAACGTGCCGCCGATCTGACCGGAGCCAATCAAAGCAATCTTGTCGCGCGCCATGGAAATCTGTCCTTTGAAGGTCAAGGAGGAGAGTAGGAAGAAGCTGGACGGCTGGTTATCCCTTTCGACCGACCCGTTCAAGTCAGGCTATGCTCAATTGTCAGCCCCTGCCTTGATTTCGATCAGACCGCCCGCGTCATTCCGGGAAGCTCCGAAGGACCAGGCCTCAGATGTGGAATTGCACATCGGGGAATCCCGAGATTCCGGGTTCGCGCTGACGCGCGCGCCCCGGAATGGCTCGCTTCACGTCTCCACCAACCCGGTGCTGGAGCCGCTGGCCACGGAATCCTTGTGGCCGTGGGGCAGAGCCAGATAGGATTCCGCGCTCATCTCGATCAGCCGCGAGGAGGTGCGCTTGAACTCGTTCGCCTCATGGCCCTCGGTCGCCAGATACAGCGACAGCGGATCGGCCTCGGCGGTGGCCATCAGCTTCACCGCGTTGTCATAGAGCGTGTCGATCAGCGTGATGAAGCGCTTGGCGGCGTTGCGCTCGGGGTAGTCCATGACCGGAATGCGGTCGACCATGATGGTATGATAGTCATGCGCGAGCCGCAGGTAGTCGGACGCCCCGAGCGGCTGTTCACACAGATCCGCGAAGGAAAAACGCGCGACGCCGTCCGCCGAGCACGGCACGTGCAGCACGCGGCCCTTGATCGAAATATCCCGCGACTTGCACTTGGCATTGCCAGTCATCCTGGCCCAGGCCTTGTCGAGCGCGGCGTCGGCGGCGCTGTCCGCCGGCACCAGCCACATCTTCACGCCGGCGAGCTTTTCCAGCCGGAAATCGGTGCGGGCATCGAGCCGCAGCACATCCATATGATCGGAGATCTGCGCGATGAAGGGCAAGAACAGCGCCCGGTTCAGCCCGCCTTTGTAGAGATCCTCGGGCGCGACGTTGGAGGTCGCCACCACCACGGTGCCGAGCTCGAACAGCTTCTTGAACAGCCGTCCCAGGATCATCGCATCCGCGATGTCGGTGACATGAAATTCGTCGAAGCACAAAAGCCAGGCTTCGTCGAAGATCGACGCCGCGGTGAGCGCGATCACGTCGCCGTCGCCGATCTCGCCGCGCGCGATATTCTGGCGATAGCCGTAGATCCGCTCGTGCACCTCGGCCATGAATTCGTGGAAATGGGCGCGGCGCTTGTGCGTCACCGAACTGTGCTGGAAGAACAGGTCCATCAGCATGGTCTTGCCGCGGCCGACTTCGCCGTGAATGTAGAGGCCGCGCGGCGGCAGCTCGTCCTTGTCGGCAAACAGCCGGCCGAGCAGGCCCTGCTTGCGGAGCGGCTTGTAGTTCGAAAGCCGCTGCTCGAGATCGGCCAGTGCCTCGGCGGCCTCCTCCTGCGCTGCGTCGGGCTCGATCGCGCCGGAGGAAACGAGGGCCTGATAATGGGCGCTGAACGAGGCGGATGGGGGAGAAAGCATGGCCCCCTTTCGGCCTCAACAGGACGGAAAATGCAAGCCAAGAATTGGTGCAGCGGCCATGCGCGTGGTTCCCTCAGTCACCTATGCGTATGGGTGGCCCTCGCCTTCACGCGCTCAGCGCGTAGGAATCCTCGACAACATAGGGACCGCCGCCGGTGGTGGCCCGCGACGAGAACAGCACGAAGCGCGAGGCCGTGAAAACCCGGGTCGGGAAATAGCCGCGCACCGACAGATAATCGGCAACGTCCTGGTTGGAGGCGTCGCGCAGCCGTGCCAGCGTTACGTGCGGTGTAAATTTGCGTCCCTCGGGATCGAGCCCGATCCGCTGCATCAGCCGCTCGAGCTCGGCCTGCAGCTCGATCAGCGGCCGGCTCGGCACCACCTGAGCCACCACCGCGCGCGGTTTCTTTCCGCCGAAGCTCGAGAGCCCCTGCACGGCAACCTCGAACGGCTTGCGGTTGATCCGAAACAGCAGCGAGGCGATTTCGTTGGCCGCGATGCCGTCGATATCGCCGATGAAGCGCAGGGTGACGTGATAATTTTCGGGGTCGATCCAGCGGGCGCCGGGAAGGCCGCCCCGCAAATTGGAAAGCGTCTGGCCGATTTCGGCCGGAATTTCCAGTCCCGTGAACAAACGCGGCATCAGCGTGACTCCGATGCTGAGGCATGATCTTGCGAAAGATCGCGCCCTGTAACAAGCCCGGTGACGAATCACCGATCACTAATTTCTACCGTAGTTATGTGACTCTGCGAAGCGGTCGGCGTTAACAGATCGGAAAGCTTCCGGGAAAACACGGAGTTAGGGTTAGTGCTGCCCAACTTTCAACTGCGTTGCCCGCTTAGCGTGCCGAGAAATGCCTGCACCGTGGGCAGAATATTTTTCACGATCACGTCGACGCCCTCCGCCGTCGGATGCATGCCGTCCGCCTGATTGAGCTTGGCGTCACCGGCGACGCCCTCCAGGAAAAACGGATACAGCGGCACTCCGAAGGATTTGGCGAGATCGGGATAGATCGCGTTGAACCGCGCCGAATAGTCGCTGCCGTAATTCGGCGGCGCGATCATGCCGCACAACAACACCGCGATTCCGCGCCCCTTCAGCCGGGCCAGAATGTCGGATAAAGCCGATCGGGTGACCGCGGGATCGGTGCCGCGCAGGGCGTCGTTGGCGCCGAGTTCCAGGATCACCGCCCGGGTACCGTCAGGCACCGACCAGTCGAGCCGGTCGCGGCCGCCTGAGCTGGTATCGCCGGACACCCCGGCATTGACAATATCGACCGCTATACCCTTGGATTCCAAGGTTTTTTCAAGCCGCTCCGGGAATGCCGCCGTGGCCGACAGGCCAAGGCCCGCGCTCAGGGAATCACCCAATACAACCATCTTGATCGGCGTGGCGTCGGCCTGGGCCTCGGCAAAGCCTGTCCATGCCGTCATCAAAACCACGCCCAACACGAGTATGTGCACGAACATCCGCGCCCGCCCCTCGACCGCGCGGGCGGAAGTGCCATATGACCGAGCCATGGACAGTCTCATCGAACCCTCTTCAATCGCCGGTGTTGAGCCGGACACCATTTCCATCTCGAACGTTAATCTCTCGCTCGGCTCGGGAGCTGCGCGCGTTCATATCCTGAAAGATATCAGCCTGCGCGTGGCGCCGGGGGAAGCCATCGGGCTGATCGGGCCATCGGGATCCGGGAAATCCACGCTTCTGATGGTGATGGCGGGACTGGAGCGTCCCGACAGCGGAGAGGTGGTGGTGGGCGGCACCCCTTTCAATGCTCTTGACGAGGACGCGCTGGCGCGGTTTCGCGGCCGCCAGGTCGGCATCGTGTTCCAGTCCTTCCATCTGATCCCGACCATGACGGCGCTGGAAAATGTCGCGGTGCCGCTGGAGCTCGCCGGTAATCCCGATGCGGCGCGGCGCGCGGCGCAGGAACTCAACTCGGTCGGCCTCGGCGACCGCCTGCATCACTATCCCATGCAATTGTCGGGTGGCGAGCAGCAGCGCGTCGCGCTGGCACGCGCGCTGGCTCCCGATCCCGCCATCCTGGTGGCGGACGAGCCCACCGGCAATCTCGATGAGGCTACCGGCAAGCAGATCGTCGATCTCCTGTTTACCAAGCACGCCGAGCGCGGCATGACGCTGGTTTTGGTCACCCATGACAGCTCGCTGGCGCAGCGCTGCGATCGCGTGGTGCGGCTGCGTTCCGGCCGGATCGACAGACAAGGCGCGGACCACAAAGCCGTTTCATGACCGTTACCTCCGAACCCATTCACGGCACCATGACTTCCGGGCCCGTTCGAGGCGGCCGTAGCTCATTTCTTGCGCTGCGCTTTGCCCTTCGCGAATTGCGCGGGGGCCTGCGCGGCTTCTATGTCTTCATCGCCTGTATCGCGCTCGGCGTGATGGCCATTGCCGGCGTCGGCTCGGTCGCGGCCAGCCTCAGCGAGGGACTGGCGCGAGAAGGCCGCACGCTGCTCGGCGGCGACGTCGCCTTCTCCCTGATTCAGCGCGAAGCCAGACCGGACGAAGTCGCGTTTCTGCGCTCGCGCGGACAGCTGACGGTGGCGGCGACGCTGCGCGCGATGGCGCGCACGGGCGACGGCCGGCTGGCATTGGTCGAGCTCAAGGCGGTCGATGGCGCCTACCCGATGCTGGGCGAATTGACGCTGGAACCGAAACTGCCGGTCGCCGATCTGCTGGCCGAGCGTGACGCCGCGTTCGGTGCGGCGGCCGATTCCACGCTGCTGGCACGGCTCGATCTGAAAATCGGCGACCGCATCAGCATCGGCAGTGCCAGCTTTGAGATCCGCAGCGTCGTTAACGCCGAGCCGGACAAGCTCGCCGGCGGCGTCGGTCTCGGTCCGCGTTTCCTGATCAGCGAAGCCGGCCTGCGCGCCACCGGATTGCTGCAGCCCGGCAGCCTGGTGCGGTGGATCTATCGGGTAAAACTGCCTGACAACGCGACGGACGATCGCGCCGCCACCGCGCTGATCGATGATGTCAGACATGTATTGCCCGAGGCCGGCTGGGAGATCCGCAGCCGCAGCAACGCCTCACCGCAGCTCGAGCGCACCATCGGCCGTTTCACCCAGTTCCTCACTTTGGTCGGCCTCGCTGCGCTCCTGGTCGGCGGCGTCGGCGTCGCCAACGCGGTCAAGAGCCATATCGACCGCCGCCGCGACGTCATCGCGGCCTTCAAGGCGCTTGGCGCCACCGGCCGCGACGTCTTCACGATCTACCTCACGCAAGTGATCCTGCTCGCCGGGATCGGCTCGGCGATCGGATTGGCCGCCGGAGCCGCGCTGCCTTTCATCATCGTCGGCGTATTCGGCAAGCTCCTGCCGCTGCCGGTGGTGCCGGCGCTGCACGCAGACGAACTCGCTCTGTCGTTCGTCTATGGCCTTCTGACCGCACTCGCCTTCGGGCTGTGGCCGCTCGGCCGGGTGCATGACGTGCCGGTGGCGGCGCTGTTCCGCGAAGCGGTGACCAGCGAATGGCATCGCCCGCGCTGGCGCTACCTCGCGCTGATGGCGGTGGTGATCGCGCTGTTGGTCGCCGTCGTGATCGGGCTCGCCTATGACAAGCGCGTCGCGGCAGCGTTCGTCGTGTCCTCGATCGCGGTATTCGCGCTGTTGCGCGGCATCGCGGCCGGCCTGATGGCGGTGGCGCGACGGCTGCCACGCAGCCGCTTCACCATGCTGCGGCTGGCGATCGCCAATATCCACCGGCCCGGTGCGTTGACGCCGTCGGTGGTGATGTCGCTCGGTCTTGGACTGGCGGTACTGGTCACGATCACCCAGATCGACGGCAATCTGCGGCGGCAATTCATGGCGGCGCTGCCGGAGCGGGCGCCGTCGTTCTATTTCATCGATATTCCCACCAATGAGGCCGGCCGCTTCGGCGAATTCCTCAAGAACACCGCGCCGGAATCAACCGTCGAGGACGTGCCGATGCTGCGCGGGCGGATCGTTTCTGCCCGCGGCGTCAAGGCCGAAGACCTCAAGGCCTCGACCGACAGCGAATGGGTGCTGCAGAGCGATCGCGGCCTGACCTATACCGGTGAGATCCCGAAAGGCTCGAAAATCGTCGAAGGCCAATGGTGGGGCGTCGATTATAGCGGCCCGCCGCTGGTCTCGATGGAGAAGAAGATCGCCGACGGGCTCGGACTGAAGATCGGCGATGAGATCGTCGTCAACGTGCTCGGCCGCGATATCCCGGCCGAGATCGGCAATCTGCGCACCGTCGACTGGCAAAGCCTCGGCATCAATTTCGTGCTGGTGTTCTCGCCCAACGCCTTCAAGGGTGCGCCGCACACTCATATCGCGACATTGACCGAGACCCATCCGGATTCCGCCGGCGACGCCAGGATCATCAAGGCGGTCGCCGACGCCTTCCCCATGGTGACGAGCGTACGGGTCCGCGAGGCCCTGGAAACCATCGGCACCGTCGTCACCAATCTGGTGCTGGCGATCCGCGGGGCCAGTGCGGTGACCTTGATCTCGGCCATTCTGGTGCTGGGCGGCGCGCTCGCGGCCGGCCATCGCCATCGGGTCTATGACGCGGTCATTCTCAAGACCCTGGGCGCCACTCGCGCCCGGCTGCTTGGTGCCTATGCGCTTGAATACCTGATGATCGGCTTTGCAACCGCCGTTTTCGGCGTGATCGCAGGTTCCATCGCGGCCTGGCTGATCGTGACCCGGCTGATGACGCTGAGCTTCGTCTGGCAGGCCGGCAGCGCCACGGCCGTGGTCGCGGCGGCGCTTGTCGTCACGGTGGGACTGGGGCTCGCCGGCACGCTGCTGGCCCTGAACCAGAAGCCGGCAACCGTGCTGCGAAATTTATGAAAAATTCATACCGCCCGCACCCAGCGTGGTTAAGATGACCGATACGATCCAAATCCCGTAGCGGGCCAACTCACGGCCCCCATATCCGCTCCGACCGGGGAATTCAGCCTGCGGAGCGACATTCAGCCGCGCATGGAAGCTTGCGGTGCATGTGCTAGTTTCCCACATACCAGTCGGGTCAGACGCCGTTTGATGACGCAAAATTAATGTCAGCAGATGGCGGTATCTGGGATAGATTTAGCCGGCGACGCAAACCCTTGCGCACCGCCGGACCAACCAACGGGAATTCGACCATGTCGGACCTAGACCGCAATTATGCTTCTCCTTTCGGCCGGGCCGCCGGGCGCGTTGACGCCGCGACGGTCGACGCCGGTCTGCGCGCCTACATGCTGCGCATCTACAACTACATGAGCATCGGCCTGGCCATCACCGGCCTCGCCGCGCTCGGTGTCTATATGGCGGCGGTGACCAACGATCCGTCCGGCGCCGCGGCCAAGATCGGCAACGCCTTCCTGACGCCGTTCGGCTACGCGATGTTCGTGAGCCCCCTGAAATGGTTGTTCATCCTGGCGCCGCTCGCCATGGTGTTCGTGATCTCGGCCGGCATCAACCGGCTGCAGCCGGCGATGGCGCAGATGCTGTTCTGGGCGTTCTCGGCGCTGATGGGCATTTCGCTGTCATCGATCTTCCTGGTGTATACGCACACCTCGATCGTGCGGGTGTTCTTCATCACCGCGGCCACCTTCGGCGCGCTCAGCCTCTACGGCTACACCACCAAGCGTGACATGAGCGGAATGGGATCGTTCCTGTTCATGGGCCTGATCGGCATCGTGATCGCGAGCCTGGTCAATCTCATCCTCGCCAGCTCGATGCTCCAGTTCTTCGTCTCGGTGATCGGCGTGCTGGTGTTCGCGGGCCTCACCGCCTATGACACCCAGCGGCTGAAGAACGACTACATCTACGGCTACGCCTCGCAGGGCGGTGTCGTGGCGGAACGCGCGTCCATCCTCGGTGCGCTGTCGCTCTATCTGAACTTCATCAACCTGTTCACGCTGCTCTTGCAGCTGCTCGGTCAGCGCGACTGATCGCCTGATCCCAGCGGACAAATTAAAAGCCCCGGCTTTGCGGCCGGGGCTTTTCTTTTGGCCAAAGCAAAAATAACCTGTCGGCCATGCGCTCGCTCGAAATCAGGCCCACGATCGCGGCCGACCTGCCCTGCATTGCCGATATCTACGAGCACGCGGTCCGTTACGGTACCGCGACGTTCGAGCTGATCCCGCCGGATCTCGCCGAGATGACGCGGCGCTTCGGCGTGCTGATGGACGGCGGCTTTCCCTATTTCGTTGCGGTCCTCGAAGGCCGCGTGGTCGGATATGCCTATGCGGGCGCCTACCGGCCGCGCCCGGCCTATCGCTTCACCGTGGAGAACTCGATCTACCTTCAGCCCGCGATCCACCGGCGCGGCATCGGCCTGCGATTGCTGCAGAGGCTGATCGCGGAATCGGAGGCGCGCGGCTACCGGCAGATGATCGCGGTGATCGGCGATTCCGCCAACGCCGGATCGATCAGCGTGCATGCCAAATGCGGGTTCCAGATGATCGGCACCCACCCCAATGTCGGCTTCAAGTTCGGCCGCTGGCTCGACACCGTGATGATGCAGCGTGCGCTCGGCGGCGGCGGCAACACGCTGCCGGCCCGCTGAGTTCTGCGCGGCGTAGCGATCGTTGCTCTTACGTCATTCCGGGACGCGCGAAGCGCGAACCCGGGATGACGGCTAGACCACCGCCAGCTTGCGATCGATCACCAGCAGCACGCGGTCGAGCTCGTGGCCGCGGCGCAGGATCAGCCCGCTTGCCGAGATCACGCTGTAAATGCCCTGCTTGCGCGCGAGCCGCGGATCTTTTTCGATGCGGTAGATCGGCACTTCCGACGCTCGGCGGAACACCGAGAACACCGCGCGATCCCTGAGGAAATCGATGGCATAGTCGCGCCACTCGCCATCGGCGACCATGCGCCCATACAGATTCAGGATACGACTGAGCTCAAAGCGATTGAACGTCACCCGGCTTGGCAATGGACCCGCAGCGGCGATGCGCGCCGCTGCGCGAACCTCGCTTGGATCGGCTTCCTCCGACATCGAACTCATGGAGCGCCTCCTGTCATTTGAACGACATGATCGCGCCAACGGCGCACGGCTGCAAGAGGGCCGTGGCGGGTGCGTCAATATTGGCGCCCGACCGATGGCCCCCGCGCGACCCGGCCGGCCGAAAACCCACGCGAAATTGCACGTCCGGGCCGTCACGGGATCGTTAGCGGAATCATAATACCGCCCTACTTCCGCCAAGCGCCCGCCCTGCTGGATTGCGACAAGATAATCTCTGCGTTGGCCCGGTCCTTTCGATTCCGGATTCCTCAGCCCCCAGCCCCCCGGGGTCGTCAGGATCGGGCCTGTTCGCAGCCAGATTTCCCCACCCTGGGCCAACGAGAGTTGGTCCTTTTTGTTTTGGGGGTGTCGGCGCAATCGGCCTTGCGCGAAGTGCTCTCGTCCACGGAGGTCGTCACTCCGGGGCGCGAGCAAGAGGAGCGAGGCCGGAATTCATAACCGCGATCGAGCGAATGATATTGCCGAACCCGGGCAACCCGCCGGTCGCCACATCCTGCGAATGAAAAACCAAAAAAGAGGAACTCAGTGCAGCGTGGTGAAGGCCGCCCCTAACATCGCGCCGGGACTGTCGTGGCTTCCGTCCTGCACATAGACCACCGCGCCGTCGACGCCCTCGCGGGAAATATTCTCCAGCGGCACCGTCCAGTTGCCTGCGGTTCCATTCCAGTCGCCCACCTTGAGCAGGTTGCGTACCACATTGTGATAGGTGACCTGCCGACCACCATTCTCGCCACGACCGATCGAGATCGGCACCGCCTTCGAGATCGAGCAGATCCAGACTTCGCCGTGCATCGCCGCCGGCGCCTGGCTGGAGGCCGCGACCGAAACATTAATTTCTTTGCCGGACTGCGTCATCGTCACCGGTACCGACATGACGCCATCGGTCTTCTTGGTGGTGTTGATGGCGCTCTCGATGCCGGCGCGGTCGCTGCCGATCACATGTACCGATCCATTGACGATGGCTTGCGGTGTGTAAACCTCGCGATCGCCGCGCACCTGGGAATAGGCTTTCTGGCGGGCGCTGAAGCGCGCATCCGCCAGCGTATCCTTCCAGCCCAGATAATCCCAGTAATCGATCGGCATGCTGATCGCGATCACCGACGGATCCCTGGCGAGCTCACCGAGAATCTTGTCGGCGGGCGGGCATGACGAGCATCCTTGCGACGTGAACAGCTCGACCACCGCGCGCGGGTCGGCATGGGCCGGACGGATGATGGCGACAATCGCGCAGACGCCAAGCGCACCCGACCATCGCGAAATCAAATTATAGGTCGTCATCGCTGTCATGCTGGAAACCGAAAACCCTTACGCATCGTTGCCGTTAACACTTTTACCGTCCCTGATACCGGCCCCGAACCCTGCCTTCGAACGCGAGAAGGCGGCCCTTTCATAGGCCGCCTCCCCTTTAGCCGCTACTCACTTCGCAGTGAGCCATCGATCGCAAGGCGCATCATGCCGCTAGTTTGCGCAGCACGTAATGCAGGATGCCGCCGTTTCGATAGTAGTCGAGCTCGTCCAGCGTATCGATCCGGCAAAGCAGCGAAACCCGCTGCAGCGAACCGTCGCCGGAAACGATCTCCGCCGTCAGCTTCTGGCGCGGCTTCAGGTCGCCCTGCAAGCCCCGGATCGTCACCTTCTCATCGCCCTTCATGCCGATCGACTGCCAGGACGCGCCGTCCTCGAAGGTCAGCGGCAGCACGCCCATGCCGACGAGGTTGGAGCGATGGATGCGCTCGAAGCTCTGGCAGATCACGGCGCGAACGCCGAGCAGCCGCGTTCCCTTCGCGGCCCAGTCGCGTGACGATCCGTTGCCGTATTCGGCACCGGCGAAAACCACCAGCGGCACCTGCTCGGCCTGATACTTCATCGCGGCTTCGTAGATCGACATCTGTTCGCCGTCGGGCCAGTGCTTGGTAAGGCCGCCCTCCGGAATATTGCCATCGGCGCCCTTCAGCATGAAGTTCTTGATGCGGATATTGGCGAATGTGCCGCGCATCATGATTTCATGATTGCCGCGCCGCGTGCCGTATTGATTGAAGTCGGCCGGACGCACCTGATGCTCGGAGAGATATTTTCCGGCGGGCGAGGTCAGCTTGATCGAGCCGGCCGGCGAAATATGGTCGGTGGTGATCTTGTCGCCGAACATCGCCAGAATCCGTGCATCGACCACATCGACGATCGGCTCCGGCTCTTTCTTCATGCCCTCGAAATAGGGAGGGTTCTGCACATAGGTCGAACTCATGTTCCAGCGATAGGTCTCGCTCTCCACGGTCTTGATCTTGCGCCAGTTGGTGTCGCCCTTGAACACGTCGGCGTAGCGCTTCTTGAAGATCGACGCGGTCACGAATTTCTTCATGTACGCGTTGATCTCCTTGGTCGTCGGCCAGATATCCTTGAGATACACCGGCTTGCCGTCCTTGCCGTTGCCGATCGGCTCTACGGCCAGATTCCTGGTCACCGTCCCCGCCAGCGCATAGGCCACGACCAGCGGCGGCGAGGCCAGATAATTGGCCTGCACGTCGGGGCTGACACGGCCTTCGAAATTGCGGTTACCCGACAGCACGGCGGCCGCGACGATGCCGTTGTCGTTGATCGACTTCGAAATATCTTCCGGCAGCGGGCCGGAGTTGCCGATACAGGTGGTGCAGCCGAAGCCGACCAGGTTGAAGCCGACCTTGTCGAGCTCGAGCTGCAGGCCTGAATTGGCGAGATATTCCGCGACCACCTGGCTACCGGGCGCCAGCGAGGTTTTCACCCAGGGCTTCGCGGTCAGGCCCTTGGCGGCGGCGTTGCGGGCCAAAAGTCCCGCGCCGATCAGCACGCTCGGATTGGAGGTGTTGGTGCAGGAAGTAATCGCCGCGATCACCACGTCGCCATGGCCGAGATCGAAATTGCGGTTCTCGACCGGATAGCGCGTCGAGGCATCGGCGGCCTTCTTGTATTCGCTGGTCATCGCCGCGGAAAAGCCTTCGGCGACCGCGGGCAGCGCGACGCGGCCTTCGGGGCGCTTCGGTCCGGCCATCGAGGGCACGACGTCGGCGAGATCGAGGACCAGCTTTTCGGTGAAGACCGGATCGGCCGATTTGGCGGTGCGGAACAGACCCTGCGCCTTGGCGTAGGCGATCACCAGCGCGACGCGGTCCGACTTGCGGCCGGAGGTCTTGAGATAATCGATGGTCTCGGCATCGACCGGGAAGAAGCCGCAGGTCGCGCCGTATTCCGGCGCCATATTGCCGATGGTCGCCTTGTCCGCCACCGAAAGATGGTCGAGACCGGGGCCGTAGAATTCCACGAATTTTCCGACGACGCCCTGCTTGCGCAGCATTTGCGTGACCGTCAGCACGAGATCGGTGGCGGTGACGCCTTCCTTCAATTGCCCCTTGAGCTTGAAGCCGATCACTTCCGGCAGCAGCATCGACAGCGGCTGGCCGAGCATGCAGGCTTCCGCCTCGATGCCGCCGACGCCCCATCCGAGCACGGCCAGGCCGTTGACCATGGTGGTGTGCGAATCGGTACCGACCAGCGAATCCGGATAGGCGACCTCGAAGGTGCCCTTCTTCTTGCCGACCGTCATCTTCTCCTTGCGGGTCCACACCGTCTGGGCGAGGTATTCGAGATTGACCTGATGGCAGATGCCGGTGCCGGGCGGCACCACGGAGAAATTCGAGAACGCCTTCTGGCCCCATTTCAGGAATTCGTAGCGTTCCTGGTTCTGCTTGTATTCCTCGGCCACGTTCTTGCCGAACGCCTTGTTGTCGCCGAAGAAGTTCACGATCACAGAGTGGTCGATGACGAGGTCGACCGGCACCAGCGGATTGATCTTCTCCGCGTCACCGCCGAGCGCCTGCATGGCGTTGCGCATTGCCGCGAGATCGACCACCGCGGGCACGCCGGTGAAGTCCTGCATCAGCACCCGCGCCGGGCGGAATGCGATTTCATGCTCGAGCTTGCGCTTCCTCATCCACTTCGAGACCGCGACGATGTCTTCCTTCTTGACGGTGCGGCCATCTTCGTTGCGCAGCAGGTTCTCCAGGAGCACCTTCATCGAATAGGGCAGCTTGGAGATTCCCTTCAGACCGTTCTTCTCGGCGGCGGGCAGGCTGTAATAGACGTAGGTCTTGGCGCCGACCTTGAGGGTCTTCTGGCTTTTGAAGCTGTCGAGCGAGGTCATATGAGGAATTCCCAATTGTCAGTTATACCCGGCGAGGGTATTTAAGCACCGTCAGCAAGGGCTGGCCTGATGGCTTGCAGACACCGATTGTGTGCTGCATCAAGTTCCGGCTTATAGAATCATTCCAGTGGCACCGCCACACCGACAATCGTCCCGCAGCGTTGCGTCACCCATAAATTCTGCTGCGGTACCCATCAATTTCCAGAGGGCTAAAAGGGGCAAAATGCGGCTCTCGGGACGTGGCGTCAGGTGTGTGCGGGGCGGCCGGGACGTGTTCTCGGACCTCGATTTCGAGGCCTCTGCGGGCGAGGCGCTGGCCATTATCGGCGCCAATGGATCGGGCAAAACCTCGCTGTTGCGGATGATCGCGGGCCTGTTGGCGATCGCAGAGGGATCGATCGGCCTCGAAGGCGGCGAGGCCGAGCTGACATTGCCCGAACAGGCCCATTACCTCGGCCACCGCGACGCGCTGAAGCCCGCGCTCAGCGTGATCGAAAACCTCGCCTTCTGGCGGGATTTTCTCGGCGGCGAGCCCTCGGACAGCCGGGAGAGCCTTTCCGCGGTCGGGCTCGATCATGCAGTTGACTTGCCCGCGGCCTATCTGTCGGCCGGCCAGCGCCGGCGGCTCTCGATCGCCCGGCTGCTCACGGTCCGTCGGCCGGTCTGGCTGCTGGACGAGCCCACCAACGCGCTCGATGTCGCCGGCCAAAGCATGTTTGCGCGCCTGATGGGCGACCATCTCAAGGGCGGCGGCCTGATCGTCGCCGCCACCCACGCGCCGTTAGGGATTGCCGCACGCGAATTGCGGATCGGGAGCGTGTCATGACCGCGCTTGCCGCCCTGATTCGCCGGGACATCAAGATCGCGCTGCGGGTCGGCGGCGGCGCGCTGATTGGCGTGCTGTTCTTTCTTACCGTGGTGGTGCTGATGCCGTTCGCGGTAGGCCCCGATCTCGCTTTGCTGACGCGGCTGGGACCGGCCATCCTCTGGCTCGGCGCGCTCTTGGCAAGCCTGCTCACCCTCGACCGGCTGTTCACGGCCGACCATGACGACGGCTCGCTCGACCTGATCGTGATGGGCCGCACGCCGCTGGAACTCGCCTGCGCCGCCAAGGCGCTGGCGCACTGGCTGGCCGCCGGACTGCCGCTGGTGATCGCCACCCCCGTGTTGGGGCTGCTGTTGAACCTCGATGCGCTCTCGACCTCGGCGGTCGCCCTGACGCTGCTGGCGGGAACACCGGCGCTGACCTTTACCGGCATGATCGGCGCCGCCCTGGCCGTGACGCTGCATCGCGGCGGACTGTTGCTGGCGGTACTGGTGCTGCCGCTGTCGATCCCGGTGCTGATCTTCGGCGTCGCCGCCTCGCAGGCCGCGATATCAGGATTGTCGTTCGGCGCGCCATTTTCGATCCTGTGCGCGTTGTCGCTGATCAGTTTCGTCATCGGGCCGTTCGCGGCCGCGGCCAGCCTGCGGCACGGGCTGGATTGATCTGGCGAGAAGTTGACCTCGATCAACTCTCGCGGAGCGCATTCATGCTGATTGCCTCCGACGGCCGCGACCATTAACAGGGTGCCATGACGCTGATCGATCTCGCCAACCCTACCCGGTTCCTGACGCTGACCGCGCGGGTCTTGCCATGGCTGGCGGGCGCAACCGCCATCCTGCTGTTGATCGGTCTCTACCAATCGGCCATGGCCCCGGACGACTACCAGCAGGGCGCCACGGTGAAGATCATGTTCATCCACGTGCCGAATGCGTGGCTGTCGATGTTCGTCTGGGGCGTGATGAG
>NZ_JADGRI010000333.1 GCF_017881085.1 Bradyrhizobium sp.
GATCGCCGTCAGCGGCCGCGACATGCCGCGGCCGAGCAGGAAGGCCAGCAGCGCGGCAAAGGCCAGAATGGCAAGCGTGGCGAAAATCAGATTGCGCTGCGAACTTGCCGCGGCCGCCTCGTATTCGGTGGTGTCCCTGATAACCTCGATCACCGCGACCGGCTGTCCGGCGTAATTCTTGATCTGCCCGACATAGAGCGCGGCCGGATGGCCGCCGAAGCTGGCGTCACGCTGCAACGGCGCGCCGTTCAACACGCCCTTCAACTCCTCATGCGTGGCGACCACGGTGTCGCCGAAGGTCGAGGACAGTTTCCTGAATTCCTTGCCGTCGAACGAATGCACGGCAAGGTCGATGCCGAAGCGCTTCTTGGCGCGATCGACGAATTCCTTGCCGAAGGCGGCACCGACGTCGGCATTCCCAATGATCTTGCCGTCATGCAGGATCGGCGTCATGCCGAAAATGCCCAGCGCCTCCCGTCCCGGTTCGACGCCGACGATCGCTTTGCCGGTCTTCAGCGCTTCCACCACCGTTTGGCGCCGCCCCGAGACGTCGTCGCCAAAGACATTCGGCGAGTGAACCCGGTAGAACGAGATCGATGGTGGCACCTGAAACGTGATCAGCGGGATGCCCTGTTCCGTCAACGCCTTCATCGGGGCCGCCAGCAGCGTTCCCAGCCCATTGCGGTCGCCCCTTGAGATGGCGTCGCCGACCGGCGGCAGCGCGGCGACCACGGCACTGACCGCGAGCGCGGCGCGGCCTTCATAGTCGACCGCGGCGATGACGCTGTCATATTGCAGCTTCAATTGCTGTTCGAGCGCGAGCCGCATCAGTGAGCGCTGCTGCAGAACCGAAAAGGTGCCGAGGATTCCGCAGGCCACCGCCACTGTGAGCGAAATGGCCAGGATCAGGCGGGCTGAGATCGATCGAAGCTTGAACATGAGGGTTACCGAAACTCCGCGGGAGGAAGATTCGGAAACTCCCAGATACTGCTTAAGACGGCATTATAATCGCCAGTATTTCCACGGGAACTGCTGCGCTTAGGGCGTCCGCGTCCCAGTCGGCCCTAGTGGGTCGGTCCGCGTGGCAGGGTACTGGCGGTCAGGATCATCCTGCCGACGTCCTCGTAATGGCTGTCGCGGCCCTGGATCTGCTGCGCGATGGCGTGCATGTCGCGGAAGCGGCGCTCGAATTTGTTCGCCCTGAACACCGCGGTGGCGCCGGCCATGTGATAGGCGGCATCGACCACCGCGGCGGCCTGATGAATGGTCCAGGTCGAGGCTAGCCGCAGCGCCGCCCGGTGCTCCTCGGAGAGCTTTCCGGTGCGGGTGAGATCGCGCCAGGCCTCGGCGGCCGCCCCATAGAGATAGGCGCGCGCCGCCCGCCAATTGCCTTCGGTGCGGCCGATCAGGCCCTGCACGGCATGATTCTCGCGCATCGCCTTGAGGCCGACCGATTCCTTGCCGCGAGCGAGATCGATGACGGCATCCAGCGTGGCGCGCGCGACCCCGAGCGAAATCGCGCCGAAGCCCAGTCCGAACATAGTGTAGGTGGTGATGCCGTAAAGCGGCCCTTTCTCGCGCAGCGCGCTGAAATTGTCGCGCAATGCGGCGAATTTCTCCGGGATGAACAGGTTTTCGACCGAATAGCTGTCGGTTCCGGTGCCGCTGAGGCCGATGACGTCCCAAACGTCGTACATGGTGGCGCTCGTCACGGGGAACAGGATCGTGCGTATTTCCGGCGTCCCGTTGGGCGTCAATCGCCTGGTGCCGTCGGCCTCGACGACCTGGACATGGGCGCCGAGCCAGCTCGCCTGGCGCGAGCCAGAGGCAAAATCCCAGCGCGCGGTGATCCGGTAGCCGCCGGGTTCTGCCCGCACCGCATGGGCGATCGCGCCCCAGGCGAGGATACCCGGCGGCGTATTGAAGATCTCGTTCGCCGCGTCCGGATCGAGATAGGCGGCGGTCATGCCGCAGACGTTGCACTGGCCGAGGCACCACGCCGTCGAGGCATCGGCTTTTGCCACCTCCTCCAGCATCTGCATGAAGATTTCCGGCGGCGCCTCCGCCCCGCCGAGGCTTTGCGGCAGCAGCGCCCGGTAAAGCCCGTTCTCGATCAGGGCGGAAACCACGGGCGCGGTGAGGCGGCGCGTCCGCTCGATCTCGTCGGCCTCGCGCGCGATCAGCGGCGCCAGCGCCTGCGCGCGCTCGATCAGTCCGAAACCGGGAAGCTTGTTCATTGCGTTTCCTCGCCCCTTTTTTGGGTTTTTTGGCTGGCGAAGCCGCGATGGTGATCCATCTGGTGGCGCGGATCAAGATGGGGCGCACCGTTCACGGGATTGTGGATGAACGCAATCTGAAGTAGGGTGAAACGATACTTTCAATTTGATGCGGGCTGCGTTGGTAGCCCCGAAAATCATCAGGTCGTCAACATTTGGGGGCCGCCATGGCGCCGGTATCTGCGAAAAAAGGCAAGACTTCACTGAAGCTCTATCGCGGCGATGCCAAGACAATGCTCGCGTTCAATTTCAGCGACAAGAGTGCCGCGAAAGACTTTGCCGGCTTCACGATCCAGTGCCAGCCGAAAGGACAGCCGGCTTACTATCTTTTCAATAATTTGCAGTTCAAGACGCCTGCCGACCATGCCCAGGATCCCAAGGAATCCCCCCACGCCAGCATCAACGCGCCGATCCACAAATTTCGCTGGGTGCACGTACCGGGCGTGGTGCACCAGAGCATCACGCCGTTTTTCGGCAACTACGCCTACACGGTCACGCCGCGCTACTTCGACAAGGGGCGGCTCAAACCGCTCGATCCGACGCAAAGCGTTTCGGCAACCATTCTGGTCGACAAATTCGCCAAGGGCAATCTGGAGCTTGGATTCACCCGCGGCTACACGCAATCGCAGGCCTTCGTCAACCATTTCGGCCATGATGCGCTGATCCAGCCCAAGAATGCGAAACTGCTGTTCGACACCACGCAGCTCTCGGGCACAAATGCCCAGGGCGTCAAATTCACCTATCGGGACGAATACGAGTGGCTTGGGGCTTCGACCCGCGAGAAGATATTCGCCCTGTTCGATGATGTGCTGAAGAACACGTCACTGGTCGTTGACGTTTTCGCCTACGACCTGAACGAGACCGATCTTCTGCAAGCCATGCTGAAATTGGCCAAGCAGGGCCGCATCCGCATCATCCTTGATAACTCGAAAGACCATCACGACAAGGATAATTCAAAGCCGGAGGATCAGTTCGAGAAACTGTTCAAGGCGGCTGCGGGCAAGAAGGAGCTGATGAAGCGGGGCAAATTCAATCGCTACGCCCACGACAAGGTGTTCATCGTTTCCAGGATAGGAAGCAAGGGCAACAGTCCGCAATACGTGCTCACCGGTTCCACCAATTTCTCGATTACCGGACTCTACGTGAACTCCAACCATGTCCTGGTCTTCCGGGACCCGAAGATCGCCGCTCTCTACGCCGGCGTATTCAAGGAAGTGTGGGACGACGGGGTGAAGGAAAAGGCCTTTGTGAAGACGCCGTGGTCGCTCAAGACATTCTCATCCGACGCAAAGGGCACTCCGAGGACCGACTTTACGTTCGCGCCGCACGATCCGGCTACGACCGGAAAGGTGCTCAAGACCGTTACCGCCCGAATTGCGTCGGAAGGGAGGAAAGGCAAGACCGTCGGCAGCGTGATGTTCGCGGTAATGCAGGTCGACCCGGGCAAGGACGAAAGCAAGAGGGCAAAGAATCCGGTCTATCTGGCCCTCAACACCTTGCACAACAACCAGCGCATCTTCAGCTACGGCATTTCCGACTCCCCCGGCGGCATCAGCCTTTATCCCGTCAACAAGAAGACGGGTGTTCTGGTGACAGGCAAACCCGCGCAGACGATCCTGCCGCCGCCCTTCAATCAGGTTCGCGCGATCAAGGGGTTCGGGCATCAGGTTCATCACAAGTTCGTCGTGTGCGGATTCAACGGCGACGATCCAGTGGTGTTCTGCGGTTCGTCCAATCTTTCGACCGGCGGCGAGGAAAGCAATGGCGATAACCTGCTAGCCGTTCACGATGGCGACGTCGCCACCGTATTCGCGATCGAGGCCATTTTGCTGGTCGATCATTTTGATTTTCTCGACAGGATGCCGAAGGCCGGCGGGGCGAAGACCAAGAAAGTCCCGCAGTCGAAGCAGCAGGCGGCGATCAACGCCGGCTGGTTCCTGTCGACCGACGACAAATGGACCGCGAAGTATTTCAATTCCAAGGACCTTCATTCGGTGGACCGGGAACTGTTCGGCGGCTGAGCGAGACGCGGCTCAGCTATCCACCTTCAGCGCGGCGATGAAGGCTTCCTGCGGGATATCGACCTTGCCGAACTGCCGCATCTTCTTCTTGCCTTCCTTCTGCTTCTCCAGAAGTTTGCGTTTGCGCGTGATGTCGCCGCCGTAGCACTTCGCGGTGACGTCCTTGCGCAGCGCGCGCACGGTTTCCCGCGCGATCACCTTGCCGCCGATCGCGGCCTGGATCGGAATCTGGAACATGTGCGGCGGGATCAGTTCCTTCATCTTCTCGACCATGGCGCGGCCGCGGCCTTCGGCGCGCTGGCGGTGCACCAGCATCGACAGCGCGTCCACCGGCTCGTTGTTGACGAGGATCTGCATCTTGACGAGATCGGCCGGCTTGTAATCGGTGAGATGATAGTCGAACGAGGCATAGCCCTTGGAGACCGATTTCAGGCGGTCATAGAAATCGAACACCACCTCGTTGAGCGGCAGTTCGTATTTAACCATGGCGCGGTTGCCCACATAAGTGAGCTCCTTCTGCGAGCCGCGCCGATCCTGGCAAAGCTTCAAGACGCTGCCGAGATATTCGTCGGGCGTGAGAATCGTGGCCTCGATCCAGGGTTCCTCGATCTCGGCGATTTTCACCACATCGGGCATGTCGATCGGGTTGTGGATTTCGATCGCCTGGCCGTCGGTCAGGTGCATCTTGTAGATCACCGACGGCGCGGTCGCGATCAGATTGAGATCGAATTCGCGGCTTAGCCGCTCCTGGATGATTTCCAGATGCAACAGCCCGAGGAAGCCGCAGCGGAAACCGAAACCCAGCGCAGCGGAGGTTTCCATCTCGAAGGAGAAGCTGGCGTCGTTCAGCCGCAACTTTCCCATCGCCGCGCGCAACGTTTCGAAATCGTCGGCGTCGACCGGGAACAGGCCGCAGAACACCACGGGAATCGCCGGCTTGAAGCCCGGCAGCATCTCGGTGACCGGCCTCCTGTCGTCGGTGATGGTATCGCCGACGCGGGTGTCGGCGACTTCCTTGATTGCCGCGGTGATGAAGCCGATCTCGCCGGGGCCGAGCTCGTCGATCTGCGTCATCTTCGGGGTGAAGAAGCCGACGCGCTCGACGTCATAGGCGGCATTGGTGCCCATCATCCGGATGCGCTGGCCCTTCTTCATGACGCCATCGACGATTCGCACCAGCACCACGACGCCGAGATAGACGTCGTACCAGCTATCGACCAGCAGCGCCTTCAGCGAGGCGTCGCGGTCGCCCTTCGGCGGCGGCAGCCGGTGCACGATCGCTTCCAGCACCTCGTCGATGCCGAGACCGGTCTTGGCCGAAATCATCACCGCATCGGATGCGTCGATACCGATCACGTCCTCGATCTGCTGCTTGACCTGGTCGGGTTCCGC
>NZ_JADGRI010000094.1 GCF_017881085.1 Bradyrhizobium sp.
CCGCCGAGCGCCGCTGCATCGACCGCAAAGCGCAGCGCATGGGCGTCGACATGGGAGAGCGTGCCGATCTCGAGCACGAGGCGGGTGACGCGGCGAGCGCGTGCGGCCGCGGCCTGCTCGTGCACCAGGTCGATCAGCGCCGTGGCGAGCGAAACCTCATGCATGAAGCGCGATCTCCCCGTAGGTCGGCGGTCGATGGTCGCCCAACATCTCGATCCTGAAGGGCACGCATGGATCGAAGCTCGCGGCGAGCAGTCGGGCGGCAAGCACCGGATCCGCGACCCGCGGCGCGGCGTCGAGCGCGGCCATGAACGGCCCCTCGGGGTGGAAATTCCACTCGGTCGGCGCGACACTGCGCAGCATCCGCACGCGACCGAAGGCCACGTCGACGAAATAGGCGAGGGGGCCGCGCGCGGTCTCCACGACGCCGGCGCCGCGTCCCGGTCGCGTCAGATCGACCTCGACCGGATCATCGTCCGCCAGCTCGTCGAGCGCGCGACACAGACGCCCGGCCACCACGGGAGCATCGAGAGCTGCGGCCAGCAGCCGCGTCGCGAGCGTCGGGCCCCAATGCGAGACGGCTTCGGCAATCAGCGGATGTCGCTGCGCCGCGAGCGGGCCGACCTCGGCCGGAGTGCCGTCGAGGGTCGGTGCATTGCAGAAAACGGGGTCCGCCGCGAGCCGGGCCGCGAACCAATCTGCGGCCATTGACGGGAGCAGCGGCCGATCATGGCGGCCATAGTCTGCCGGCATGTCGGCGCGTGCGGTGTTGATCAAACGTGCCGGTGTGCTGGCGCCACCTTGTATCGCGGGCTCCAGCTCGCGCCAGGACAACGCCGGATCGGCCGCTTCCGGAAACAGCTCGATAAGCAAACGGGCAAGTTCGGACACGGTGCGGGCTAGATCATCGCGGTCCGGCCGCAGCCTAGCTCCGCCGATCCGCACCCACGCACCATGCTCCGCGACGGTACTTACGGCGGCGGCGGCGCGACGGATATCCGCGCAGGCGCGCACATTGGGCGGTCCGCCGACGAGCGGTGGCCAATCCATCAAGATTCGCCAGCCCAAGGCAGCGCCATGCTCGGCGAGCAGCATCAGCTCTCGGAACGCGAGTTGGGCCGGCGACACTTCGATCCCCTGGGTCGCCTCGATCGCCGCGAGACTGGCGATGGCGTGGGCCGTGCCGCACAGCGGGAAAAGCCGCGCCAAGACTTGCGGGACGTCTTCTACGGGCTGCGCCGCCAAGGCGCCTGCAATGCCGCTGGCGCGAGTCGTGACCAAGCTCTTCGCCACCAGACGCCCGTCGGTCGTAAAGGCATCGAGGCGAATCTGTTGTTCGAGCGTTGGCCAAGCCAGCGTTGCCACTGGCGTTTCCTCCCGAAGCATGAGTGCAACGATGTCTAGCCACCCCACTCCGGCGCCGCGCGACCGGAACGGCCCAATCAATTATTGGCAAGACCTTGCAAATTATCGGGAAAAAACCACTGATCGATGTTGATCTAGGTCAACGCTCGCGGAGGAGTTTGAGCCCAAAAATCCAAAGCTGCGGGGGATTGTCCAGTTCACGACCATGCGACGGAAGTCGTAGAAGCAAACAAACGCGCAAAAAAGATTAGGTCGTCGCCTTAGCCGCAGCGGGAGATTTCGAAGGAGAAAGCCATGTCCCGAACGGCATTTCGTCTGCTTATGACGGTCGCCTTACTGCTCGCGCCCAGCGTCGCGTTTGCCCATCCCGGGCACGGTGAGGGTGGTAGCCTGTTGGCCGGGTTCATCCATCCATTTAGCGGTATCGATCATCTGCTGGCGATGACAGCCGTCGGCCTGTTCGCGGCCAATCTTGGCGGGCGTGCGCTGTGGGCAGTCCCGGCGACCTTCGTCGCCATGATGGCGCTCGGCGGCGTCTTCGGCGCAGCCGGCGTGTCGCTGCCCTTCGCGGAGACCGCCATCGCATTGTCGGTTCTGGTATTCGGGTTCGTGATTTTCTCCGGAATGACGCCGCCGGTTCTCGCCGCCATGGCGCTCGTCGGAATCTTTGCGATCTTCCACGGCCACGCGCACGGGACCGAAATGCCGGTCGGCGGCTCCGGGGTCGTCTATGGCATCGGCTTCATGGTCGCAACCACGTTGCTGCACGGCTTCGGTATCACGCTTGGCCTGGCAATACGGTGGTTCGACGATGTGCCTAGGCGTCGCGCCATGCAGGCCTGCGGCGTCGCGATCGCGCTGATCGGGGCGGGTCTTACGATCGGTCTTGTGTGATCGGGCGCAGAGCGCTTGCTAGGAAGTTGAACGCATCTTCCGCGACGGAGTTGCGCACGATCGTCCGCTAGGCGCCGGGTTCAGGCGTTCCGGTTCCCGAACAGCAGCGCGCGGCGATCGAGGCCGCTCGCTGCGTCGGAGCCGTTTTTTGCCGCGGTTTCCGACGTCACCTCAGGCAGTGTCATCAGCAATCCAAGCATCCGCCGTGCCTCGGCTTGTGCTTGACCCGGCAGCGTAAAGTTCAGCACCGGCGAATGCAGCGAATGGGCCTTATAGAGCCCGATCGTCCCGTCGCCGCCGACTACGAATGCCCGCTTGCCTGCGGGCAGTTCAATGGAAACGGTCCTGCCGATCTCGGCCATGTTCATCGGCACCGGCTCGATCGGCAGCGTGATCATGTTCATGAACCAGGGCGTGAGCACGACGCCCAACAGTTCGCCATCGCCAAAGGGGCGGAAGCCGGTCGCCTCGATGGCGATTTTGTCGTTGTAGATCGGCAGATCCCGCATTCCGGCATCGATGCGCTGGAATAGCTCGATCAGTGCCTGTACGCGGGGATGATCGTCGGAATCGCCAGAGGGTTTCATTGCGATGGATTCAAGCGACGCGCGCGGTCTGGGCCCGGTCGGCGAGCTCGGGGAAGAGATCTTCAAAGAACCGCCTGGCCGCTTGGGCATCCTCCCGCGCGATCTTGGTCACTGCATAGCGCTGCGCCTGCAGGGCGACGAAATCCCCCGGCTGCACCGTTTCCGACATCATCATCAGGCTAACGGTGAAGCGCTCGCCATAGACATCGACGACCGCCATCGGCCCATCGATTGAAATCACCTCGGCTGGAACGGCGATGCACATTCTTGCGATGACCTATTGCAGCCGCAGCGTTGGCGCAGCACCGAGACGGGTGAGTTCATCGACGATCATGGTCACGGCCGCATCGCGTCCGTCGGCAGCTGCCGGCGACAGCTCCAAGCCGAGGCTCAGATTCTGCGGAACGACACCGATGATGACGACCCGGCGTGGTGCCTTGTCGATGAGGCACAGCGCGGCAAGCATGTCCGAGAGGCCCAATTGGTGCGGCGAAAACCGGGTCTCGAACAGCATCCTGATGTTCTCGTTTTCGAGCCGGATCAGGCGACCGGCCGGCCCATCGGCGTTCACGGCGTCGGCGACGATCAGGCAGTCGCGGTCGGCGACCATGTCGAGCAGATCCATGCCCGAGGTGCCGCCATCGAGCAATTCTACGCCATCCGGCAGATCGTGCGAGGCATCGAGCGCTTCAACGATGCGCACGCCGACGCCTTCATCCGACAGGAGGATGTTGCCGAGGCCGAGGACCAGAATGCTCACGATTGCGCCTTCTTTCACATCGCCTTGATTTGAACGATCGGCCGCTTCTCGGCGTCGACCATGTGGACCGCGCAGGCGATGCAGGGGTCGAACGAGTGCACGGTGCGCAGCACCTCGAGCGGCAGGTTTGCATCGGCAACGGGGGTATCGATGAGCGAGGCCTCGTAGGGGCCGGGCTCGTCGTTCTGGTCGCGCGGGCCGGCGTTCCAGGTCGAGGGCACGACGCACTGGTAATTGTCGATCTTGCCGTCCTTGATCACGACCCAGTGCGAAAGCACGCCGCGCGGCGCCTCGTGATAACCGAAGCCGCGCACCTCGCCCTTGGGGAATACCGGCCGATTGAAGGTGCGGGTATCGCCCTTGGCGATGTTGTCGAGCAGCAGCTGCCACTGGTTCTGCAGCGCTTCGTGCAGCACCGCGCAGCGCACGGCGCGGGCCGCGATGCGCCCGATTGTCGAGTGCAGCGCGCTGAGCGGGATCGGCGCACCGGCGACCTTGCTCGCGACCTCGACCAGCTTGGTCAGGTGCCGCTTGGTCGGCTCGTGGCCGGCGGCGTACATGCCCAGCACGTTGGCGAGCGGACCGACCTGCGCGCGCTTGTCGAGGAAGGTCGGCGCCTTGATCCAGGAGTATTTCCCGTCGTCGTGGAAATCGTCGTATTTCGGCGTGGTCTGACCGTCGAAAGGATGCAGCGCGGCGTTCGTGCCCGAATACTCGTACCAGGAGTGCTTGACCGCTTCCTTGACGCCGTCGCGGAAAAAGGCGTCCTGATAACTTTTGATCGCTTGGAACTTCGACAGGTCACCCGCCGGGATGTAGCCGCCGGGAAGCTCGAACACCGTCCCTTTGGTATCGAGCGGGAGATCGGGCACCGACAGATAATTGGTGACGCCGGCGCCGTATTTCGTCCAATCCGCGTAGAGCGCGCCGACCGCGGCGACGTCGTTCATCATCGCGTTGTTGATGAAGTCGCCGAGCTGGTCGATCAGCGCTTTGATGGCGTACAGCCGTTCCAGGGTCAGGGTCGACTGGCTTTCGGGATTGATCGCATTCGCCACGCCACCGACCGCGAGGTTCTGGATGTGCGGCGTCTTGGAACCCAGGATGGTGACGATCTTGTTGGCGATGCGTTGCACTTCGAGTGCCTGAATGTAATGCGTCGCCGCCAGCAGGTTGACATCCGGCGGCAGCTTCATGGCCGGGTGGCCCCAATAGCCCGAGGCGAATACGCCGAGATTGCCGCTGTCGACGAAGGTTTTCAGCTTGTCGCGCACCGACCGGATGTTGGGGATACTGTTGGCTTTGTAGTCGGACAGGGTCGCGCCGAGCTTGGACGCACCCTCCGGATCACCCTTGAGCGCCGAGACGATATCGACCCAGTCGAGCGCGGCGAGATGATAGAAATGCACGATATGGTCGTGCACGCCGTGCGCCGTGATGATCATGTTGCGGATATACTGGGCGTTGAGCGGAACTTCGAGATTGAGGGCGTTTTCCACCGCGCGTACCGAGGTGATGGCGTGCACCGTCGTGCAAACGCCGCAGATCCGTTGCGTGAAGATCCAGGCGTCGCGCGGGTCGCGATCTTTGAGGATGAGCTCGATACCCCGCCACATCTGACCCGACGACCAGGCCTTGGTCACCTTGCCGCCGTCGACTTCGCAGTCGATGCGCAGATGCCCCTCGATGCGGGTGATGGGGTCGATCGTTATGCGAGTCAAAGTAGCCTCCTATTAGCGACGCGCGGCATCGCCGTGCAGCACTGGCAAGGTCTTGATGAAGATGAGGTAGAGAAGCACTTCGAGCGCGACGACGCCGATCGACACCATCAGCTCGGGTACGGAAGGGAAGTAGGACCAATTGTTGAGCGGCTGATAGCCGATCAGATAGGCATCGAGGCGGTAGAGCGATCCGCCGGCGAGCAGCGCGACGGCGCCGAGGAACGAAGCCCGCTGGCTCGCGCGCCCGGCCGGCGTGATGAACACCAGGGCGGCAGCGAGGAACATGGCGTTCTCGACCCAGAACAGGAAGACACTGATGCTGCCGATGAAGGCCAGCGGCAGGGCGTTGCGCGCGAACAGATCGCCAAAGCGCAGTACGAGCCAGGCGACGGTGATCCAGCCGACGACGATTGACATCTTCGAGATCAATGCGTGTTCGGACGGCAGCGAGAAGGTCTTTGAAACGACCGTCGCCTCGAACATCACCACGGCATAGCCCATGGCCAGCGCGCTGATGACGAACAAGGCCGGCAGCCAGAGCGTGAACCACAGCGGGGAGAGTCTGTATTCCATCACCAGCAGCATCGATCCGAGCGAGGACTGGTGCATGGTCGGCAGCAGCACGCCGAGCGCGACGATCACGAACATCCAACGTTCAAGAATGCGCTTGATACCGACAAAACCGAAACGCTCGAGGAACGCCGGCGAAAACTCGATCCACAGCACCACCACGTAAGCCATCACGCAAAGCGCGACCTCGAACATGACCGAGTTGAGCTGGGCGTGCCACGGCAGCAGCAGGTTATAGGCCTGCCAATAGCGGCCGAGATCGAAAATCACGGCAAAGCCGCCGAGTGTATAGCCAAATAATCCGCTGAGCAGCGCCGGCCGCATCAACGGATGGTATTGGCCGCGATTGAAGATGTAGACCAGCAACGCCATGGCGAAGCCGCCGCAGCCGAACGCGGTGCCGATGATGACGTCTACGACGACCCAGATTCCCCAAGGGTAGCCGGGGTTGATGTTGGCGACCGCGCCGAGCCCGAAGAGGAATCGCTGAAGCAGGAAACAGAAGGCGATGACGACCAGCGCGACGAGCACTAGCGTGGTCGGCGTTACCAGGCTTCTGCGCAGCGGTGCTGCCGTGCTCACGATCAACCCTCCTTGGACGGCGGCGCGTCGTCGTCGTGGTGCAGTGCCAAGTTGCGACGAGCCAGGAACGCGAACCCCACGAAGGCGACGAGCGGCGCGATCAGCCACTGATAAATTGTGTGCTGCATGCCTTCGGAGAGCGAGGCGGGAGACTGCCGTCCGACGGTCGGCAATCCGAGTTTCGGGAACGGCACGCCGGCGAGATAGCGCACCTGGGTGCCGCCGGCTTCGTGCTCGCCGTAGACGCCTTTGACGTAGGTCGGAATTGTCGCCGCATTGGGCGGACGGTTCTCGCCGATCTTGCCGCGCGGGAACTGATAGGGAGTACCGGGAGCCGCGGCGGTCCTACGCTCAATCTCCCGTTCAAGCTCCTTGACCGGCCCGAACAGCGAGGCCCCGGTTGGACATACGTCGCAGCAGGCGGGAATCTTGCCGTCCTTCTGCAGATGCCTGCAGAACTCGCACTTGGCGATTTTTCCCAAGGCGCTGCTGAAATCGAATTGCGGCACGCCGAACGGACAGCCGTAGACGCAGTAGCGGCAGCCGATGCAGACATCCGGGTCATAGCTGACGATGCCGGTTGCCGCGTCCTTCTGCATGGCGCCGACTGGGCAGACCGAAACGCATGACGGGTCGATGCAATGCAGGCAATGCCGCTTGACGAAGGCAAAACCGTTGATCTCGTGGTCCTTCTGCTCCGCGGTGCCGTTGCGATAGACCTTGATGACGTTGAGCGTGCGGCCCGACAAATCCTCCGCAGAATCCCAGGTGTTCTCGTTCCAGCCGGTCAGGGTCGCCGGGACCTCAGCCGGCATCTTGTTGGCCTCCTTACAGGCGGCCACGCACGCCCTGCAGCCGATACAAAGCGTCGAGTCGTAGAGCATTCCGACCGCCTGCGGCGATATCTGCTTCGGCGGCCGTGCGATGGCGGCCGATGCCTCGGTGGGCACGGCCGCCGCCGCGGTGGCGAAACCGGCGCCCCTCAGGAAATCCCTGCGGTCGACCTCGGTCATGGCTAGACCCGCTCTTTCGTCTCGTCCGGTGCGCTCTTCTTGCCGTCGCCCATCTGCTTGAGCAGCATCGCGCCGGCGCCCACCACGAGGCCGCCCACCACGCCGACCGCTGCCGCGGCGCCGATGCTGATGCCCTTGCCCTTTTCGGCGTCGACCTGCGGGAAGGCGGTCGGCGGCGTCAGAGTCTTGACCGTCGAGAGCGCGTGCAGCGGCTTGCGGAACCCGGTTTCTTTCTCGGTACAGCCGAAACATGGATGCCCGGTGCCCACCGGCCACGAGCCGAAGCCGACGTCGCCGAAACCGATCGATGGGCAGTTAGCGTAGGTCTCCGGACCCTTGCAGCCGATCTTGTAGAGGCAGAAACCCTGACGGTGGCCTTCGTCGCCGAACTCGAGGGCGAAACGCCCGGCATCGAAATGCGGCCGCCGCTCGCAGTTCTCGTGGATCAATCGGCCATAGGCGAATTTGGGCCGATTCTGTTGGTCGAGCTCGGGCGGGCGACCGAAGGTCAGCAGGTAGAGGACGGTCGACAGAAAATTGTAGGGGCTGGGCGGGCAGCCCGGGATATTGATCACCAACTTGCCGGGAATGACCTCGTGCGTGCCGACTGCGCCTGTCGGGTTTGGATCGGCCGATTGGATGCCACCCCAGGCTGCGCATGAGCCGATAGCAATGACGGCGGCCGCGCCCTCGGCGGCCTCGCGGATGAGTTCGACTTGAGTCTTACCGCCGACCTTGCAGTAGATGCCGCCATCCTTCATCGGCGTTCCGCCCTCGGTCACGAGCACGTACTTGCCTTTGTTTTTCTCCATCATTGCGTGTTTGTAATCCAGCGCCTGCTTTCCGGCGCCGATGCACAGCGTGTCGTGATAGTCGAGCGAGATGACATCCAGAAGGATCGCCTCCAGCGTCGGGTGGTAGGATCGCAGCAGCGATTCCGTGCAGCCGGTGCATTCCTGCCCATGCAGCCAGATCACCGGCGGCCTTGCCGGCGCTGTCGCCGCCTCTGCCATGCGCACGCCTGCGGTCGCCGAGAGCCCCATCGTGGCGGCTATCCCGGCGCAGAACTGCAGCATCTGCCGGCGGGTCAGCCCTCCGAATACCGGTTCATCGGGGTTAGGCCCCAGACAGGCCTCGAAATCGATGTCGGGATTGCAGGTAGCGTCCATGGGCCGGCCCCTGTGAGATTCCTACGTAAGACGCGCTATCAGGGGCGCCGGAAAACGGCGATGACGATTGTCAATTTTTTCGGATAAGGCTGACGCTGCGACGACTCACGCCGAAATCAGGCGATCGATTTCGCCCGCGAGCGCTTCCACGCTGGGGATCGTGACCTGGCGACCGGAAAAGTGTGCCACTCCATCGGTCTCGAGCCGTCCAATGATACGAGAGATGGTCTCGTGGCGCGTGCCGACCATCGAGGCGAGGTCCCGGCGCGACACAGGCAGGTCGATCGATTGCGAGCCGTTCGAGTGCCGACGCCCGTGCCGTTGCACCAGGACGAGCAGAAGATGCACGAGCTTATGGCGGTTCGACAGTGTCGCCTGACGAAACATCATGTCGTGAGCGTGTTCGAGCTCGCCGATCGAGCGTTTGAGAAAACGCAGGCCAAGCGCCGGGTTGCCGGCAAGCAGAGCCGTAATCGCCGCGCGGTCGATGTGACACACTACGCTCGGACCCAGCGCTTCGGCACTGGTCTTGTGTTCGCTGCCGGTGAGGAATGAACGGTATCCGATTGTGTCGCCCGCATAGGCCAGTTCCAACAGTACCGAATTACCGTTGTCATCGAGCCGGCGGATTCCAACGGTGCCGCCGGAGACGCAGTGCACGCCGTCGTTCTGCTCTCCCTGGACGAAGACAACCTCGCCGGAACCATATTCGCGTCGCCGCCGTCCACCGGCCAGCAAGGCGCTCGCGGTTTCGTCAAGATCGTGCCAAACGCTCCGCGGCCCGACGTGGCAGACAACGCAGGCATGATTCTCGTGCTTCGTGCAGCTTTGCGCCATGGTCTATGCCGCGCCTCGGGCGTCCGAGGCGCTCTTTCGATCTGGTCGCGCTAGAATTCGACTGGCATGATGACCCGGCCCAGGCCGGAGGTTTTGATATACCGCAATTAAACTGGCGGCCTCCATCCAAGGTAGTAGCCCCTAATTGCGGCACTCGGCCGGTCTTGCGAGGCCCCCGACGATCTCAGTCCGCCGGGGCGAGGCGCTCGCCGGACGATATCGAGCAAAATTGACGATCATCAACGACGATTGACGTGCTTCCGGCTAATTGCCCAATGGTCCGCAGGATCGGCAGGAAGCCGCGGAGGCGGGCGTCGTTATCCGGGTGCAAGCCATGCAGCGGTCTGGTTCTTATGTTGCGGCTGCCGTCGTCATCGTGGCTGTTGTGGCGGCCGTTGCTTGGGTGCTTACCACGCAACCACAAGCGTTCCCTGGCCTGCAGACGGTCGGTCTCTATAAGTTCAAGGCGATGCCGGTCGGTGCCGATGGACCGCTGAAGGAATGCGTCGTGTGCCACAGCGTCGAGACCGGCGGGCCGCTTCGCGTGGGGCCCCCGCTGCACGGTATCGTGGGGGCACGCAAGGCGCGGACGGAATGGTACGGCTATTCGGCGGCGCTGCGGAAGGCCGAGGGCGACTGGACCGAAGCCGATCTCGACAAGTTTCTGACTTCGCCAAGCAAGTTCCTGCCGGGTACGTCGAAAACCCTCATCGGCATTCCCGATGCCAAGCAGCGTGCGGACATTATCGCGGCTCTGAAGAAGGCGCCGTAATAGGCCCCGGTTTGCGGAGCTAGAATTACATCTACGCCGACGGCACCGATTTTGTGCTTTTTGAAAATATGATCCGGCAACTACTCGCGGCCATGCAACAATCGTGCATTGCCACGCGGATCGACTACATTGCGCTCCGCAAGTTTGCCGCAAAGCAATGACGAACAAGATTTGATTCTTCCTATTGATCCTCGTCAAAGCGGAGCAATGCAAATTGTTCAACATATAAAATTGTAAGCGCATCCTTGACCCCTGCGAAGAACGCTTGTCGCTCAAGCAGAGATAATAATTCGACTGGAAACTCGATGGGTCGGAGCCGGCACCATAAAAGCGATCATGGCAGGCATTCCATGTCGCGCCGATCATTCTTGAGAGGTTCGGGGATTGGCGCCGCGAGTACGGTGATGCTCGATACAACGTTGCCAGATTTTCTCGCTTCAGACGCGCAGGCCGCGGAACGGGATGCCGTCGGTCCGGGGCCGGTTCCGCTGACGCTCGACGTGAACAATGTGTCGCATTCGCTATTCATCGAGCCGAAAACGACGTTAGCCGAAGCATTGCGCGATTCGCTCGATTTGACCGGAACCAAGGTCGGTTGCGACCGCGGCGCTTGTTCGGCTTGCACGGTCTGGCTCGACGGGAAGCCGATCGCAGCTTGTATGATGCTGGCAATCGATGTCGGCAGTCGCAAGATTACGACGATCGAAGGATTGGCGCACGGTGACGAGCTGCATCCCGTGCAGTCTGCTTTCATCGCGCATGACGCCGTGCAGTGCGGGTTCTGCACGCCGGGTCTCGTGATGAGTTGCGCAGCGCTGCTCGAAAGCAATCCGACCCTCACGATCGACGATATCAAAGCAGCAACCAGTGGCCATCTCTGCCGCTGCGGCACCCATCCGCATGTACATGACGCGATGCTGGATGCGTCCCGGATTAGGAAGACCTAATCATGACGTCCGCCGATACGCGCTCGCAAAAATATCCCGTCGGAATCGACAGCGTGTCGATGGCAGAGATCGAGCGTCGCGTTCCCGCCGGCGAGGCGCCGCCGCTTCCGCCAAATGCACAGCTGGCCGTGATCGGAAAATCAATTCCGCGCATTAATGGCCGCGCCAAGGTCACGGGTGCGGCCCCGTTCACGGTCGACGTGAAACTGCCGGGCATGCTGTACGCACGCCTATTGCGATCGCCGTTGCCGCATGCCCGTGTCATGTCGATTGATATAGGTGCCGCAGAACGGCATCCGGGGGTGCGCGCGATCCACGTCATCAACGACGTGGTGGGACGTGCCGTCGAGACGACCGGACAGAATACGCCTGCCGGGACAAGCGGTCGTCGCGTTCTCTATGTTGGCGATCCGATCGCCGCGGTCGCCGCCGTCACGCCGGAGGCGGCGCAGGCAGCGGTGGATCTGATCAAAGTCGATTATCAGCCGCTTGCATTCGTGGTTGATCTCGAGGATGCACGCAAGCCCGACGCGCCACGCGTCTTCACGCATCCGGTACATGGTGAGAGCTTTGCCGGCGGAAACCCGGCGGGCGCCGCGCTGCCGCAACAGGGCAATGTCCTCGGCCCGAATAAAAGCGGCTCGCGCGGCGATGCCGCAGCCGGGTTCGCGGATGCCGATGTCGTCGTCGAGCACGAGTTCCGCACCCAAGTGCAGACCCATTGCTGCCTCGAGCCGCACGGTCTGGTGGCCGACTGGCGAAAGGATGGCCTCACCGTCCACATGTCTACGCAATTTACGGCCGGCATACGCGCCGAACTCGCCGCAGCCTTCGGCCTGCCGCTCAGCCGCGTGCGTGTGATCGTCGATGCGATGGGCGGCGGGTTCGGATCGAAGTCCAGCGCCGGCAATTATGCGCGTGCGGCGGTCACGCTGTCGCGCCAAGCCAATGCTCCGGTCAGGCTCGTGCTTGACCGGCACGAGGAGCAGATCGACAGCGGCAATCGCCCGGCGACGGTGCAACGGCTGCGCGTCGGGGCGCGGCGCAATGGCACGCTCACAGCGATTGCCATCGACACTTACGGGACGTCCGGCGTCGGGCTCGGCGCCGGCATCGGCAACTTCGCTCAAGCAATTTACGATTGCGCCAATTTCGAATTGCTCCAGTCCGATGTCTTCATCAATGCCGGCCCGGGCTGCGCGATGCGCGCGCCCGGCAATGTTCCAGGCGCCTTCGCGCTCGAACAGACTATCGATGAGCTAGCCGAGAAACTCGGCATGGATCCCTTGACGTTGCGCGAGCGGATCGATCTGAGCGCGGTGCGCCGCGAAGAACGGCGCATCGGGGCCGCGCGCTTCGGCTGGAACCGCCGGCGGGCGCCCGGCAGCGATAGCGGTCCCATCAAGCGCGGCCTTGGCATGGCGCAATCGCTTTGGGGAGCCAACGTACGAACCAATTCGGCCTGCGAAGTTCGCATATTCCGCGACGGCTCCGTCGAGGTGCTTTCGAGCGTCCAGGACATCGGGACCGGCATCGGCACCGTGCTGGCGCAAGTCGTTGCGGAGGAACTGGGCTTGCGGCCCGAGGACATCACGGTTCGCATCGGCGACACGGAATATCCTGCGGGCCCGCCATCGTATGGAAGTCTGACAACGGCGTCGATCACGCCGCCGGCCAGAAATGCCGCGTATCAGGTGCTGCGAAAACTTATCGAGATTGTGGCGCCGTCCATCGCGGCGGCTGCCGGAAACTTAGTGGCGCGTGCCGGTCGAATCAGCACTGCCGACAACAGTCGCAGTATCGGTTTTCGGGAGGCGGCGGCGCAATTGCCCACCGATCAAATCGGCGTCGTCGCGAGCCGCTCCGACGATTATGCCGGCTTCGCTCGCAAGATGGGCGATATGGCCTCGGCGCAAAACGCGCTGGGCGGCGTGCAATTTGCCGAGGTTGCGGTCGACACCGAGACCGGGATCGTTCGCGTGGAACGCGTCGTCGCGGTGCAAGACTGCGGTCGCCCGATGAACCCCCTGCAAATCGAGAGCCAGGTTCAGGGCGGAATCCTGCAAGGGATTTCCTATGCCTTGTTCGAGGAGCGCATCCTCGACCGGCACACCGGCCATATGCTCAATGCCAACCTGGAACAATACAAGATCCTGCGCTCGCGCGAGACACCTGCGATAGAAGTGCACCTGCTGGAAAATTATCAGGGCATGAGCGCGACCGACGCCTATGGCATCGCCGAGCCGTCGAATATCGCCACCGCTCCTGCGATCGCAAATGCCGTCTACAACGCGATCGGCGTGCGCCTGCGGCAGTTGCCGATGTCACCCGCCGCCGTTCTGGCCGCGCTCGGCCGAATTCCACAGCGGAGCGGACCGACATGAATAGCTTCGAATGGAGCAGCCCGCGCGACATCGCGCAAGCGGCTGGCGTCGCCACAACGACAGTGGCGGCGGCGATGGTCAGCCAGAGCGGGCGGCTTTCGACCGACGGCGTGGTCTTCAAGGCCGGAGGCATCGACCTGCTCGATTTAATGAAGGAAGGCCTGCTGGCGCCGCGCGGCATCGTGAACTTGCGCGAGATTCCCGATCTTGCTGTCATTGCGCAGGCGGACGATGGCGGCGTGCGTATCGGGGCGAATGTTACGCTCGCGCAGCTCGCCGCCGATCCTGTCATACGCACGCGTTTTCTCGCCTTGGCCGATGTCGCGGGCAATTCCGCCAGCCCGCAGATTCGCCAGGTGGCGACGATTGGCGGGAATCTGCTGCAGCGCCCGCGCTGCTGGTATTTCCGCTCGCGCGATCACCACTGCGCCCGCAAGGGCGGCGAGGTCTGCTTCGCATTCGCCGGGGAGAATCAATATCACGCCATTTTCGACCACAACGGGTGCGCGATGGTGCATCCCTCGACCTCGGCGACCGCATTGGTTGCGCTCGGTGCCAAGCTTGAGCTCACCGGTGCGGCGGGAACCAAGCGGGTCGTGGGTTTGGAACAGTTCTTCCTGCTGCCCGAGGTCGACATTCAGCGTGAGAATGATCTGACACCGGGCGAAATTCTTACCGCGATCTTGCTGCCGCCGCCGGCGCCGACGTCGCGATCGATCCACATCAAGCAAGGCGAAACCGATTCGTTCGATTGGCCGATCGCCGATGTCGCGGTCGCGCTCGACACGGCGCCGGGTGGAGCATGTCGAGCCGCAGCGGTCATTCTCGGCGCCGCGGCACCGGTGCCGCATCGTGCCAAAGCGGCCGAGGCATTGCTGGTCGGAAAGACGATCGATGCGGATGTCGCTCGCGCCGCCGCTCACGCCGCCTTGCAGGGCGCCGCGCCGCTGACCAAGAACGCCTACAAGCTTCCGATTTTCGAGACGCTGGTGCGCCGCGCGATTCTTGCCGTTGTCCGCGGAGGATAGCGCAAGAATTAAAAGGGCGAGCTCCGCCGCGAAGTAAAGGGGGCTATTTCATGGTCACACGAAGAGAAGCGACCGCTGGCATCCTCTCGACCGCCGTTCTCGCGGGTACGCCCGGCCTCGCAGCACAGGAAGCAATGACCGTGAAACTGCCACCGCCGCGCGCGGGCCTAATTTCGTCCATTACAATAAAGTCCGCGTGTTTCAGCGCTTTTTCGTAGCGTGCAATTTTCTCCATGCAACACGGATGCAACATGGATGCGATGAAAGTCTGATTTTGTTCTCCCCACGCTGCCATCCAATCTGATAGGCATTCGCGACCGCCATGACTCGGCACCTCACGCCCGCCACCGCGACCTTCATCGGCGCCGCCGGCAATAAACTCGTCGCCGACGTGTTCGGCGACAGCGGCTCGCCCGTGCTGTTGCTGCATGGCGGCGGCCAGACCCGCCACGCCTGGCATAAAACCGCGCAAGAGATCGCGCGCAAGGGTCATACAGCCTATGCGCTCGATCAACGCGGCCATGGAGACTCCGACTGGGTGGCGAACGGCGCCTACGAATTCTCGGATTATGCCGCCGACGCAAAGGTCGTTGCCGCCGAACTCGCCCGCCGCTCGGGCGCAAAGCCGATAGCAATTGGTGCTTCGCTCGGCGGCATTGCTTCGCTTCTCGCTGAAGGCGAGTCCCAACGCGACAAGGGCGCCAATGTCTTCTCCGCGCTAGTGCTTGTCGACATCACCCCGCGCGTGGACCAAACCGGTGTTGCAAAGGTTCTCGGCTTCATGCGCGCACATGCCAATGAAGGATTCGCGTCGATCGCCGAGGCCGCGCAGGCGGTCGCCGATTATCTTCCGCAGCGGCCGCGGCCGAAAAGCAATGAGGGACTGAAGAAGAATCTCCGCCTGTCGCCCGATGGCCGCTGGCGTTGGCACTGGGATCCGCGATTCCTCGACGGTCCGCGGGCGGCCGGAACGGACCGCCGTGCGCTTGAGGTGGCCTTGATCGAGGCTGCGCGCAGCATCCAGATCCCCGCTCTGCTGGTGCGCGGCGCATCCTCAGAGCTCGTGAAGGAGGTGCATGCCAAAGAATTTCTCGAGCTCGTACCGCACGCCGATTACGTCGATGTCAGCGGTGCGCGGCATATGGTGGCGGGCGACCGTAACGATCACTTTTCCGCTGCCGTCTTATCCTTCATCGGGCGGCTATCGACGGCGGAGTGATTTTGGGCCACGGGGGCGGAGCCAAAGCGGGCCAGCGGCGAAAGAAGCGCCGATATGCAAAGGCGCCCTATAGGATCTGAATTGGCGGGTCGTTTGTGCCCCAATCGGCGTCTAAGGCTCAGCCCGCTGCGGTTGTTTGGGAGCTATTGCCGGAGCATGGGAGATCGGAGGGCGACCGGAGTCACGGTTGGGCGCCGATTCACAGTATGAAAAAGCTGAGCCCTAGAGAGACCCATTCGGAGAAGGCTAGTTTCCAGCTCCTCTCCCTCCGCCATTACGAGTAGTAAATATCTGAGTTGATTTGCTTTTCCGATTAGCCCGCTATTAGCCCCACATTCAGCCCCACATCGCGTCGTTTATCGACCACCGGCACCACAGACCATGAACCCATTCCTGACACCGCTAGATCAGGCCGCGCAAATGCAATAATCTCTCTATGACGCTGGTATAAAAAATCCGTCAGGTCAGTTTTGCCTCTTTTCACCAGCATTACGTCGTCACGGTAGTTTGAAGGACGAATGACGCTTCCCTGCGGGGCCTAACGCACGCTTTTCCAAGGGTCCAATTTTTCTTTGGATT
>NZ_JADGRI010000334.1 GCF_017881085.1 Bradyrhizobium sp.
AGTCCGCGGGTTGGGTATCCATGGGGCCTATTGATCGAGATTGCGATCGTTGTCTGCGGGACGTGGATTCTTGCGTCCGAGATCTTGCGTCGCTGGAGGAACTAAGAGCGGCCTGGCGTGAGATGGGTCGGGTTATCTCATGGACATCCCCGCGAGCCGGACCCGCACCAGCCCCCTTCCTAGAGTCGCAAAGCGCCAGTCACAAGCGGGGCTTCCCCGCTGCATAGTATCGTCGATGTCGAAGTCCAAAAATTCGTTGGCTGCGTCAGCGGTACTTCTGTCCGTCCTCCTCTCGCTTTGTCCACTGGGCGCGCGCGCCGAGGAACCTCGGCGTCCGAAAACGACGGATTATCCGGCCATGGAAGACGTCCCGCTGAGGCCCGAGAAGCCTGCCATGACAGCCGACGAACTGTCGAAGCTGAAGAAAGATTTGACCGCCGCGCGCGACCGCCAAACGGTCGGTAAGACCCGAGGGGGCGCTGTGCGAGTTGAACCAGTTAAGCCGTAGCTATCGCGGCCAGTCGTCGCCAGCGATCCATGCGGCCAGACAGCCCTGCGGCAGTTCGCGGCCCATCCGACCCCCATCACATTCCGCCCCGCATTCAGTCCCGGCTCAAGGATATCGGCTACGCGAAGGAAGTTTTGGGCGGCATCGTCCTGACTAAGGACGGCCTACAGCGGATTTCAGAAGGCAAATGACACAAGCGTCCCCCGAATCCGGGGCTCACCAGCGGCCTTCCTAAATCGGCGAATGCCTATCAGGACCAGTCGTCACCGGCGATCCATGCAGCCCCACGGCTCAAATCGGCGCCGGCGAAGTCGGATCAGGCGAGCGTGGAGATCGGTAGCGCCAGTTACGGCGCAGCCAGGGCGCTCTTTACTAGAGATTGAAGTTAAAAGAAACACTCGCTTTCGGACTGCTACCATTTTGCTACCCAACTACGGAATACCGGGCGGGATAGGGCGGTATCAGCCTCCCCGAAAGCTCAACGAGATCAATTGCAAGGAGATGAAAGCAGACAATTAGGTACGTGCTTCAGCGAACTGCAAAACCGTGTACACCAGTTCAATTCTGGTCGTGGCCTCCAACCCCACCTTATTGATTTTACAGTATTAATTACCGCTCGGCGGGGTGCGCTACAACGCGCGAGCCGGCCGGCGCGTTTGACGGCGAGTAGGCGCCACGGTCCGGGGCTACTCGCATGGGCGCCCGTCACAAGATCGCCTCGGTGTGTGCGATAGGGAGCAGACGCGGGCGCCATCTCCGTGTCCTTATGGGAGAATCTGAGCTACGGTCCGGCTTGCGGCCCGTGTGTATGAGTCGGCGCATACGGAGAGGTTTGAGCGGATGTCAGACGTCGCGGCCACACCAACGGCAAGCGTTGGCTCGAGCAAGGCCCGACCGTTGTCGCTCGTCCTGTTGTCGACGGCCCTCGTCCTCGTCGGGCTGACCTATTACGGCGTGATGCTGATCCTGGCCTCGGCACCGCATCTTCAAAGCCTCGATCGAATCTCGTTGCAGCAGGCCGAACAGATCAAGCGGCTGAGCGACGAGGTGGCGACGCTGAAGGCGGGGAATGCGGAACTGCGCGGCCAGATAAACGGCGTGCAACGCCTTTACGGTCTGACTGGCTCCTACACGGGCGATTTGCCGGCCGGCCGTCCGGCTTTCGTCGCCACGCCGTTCGTTCCGAAGTGAACGGGTTGGCCATCCGCGGCAAGAGCCTGGTCTGATCCGACAGGTGGCTCGCTTGATTTCGCGGGATCGTTTTCCCATGCCTCGGCGTTAGTGCATCGCCAGATCAGGAGGGGCCATGATCGAATTGTTCGAAGTAACAATCATAATTTGCACCGCTTGGATCGCCGTGTCGGCGATTGTACGATGGCGGAGGCGGTGATCTGAACCGGTGTCTGGAGCATGGACGTCGCTCCGGCTGTCCGCAACGAAGCCCGTAACGACTTGGGCGCCTTGGTCCTGACGGCTTGCTCCGGTAATTTAGCGGCATCGCCAGAAGATGGGGATGGCCTATGCCAAAAAAGGGAATCACCGGTCACGACGGATGGGTCATCACCGAAGCCCTGGCCACGGCGCTGGTGGCGCTGGAGCAGCTTCCCACAAGACACCAGCCGCGCACGCATATGGACGATATCAGGAAGCTGCTCGCGGCGGGCTCGGCGCCCGCGAGCGTCAACCTGCATCTGGCGCAGGCCAAGTGCAGGCTGTTCCCCGACCTCGATCCCGCGGTCATCTATCTCGAATACGGGCTCGGCGACGGACAGGGCTGAGAACGGGCCGCCGGCATCAATATAATCAATGGCTTGCAGAGACTATCGGTGAGGCCGGAACAAGCGTCGGGCCGTTCCGGTCAGCAGCTGGCGTACCAGCCTTCAGGAAATGGAACGAGCGGCCAGGGCTGCTGGTTGTGCTGCCGGTTGTCATTGGCGGCTTCCGCCGGCTCATCGAAGAGCGGCAGATTGGCCAATAACGGTAGGCTGGCCAAAAATTGTTCCTGCGGCGCGGGCTCGATCGCCATTTTTACGGCCTCCAGCAATCGGTCGTATTCAGCTTCGCTCATCGCGCCCTCCGGTATTCCGAGGGCACAGGGTCGCAAAAGTCTTCTGTTTCCAGATTGAATGGATCGCTCAAATTTTACCGATCGAGCGATCGCGGCCGATTTGGTTACGGAAGTCTTGAACCCCGGCGAAGATGTAGACCGGGCCTCCGGCGCCAAATGTGAGAAAAACCACATTTGCCGAAGAATCTTTTGCCCGAGAATCTGTTGCCCGAGAATCTCTTGCCCAAGAATCTTTTCGATAACTCCGGGGACGACGGCGCCGCTCCTGGTGCCGCGGCGCCTCGAGGTGCGCTCGTTTCCGGTAAGGGTCTGCGCCCGTAGTCGTCCGGGTAGGACCCGACTCGAAATTCAACTATGACGACCTGCGCTCGCGCCGTTGCGCTTGCTCCCGTTACCAGCCCTGCGGGGGCGGACTGGTCACGAGGCCCGGACTCCTAGGCACTCCGGGCCTCGTGCTCTACGGGCAAGCGCCAAGACGCAACATTGATCCATCATCGCGCGACTCCCGAGCCGGGAGCCGGCTGCAGCGTTGACCCGCTGGGCGAGGGGTTGATGAAGCTGTTCCCTGACGGGTTCAGACTGCTGTTCGCCCCGGCAGCTGCGCCGCCCGCGTTGAAGTTCGGGTTCGTGCCGGACGAAGTTCCCGGCGCAGCTCCCGTGGTCGTTCCGTTCATTGACGATCCCGTGGTCGTACCGCTCGTGGCCGTTCCGCCCGTTGCAGAACCGCCGCCCGCGGAACCGGCTCCGCTCTGTGCGAAAGCGATGGTGCTCGAAATTGCCAGCGCGACCGCCAGCCCGATGCTGCTAATCTTCATGCTGATCTTCCTTTTGCGGTGACAAAGCAAGAAACCGAGGGCGCCAGGATACGTTCCGGCCCCCGGCATCAAATGAAACGTGATTGGCAACACCGGAACCGCTCTGAAACGAGCAGAGGTCGCGGATCTCGAAAAACCAGCTGTCATCCCATCACCGGAATATCGAACCCCGCGACGGGTTTGGTGGAGTTGACGAAAGGCTGCGCGACATCATTTACGTTCTGTTATCCGCGTACGCGCGGCGTCCGGAACACTATTCGCTGCGGTCGATTTTACTGCTCGGAAGACGGAGCAGTAAAATGGAAGATCTTGCAAAGATTGACCGGGTGCTCGACGAACTTCTGGTCAGCGTTGGGGGCCTTGTTCTCCGGCTGGCAAGCCCCCAGGTCTCGCGAACCATTGAAGAGCGCCAGGCCCTCGCGCGATCGGTGAAACAGTTTTCGGCATGCGCGCGCCGCTCGACCGATCCACGCGTGCAGCAGATCAACGACGACCTCGTGGAGACTCTGAGGCCTCGGCTGCGACTCGTCGCCAGCAGGTAATTTGCGTCTCGGTGGTTAAATTCGCGCCTTGCTGGCTCCCCGGGCTGGATTCGAACCAGCGACCATTCGATTAACAGTCGAATGCTCTACCGCTGAGCTACCGAGGAATAGGGCGAAAACCGTGTTCGCACGCGGCAGCGTATAACAAAGCCGTTACGGCTTGCAAAGGACGAAATATCCGCCTCCGGCGCGGCATCGGAGGGGCAGGGGAACTGACTGTGCCGCAAGGCTTTGTTGCCGCTCACGGACGCGCCGGACGCGCCGGTCCTCGCCCTGCCGGTTGCAGCGGTGCTCCCGCCGTGGCGTCAACCGGGCGCCAAAAAGGCGCATTCCGCGGCGACGATTCCAGGGGCCGGGTTTCGTCACGGAGGTGATTCGATGCGACACTTTCAGACCGATCTGTTGAGGCCGGTGCCTTCGGTCGTCCCAGACGACATCCCCGTGATGAGCGACGATGAATGCCTGGTGCGGCTGGCGAAAGCCCTCGAGGAGCACGATTCCGGGCAACTGGACGAGGTGGCAAGGCTGATCGCGCGGCTCGTGGTGACGATCGAATAGCTGTTTGCGAACCGGAAGCAGCTCTGGCAGATCGCGGATTGCAGGCCTTACCCGCGCAAACGGCGTTGCGTTTTGGCGAAGTTTGTACCAGAGATGACCCGGTTCCCACTTCTTTCCCGCGGGCATCGTCCGCACGACACCTCAAGGTCCGCCAATGTCCGGTTTTGCGACCGCGCGCCAGAAAATGGTCGATGGTCAGGTGCGCCCCAACGACGTCACCGATATCCGAATTATCGACGCCATGCTCGCGGTGCCGCGCGAGGCCTTTGTCCCGCCGAGCCAGAGCGCGCTGGCCTATCTCGACCGCGATCTGGATATCAGCGAGGGCGCTTCCGCCAGACGTTTCCTGATCAAGCCGCAGGTCCTGGCAAAGATGCTGCAGGCCGCCGAGATCAAGGAGACCGACAAGGTCCTGGTGGCGGGTTCGGCGCCCGGATATGCGGCAGCCGTGGTGGCGAGGCTTGCGCGGCAAGTGGTCGCGACCGAGGGCGACCCGGGACAGGTCGCAAAGGCAAAGGCCGTGCTGGCCCAGCTCGGGCTGGCAAACGTGACGTTCAAGGCCGCCGCTGCGGCCGATGGGGACCCGGCGAACGCGCCGTATGACGTGATCGTGCTCGATGGCGCCACCGAGATCACGCCCGAACGGCTTTACGGGCAGCTTGGGAACGGCTGCCGGCTGGTCGGGGTTTTCGCCGTGACCCAGCCGCCGCGGGCCATGATCGTGACACACTCTCGCGCCGATTTCGGTAACCGGGTGCTTTTTGACGCGTCGGTCCCGGTGCTGCCTGGCTTGGAACGGCTTCCGGCGTTCGTTTTCTAGCCCGGTTCCACGCCCCTCGCGGCTGTTAAAATCCCGTTCTGAATCAGAAGTGTGGCCCGGATGCTGCACGTGCAGAGTTTCCGCCGGCTTTGGCCGGGCCGGGGTTCCGTCTCGCTTGCGCGGGGAATAAGGTAGGCATGGAATACTGACTCGAAGTGAAGCGGTAAGCCGGCTCGAGCGCGCTTGAACCGGCGAACGTCATGAATGGATTTCCAGGAATGCGTGGGGTGAAGTTGGTTACCGGAGCTGCGGCTGCGGTCCTGCTGATGGCAAATATGGGCCTGGCGCCCGCCCTGGCCGATACGATCGAGGCCGCGCTGGTGCGTGCCTATCAGAACA
>NZ_JADGRI010000095.1 GCF_017881085.1 Bradyrhizobium sp.
TAACGTCCCGGCGATTGCGTCTGCTGCATCGCCTGGCCGCTGTTCCAGATCGGGCGGCTGGAAGGCGGCGGGACATTCGGCACCGAGCCATGCGGTTGTGCCTGCCCAAAGATCGCGTCGCGCATCGAATCGAGGAACCCGCCGGATGGCTGGTGTGCGGGCGCGACGCCGGCCTCCAGTTCCTGGATACGGCTGTTGGCGCGCTTCAGCGCTTCGTCCTGGACCAGAACGGTCTGCACCAGCGCGTAAACCGCATTGGGCGCCTGGCGCAAGCCCTGCGCAATCGCGGCGACGGCGTCAGGATCGCGCGGGGCGTTCTCCAGTCTGGCGAGCCGGTCGAAAAGATCGTCGATCATCTGGCGTTCTTGCGGTGTCATGGATTCTCTCCCTCGCTCCGAAAGCGCAGGCGCCAGATGTAAGAGGGCTTTATGTCGCTAGTAGTATGGGAGCGGATTAAATTTATGTGCGACAGGATGCCCTGGCGCGCTCAGCCCAATGTAACTTTATTCGCAGCCAGCAGGCGCGGGAAATGCTCGCCGCCGAGAAAGGCGTGTTCGTGCTCGCGATGGGTGGTCAGCGGGTCGAGGCTGACCAGGGTCTCGTCGACGAATCCGGGATGGCACATGATGAGGCCGCCCTCCGGCAGCCCTTCGAGGAACTGCGGCATCAGGACGCCGAAATCGGGTCGTTTGGAGAAGTCGTAGGCGCCAGCGAAGGCGGGATTGAATTCGATCCCGATCTTAGCGGCGCGCTGGCGAAACTGCGCGCTCAGGACGTCGAGAACCAGCGCCTTGGGCGTGCCGAGCCGCCGGGCCAGCGGCTGGTTGCGCCCGCCCTGGCGCACCCAGGCGTCGGGCGCAGCCGTCTTTACTGCCGCAAGGAACGCGTCGCGCACCTGCGGGAATAGCTGGGCATGCTGATGGCCGTCGACGAAGTCCGGGGCGCGGCCGAACATCTCGGTGAAGGCCGAGAGCTGCACCGTCAATTCGGCGTGAATGATTTCGGGATCGAGCCGGCGCAGCAGGCCCGCGCGCAACAGCTTCGGAAACGCGGGGAACATGCCGCCGTCGAGCGGCTTGAAATGCATGGTGAGGGGCCGGAACGGCGCGGTCAGGGTGACGTGCAGGCCGATCGCGCAACGCGGACTGTTGGCGGCGGCCGCCCGCAGCGCGCCGATTTCATCGCGGTCGATCGAAGGCCCAACCACCATGACCGAGGTCGCGTTGAGACGGCCGCGCTCGATCAAATCGCGAATGGCGCGGTTGACGCCGGGGCTGAGACCATAGTCGTCGGCGCACAGCCAGATGCGCCGCGGCGCGGCGTCGTTCATTCGGCGGCGGTCCTCTCGCCCGTGCTCGCGTCCTTTTCCACACTGGCGCGCTTGTCTGAGTGTTCGGCGACGAAATAGATCGGACGCGCCTTCAATTCGGAAAGAATTTTGCCGATATATTCGCCGACGATGCCGATCATGATGAGCTGCACGCCGCCGATGGTCATGAGGCCGACCACCAGCGAGGGATAGCCCGGGACCGATTTTCCGGTCGTCCAGGTTTCCCACAGGATCGAAAGCCCGAACAGGAAAGCCACGGTAGCGAGCACCACCCCGAGCAGGCTGGCAAAACGCAGCGGCGCCACCGAGAAAGAGGTCAGGCCTTCGATCGAAAGCCCGATCAGCCGGCCGGGGCTGAAGGTGGTGATGCCGTGTGCGCGCGGCGCGGGTTCGTAGTCGACGCGGATCTGGCGGAATCCGATCCAGCTTGCCAGCCCCTTGAAGAAGCGATTGCGTTCCGGCAGCTGCCGAAGCGCTGCCACCGCGCGCGGCGACAGCAGGCGGAAGTCGCCGGCATCCTCCGGGATTTTCTGCCGCGCGCCCCAGTTGATCAGGGCGTAGAAGCCGTGCACGGCAAGCCGCCGCGGAAACGATTCATTGTCGCGATGCGCCTTCGCGGTATAGACCACGTCATAGCCGCCATCGATCCAGTGGCTGACCAGTTGCTCGACCAGGTCAGGCGGATGCTGGCCGTCGCCGTCCATGAACATGACCGCGCCGCGCCGGGCGTGATCCAGTCCCGCCATGAGGGCGGCCTCCTTGCCGAAATTGCGCGACAGCGACACCACCTGGACATCGAGCCCGTCGGCCTCCAGCGCGCGCGCGATGGAAAGCGTGTTGTCGGTGCTGCCGTCATCGACATAGACGACCTCGCAAGCCAGGCCGTAGCGCTGCCGCAGCGTCCTTGCCAGGGCGGTCAAACGTCCATGCAGAAGCGCAAGCCCGGCCGCCTCGTTTAAGACGGGTACGACGATCGACAGCCCCTGCGCCGCAGCGCCGGCCGCGGTGGTGGACAGGTCGGAAACATCTTTACCGAGCATCATCGATCAGGTTCCAATTCCCACCAATATGGCTATTGCCGCGCAGTATCGCCACGGGGATGGGGCTTTTGGTGCTGCGCCTCACTGCCGCAGGAACGTCTCGAGCCTGGCAAAGAGCGGGTTGTCGCGATCGAGCACATAGTCGAGCGAGGCCACCGACACCGTATCGGCGCCGTGCGCGCGCAGGAAACTGCCAAGCGCGTAAAGCTGCGCCGGCGGGCAGTGCAGCGTCACCATGCCGGAGGAGGTGGGGCCGCCGAACGGCGACACCACGCCGAACCGGTTATGGGCTTCGGCCAGCAGCGCGGCGTCGCAGCCGGAAAAGCGGGTGCGCACCTCCCGGTACTTGCTGGCGCGGGCGCGCGCGGCGATGTGATCGAGGATGACGCGCGCGGTCTCTCTGGCCTCGCCCGACCAGTTGGCGTCCTTTGACGCCACCAGGTTGGCCTGGCTGCGCAGGATCACGCCGTCGTCGAGCACCTTGAGTCCGTTGGCGGCGAGCGTCGCACCGGTCGTGGTGATGTCGACGATCATTTCGGCGGTGCCGACCGCCGGCGCACCCTCGGTCGCGCCGGCGCTCTCGACGATGCGGTAGTCGACCACGCCATGGGAGGCGAAGAAGGTCCGGGTCAGATTGATGTATTTGGTCGCCACCCGCATCCGCCGGTTATGCTGGGCGCGGAAGCCGGTGGTGACGTCGTCGAGATCGGCCATGGTGCGGACGTCGATCCAGGCCTGCGGCACCGCTACCACGACATTGGCGCTGCCGAAGCCGAGGCTGTCGATCAGCAGCACGCGCTTGTCAGCATCCGCGATGCTCTCGCGCACCAGATCCTCGCCGGTGACGCCGAGATGGACCATGCCGCGCGCGAGCTGCGAGGCGATCTCGCTGGCCGAGAGATAGGCGATCTCGACATTGTCGAGCCCGCTGATGGTGCCGCGATAGTCACGCGCGCCGCGCGGCTTTGCCAACGCGAGCCCGGCCCGCGTGAAGAACGCCTCGGCGTTTTCCTGCAGTCGGCCCTTGGAGGGAACAGCGAGAACGAAGGGCGTTGTCATGATGCGCTCCCGCTCGAACTCGCGCCGGGCTTGCGGCCGATTTTCGTCAGCGCCTCGACCCAGACCGAGAAGCCGACCGCGGGGATCGGGGAGGGCGCGCCGAGCTGGGTCATCAGCCCGTCATAGCGGCCGCCCGCGACCAGCGGTTCGACGCCATTGCCCTTGGCATGCAGTTCGAATTCGAAGCCGGTGTAATAGTCGACGCCGCGCCCGAACGCGGTGGAAAACCGCGTCGCTCTGGTGTCGATGCCGCGCGCGGCCATGAAGCCGACCCGGCTGTCGAACTGATCGATCGCGGCGGCGATGTCGAGTTTTGCATCCTTGGCCAAAGCGCGCAGCTGCACGACGGCGTCGCCGGGGTCGCCTGATATCGCGAGGAAGCGTTTGATGATGCCGAGCGCGTCGCGCGGCAGGGCGCCGCCCTTCAGCGTTGATTGTTCGAGGAAGCGGTCGGCGATTTCCGCGACCGTGCGTCCGCCGACATTGGTGGTGCCGGCGATCGACATCAGATCGGTTACCAGCGCCAGCGCCGCCTTGCGGTCGGAGCCCGCAAGTGCTGCGAGCACCCCCTCATATTCGTTGCGGCTGGTCCCGGTCGCGAGCGTCAGCCGCTCGAGATCCTGCTCCAGGCTGACCTTGCGGTTTAAATCCTTGATCAGCCGCCGCCGCCACACCGGGTAGAGGTCGAGCGCGTCGATCAAAGCGATGAACAGCGCGACGTCGCCGGTACGGATTTCGACGTCGTTGACGCCGAACGCGTCGGTCGCCTGCAGCGCCAGCGCCAGCATCTCGGCATCGGCGGCGGCGCGGTCCTGCCGTCCGAACGATTCGATCCCGGCCTGCAGGAATTCGCTCGGCTGGCCGCCGCGATAGCGGAACACCGGCCCGAGATAGGAAAAGCCCGCCGGCTGGCCACAGCGGTCGGAGGCGAGATAGTCCCGCGCCACCGGGATGGTGAGGTCGGGACGCAGGCACAGTTCCTCGCCGCTGGGGTCGGCCGTCAGATAGAGGCTTTTCCGGATGTCCTCGCCCGACAGGTCGAGAAACGGCTCGGCCGGCTGCAGGATCGCCGGCTCGGCCCGGACATAGCCGGCCTGCGCGAACGACAACAGCAGCGCGTCCGCCCATGCGGCGGATCCGGTCGCACGAGAGGCGGCGGTCAGGGTCATCTCGAAGTCCAAATATCCCGAAAACGGGTTCCAAGGCGTGAGCTGGCGCAGCCCCTTAGCATGGCGGCGGGCCGGTTTCGACAGGGATTGGCCAAGGATCGGTCAAGTCGCTTAACGATCCGGCCAACCTACCCGCCTGCGCGGCTGCCGGTCCAGTCGCCGAGCACCGCCTGGACCAGCGCCAGCGCCGCGACCGCGGCGGTATCGGCGCGCAGGATCCTCGGTCCCAGCGACAGCCTCAGGATTCGCGGCTGTCGCACCAGGACCGCCCGCTCTTCCTCGGCAAACCCGCCTTCCGGACCGATCAGGATGTCGATCCCGTTTGCGGCGGCGAATTCGCCTTGCAGCGCCTGTAGCGGATTTTCGGCCTCCGCGGCCTCGTCGCAGAAAATCAGCAGGCGCTGTCCGTCGCGCGCGGTCAAATAGCGATCGAGCGTCACCGGCTCGGCGACCGCGGCAAGGCTCAGGATGCCGCATTGCTCGGCAGCCTCGATCACATTGGCGCGCATCCGCTCGCCGTTAACCCTCGAAACCTGGGTAAAGCGGGTCAAAACCGGCTGCAGGGACGAAGCGCCCATCTCGACGGCCTTCTGCACCATGTAGTCGAGCCGGGCATGTTTGAGCGGCGCAAAGACGTAAGCGAGATCGGGCAGCCGGTCCTGCGGCCGGGTCCGGGCGACGATGGCGAGGCTGTCCGGCCGCTTGCGGCCCGCGATCGAAGCCTGCCATTCGCCCTCGCGGCCGTTGAACACCAGGATCGTATCGCCTGCGGCAAGGCGCAGCACATTGCCGAGATAATTGCTCTGGTCGCGCTCGAGCGCGACCGTTTCGCCCGCCGCCAACGCGGCATCGACGAACAGCCGGGGTTGACGAAAATCGTGTTGAGGCATGCCCGATGGTCCAGTTCCCGCGGCCTTTTAGCCCAAAGAAGGTGAATTAACCCAATAATCGGTGTCCGGGCGCGGCCCAACGCCGCGCTGTCGCCAAATTCCACGGGTTGTTAAGAACCGGCAGGAATCGTAAAAAAGCCTCACGGAAGTCGCTCTTCTAGCGGGAAGACGTTGGGGGACCACTGGACCTTGCCGGAGAAACTGCCTTGATCATCCGCCGCTTGATTGTGCCGCTCACCGCGGCCGTCGTGATAGCCCATGCCAGCCAGGCCTTGGCGCAAAGCGCTTTTCCGGCGCCGCTGCCCAATGGTGGCGTCATCAGGAACGATCCGGCGTTTCCCCCGGTCAACGGCGCAGCCCCGGCCGCCTCGGTCGGCGCTCCCCCTTCCGGTTCGTTTCCGGTCAACGGCGCGGCACCGCTCACCGGTTCGGCGTTCGAGCGCGGGCCAGCTCCCCCCTCGCAGGCGGGTGCCGCCGACGAATGCATGAAGGGATTTATGCCGCTGCGTGAAGACGCGGAGAAGCGCGGCAAGATGATCAAGACCGCCAGCGACCGCCATGCGCCGCCGGCCGAAGCCTGCAAGCTGATCGCCAATTTCGGCCAGGCCGAGCTCAGGATGATCAAGTATGTCGAGACTCACGCCGCGAAATGCGGGATTCCGCCGCAGATTTCCGATCAGCTGAAGACCGGCCACAAGAATACCGAGAAGATGGAGAAGCAGGTCTGCGACGTGGCGCAGCAGGCGCAGCAAAGAGGACCGGCCGGCCCGAGCCTGAGCGAAGTGCTGGGCTCCTCGGCGTCGCTTCCGGAGGCCACACCTTCGAAAAAGGGCGGCAGCACGTTCGATACGCTGAACGGCAACGTCCTTACCCGATGATCACGATCACATGAGCGACGCGGCGGCCCGCGTCGCTGACGCCACCGGCAACTGGGTCGATACCCGCGCGCCGCAATGGTCGCGGCCCTATTTGCGTCTCTCCCGCCTCGACCGGCCGATCGGCTCGTGGCTATTGCTGATCCCGTGCTGGTGGTCGGCGGCGCTCGCCGCCGGCGTCGCCAACAACATCGGCCGGCTGCCGCTCGTCATGGCGCTGTTCTTCGTCGGCGCCTTCGCCATGCGCGGCGCCGGCTGCACCTGGAACGACATCACCGATCGCGATCTCGACGCCAGGGTGGAACGGACACGATCGCGCCCTATCCCGGCGGGGCAGGTGAGCGTGCCGCAGGCTCTGTTCTTTCTCGTCGTTCAGGCAGTCGCCGGATTGGCGGTGCTGTTGCAGTTCAACCGCTTCGCGATCATGACCGGCATCGCCTCGCTGGTCATCGTCGCGGTCTATCCGTTCATGAAGCGCATCACCTGGTGGCCGCAGATCGTGCTCGGCCTCGCGTTCTCCTGGGGCGCGCTGATGGGATTTGCGGTGACGCTGGGCCGGATCGATGGGCCGGCGATTGCGCTCTATGCCGGCTCGATCGCCTGGGTGATCGGCTACGACACCATCTATGCGCATCAGGATGCCGAGGACGACGCGCTGATCGGGGTCAAGTCCACCGCTCGGCTGTTCGGCGCGCGCACGCAATCCGCGTTGATGGTTTTTTACGGGCTGGCGGTGACGCTGATTGGCGTGGCGCTTGTGCTTGCGGGGGCCGGCTTCCTGGCATGGACCGGGCTTGCCGCGTTCGCGGCGCACCTGGTCTGGCAGATCAGGCGTCTTCAGATCGGCGATCCCGCGCTGTGCCTGCGCATCTTCAAGTCCAACCGCGATGCGGGGCTGCTGCTATTTGCAGGTCTGCTCGCGGATGCGGTGATGCGGGCGAGCTAGTTTCGCGCGGCATTAGTCCCGCGCGATGATCTCACGCTCGCCCTGATGGAGGTTCGCCGGGTTGAGCAAGTCGCCGCCGCGGCGCCGCACCAGGAATTTCGGCCGCCGCGTGCGAATGGCGTTGTGACGGCGCCGCCGTGCCGCCGGTTCGCGCGGTTTGTCCTGCGGTAACAGCGGCAGCGCGAATATGTCGCTCCACATCTGCCAGGCGGTGGCGATCTCGTCCGCGTCGGAGCTGACGCACAGCGGGATCGTCAATGACGGATCGCGATGAACCAGCACCAGCATCTGGGCGTCGTCGAGGCCGCGCAGCGCCACGCCGAGAAAGTCGCTGACGCGAACGTTGACGGACATCTGCATGCCGTGCAGGGCACGACGCAGCACGACGCGTTCGCGATGAAGTTCGATGTGCCGCAAGCCCCCGTCGGCACGGCTGTCGTGCGCGTCGAAGCGGACCGGCAGAGAAAGAGGGTCGAGCCGCATCGCGCGGCTCGACCCGGCGGGATTGATCCCGCTTATTGATGTTTGACGCCCCACGGCTCTTATCTCCCCGCCGGGATTATGTTCCCGGTCGATGTGCGAGAGCATGCCAGAGCGCGTTGCCAAAGCGCTTAAAAAGGCTGGTTAATCGCGCGTCACTTGCGCTGCATCGGCCCGCATGATTGACAAGAGCTTGGCCGACATGATTGACGAGACCTTGCAGGCAAAGCGAAAATGTTTGGCTTTTGACGCAGGAAAATGCTTGAAATCCTTGTGAATCAGGCACATCTGAAGGGTTCCCCAATTGGCATTCGCGCCCGCGCCAATCCTCCCTCAATCGCCGGGATTTTGTTCGTGACCTCTTCACCATCATCCGTTTCGCCGCTTTCATCGGATACTGCGAATTCCGGCCTGTTCGATCAATCCGCGCTGAGCTCGCTGGCGGAGCGGCTGGTCGAGGCGGCGCGGCGCGCGGGCGCGGACGCCGCCGACGCGGTGGCGGTGCGCGGGATTTCCCAAGGGGTCGAGGTGCGTGACGGACGCGTCGAGGAATCCGAGCGCTCGGAAGGCGACGATATCGGACTGCGCGTGCTGGTGGGACAGCGTCAGGCGGTGGTCTCGACCAACGACGTCAGCGGCGACGGCATCGCGCAATTGGCGGAGCGCGCGGTCGCGATGGCGCGCGTCGCGCCCGACGACAAATATGTCGGTCTCGCCGATCCGGCATTGCTGGCGCGCGATTTTCCCGATCTCGATCTGCTCGATCCCAGGACCCCGTCGACAGCGGAGCTCGAACGCCGCGCCTGCGAAGCCGAGGCGGCCGGCCTCGCGGTCAAGGGAGTCACCAAGTCCGGCGGCGCGTCGGCTTCGACCGGAATCGGCGGCATGGTGCTGGTGACCTCCACCGGCTTTCACGGCTCCTATTTGCGCTCGAGCCAGGGCATCTCGATGACGGCCATCGTCGGCGACGGCACCGGCATGGAGCGCGACTACGACTACACGTCGGCGCCGCATGCTTCCGATCTCGCCTCGCCCGAGAGCGTCGGCCGCAAGGCGGGCGAGCGCACCGTCGCACGCGCCAATCCGCGCAAGGTCGAGACCTGCAAGGTGCCCGTGGTGTTCGACCCCCGGGTTTCCGGCTCGCTGGTCGGCCATCTCGTCGGCGCGGTGAACGGCGCCTCGATCGCGCGCAAGACCAGCTTTCTCAAGGACCGTCTCGGTCAGCAGCTGTTCGCGAAAAACATCCGCATCATCGACGATCCCTTGCGCGTGCGCGGCTTGCGCTCGCAGACCTTCGACGCCGAGGGCGTCAAAGTGAAGAAACTGGCCATCGTCGACGAGGGCGTGCTGACGACGTGGCTGCTCGACTGCGCCACCGCGCGCGAACTCGGACTGGTCACCACCGGCCACGCCCACCGCGGCGTCTCGTCGTCGCCCTCGCCCGGTCCGTATAATCTCCACCTCGAAGCCGGCGAGCCGACGCCGGCCGAGTTGATATCGGACATCAAACAGGGATTCTACGTCACCGACCTGATCGGCTCCGGCGTCAACGGCGTGACCGGCGACTACAGCCGCGGCGCATCCGGCTTCTGGATCGAGAACGGCGAGATCACCTATCCGGTGAGCGAGGTGACGATCGCGGGGCACCTGTTCGAGATATTCAAATCGATGGCTCCGGCCAACGATCTGGAATTCCGCTATGGCGTCAACGCGCCGACCGTGCGCATCGTGGGATTGACGCTTGGCGGACGCTAGCTCCGGCCTCAGGCGGGACGATCTCATGAACCGCGACGCCGCGCTGCTGCGCCAGACCGTGCAGGAGGCGGGCGCACTGGCGCTGTCGCTGTTCCGCACCGAGCTGAAAAACTGGACCAAGGGCGCGTCCTCGCCGGTATCCGAGGCCGATATCGCGGTCAACGATCTGCTCGAGCAGCGGCTGCGCTCCGCGACGCCGGATTATGGCTGGCTGTCGGAAGAAAGCGTCGACGACGAAGAGCGGCTTGGGAAACGTCTGGTATGGATCGTCGATCCGATCGACGGCACCCGTGGCTATCTCGCCGGCCGTGAAGACTGGTGCGTGAGTGTGGCGCTGGTCGAGGATGCTTCCCCGGTGCTAGCGGCCGTATTCGCGCCCGCCAGCGACGAATTCTTCTTCGCCGCGCGCGGCCAGGGCGCCGCGCGCAACAATGTGCCGGTCAATGCCACACCCGGCACCGAGCTGGATTTTTCGCGCCTGGCAGGGCCGAAGCCGCTGGTCGAGCGACTGAGCCCGTCTCCCGCGGAAATTACGCTGCATCCGCGAATCGGATCGCTGGCGCTTCGGCTTTGCCGGGTCGCGCAGGGCAGCCTGGATGCGGCTTTTGCGGGCGGCCAGAGCCGCGACTGGGACCTTGCCGCGGCCAATTTGATCGTGCAGGAAGCGGATGGTAACATGACCGCACTCTCGGGGGACACGATCCTCTACAATCGCCGGGATGTGGCGCACGGGGTGCTGGTGGCAGCGGGACGCGATCGTCATGCACGCATTGTCGAGCATTTTCGAAACCGTCCGTTGCCCTGAGCGCCTCGGGACGCGCGTCCGCCGTCTTGCCTGCCGGGCCCCGCATTAGGAAAAAGGAATCATGCCAGATAGTGCCCAGCAATTACTCCATCTCGTCATCGGAGGCGAACTGACCGGTCTCGAGAGCACGACGTTCAAGGATCTCGATAAGGTGGAGTTTGTCGGCGTATACCCCAATTACGCCACCGCTTACACGGCCTGGAAGGCAAAGGCGCATCAGACCGTCGACAACGCCCATATGCGGTATTTCATCGTCCACCTCCACCGGCTGCTCGATCCAGATCACGATACGAAGCCTGCCCGTTGAAAAAGCTGCTTCGCAATGCGCTGCGCAGCGGCTGGGTCCAGCGCGCTGTCGGATTTCTCGCGGCCGAATACCTGCGGCTGGTCTGGCTGACCAACAAATTCAGCTTCGATCCGGCAAACGTCTATGAAATTGTCGAGCCGGCGCAACCGGCGATCTTTGCGTTCTGGCACGGCCAGCATTTCCTTACGCCGTTCATCAAGACCAAGGAAAGCCACCGCGCCAAGGTGCTGATCTCGCGGCATCGCGACGGCGAGTTCAACGCCATCGCCGTCGAACGGCTCGGGATCGGCACTATCCGCGGCTCCGGCGATCACGGCGGCGCATTTCACCGCAAGGGCGGGGTCGGTGCGTTCAGGGAGATGGTGCGGGCGCTCGAGGAGGGCTATAACGTCGCCTCGACCGCGGACGTGCCCAAGCGCGCGCGCGTCGTGGGGATGGGCATCATCATGCTGGCGCGTGAATCGGGACGGCCGATCATGCCATTCGCCATGGCGACCAGCCGTTTTATCCGCTTGCGTAATTGGGACTGTACCACCATCAATTTGCCGTTCGGGCGAGGCGCATTGGTGGGCATCGAGCCGGTTATCGTGCCGCCGGACGCCGATGCCGAGACCATGGAAAGATTGCGCCTGCGGGTGGAGACCTATTTGAACGAGGCGACCCGCCGCGCCTACCAGCAGGTCGGACGCCCGGAGGCAAGCCTTCCGGCGATAAGTCTTCCGGAGGCAAGCCTTCAGGAGACAAGCCTTCAGGAGACCAGGCTTGGCTAACTCCCTGCCGATGACGCTGCGCGTCTATCAGAAGCTGTCGTCGGCGGTGGTGCCGCTGGCGCCGGCGCTGATCAAGCGGCGGCTGAAGCAAGGCAAGGAGGATCCGTTGCGGATCGGCGAACGCCGCGGCCTCAGCCGGGACATCCGGCCGCATGGACCGCTGGTTTGGATTCACGGCGCCAGCGTCGGCGAGGTGCTGGCCGCCGCGGCCCTGATCGAAAAGCTGCGCGCGCTCAATATCCGTATCCTCCTGACGTCGGGTACGGTGACGTCGGCAGCGATCGTCGCCAAGCGGTTTCCAGCCGACATCATCCATCAATATGTGCCTTACGATTCGCCGCGTTACGTCGCGCGTTTCCTCGATCACTGGCGGCCTTCCCTGGCGCTGTTCATCGAATCCGATCTGTGGCCCAATCTGATCCTGTCGAGCGCGGCGCGGCGGCTGCCGATGGTGCTGATCAACGGGCGGATGTCGCCTCGCTCGTTCCCGCGCTGGCGCAGGGTTGCCGGCACGATCTCCGCGCTGCTCGGCCGGTTCGATGTCTGCCTTGCCCAATCGCCGGTCGATGCCGAGCGCTTTACCGCGCTGGGCAGCCGCAACGTCGTCACTACGGGCAATTTGAAGCTGGATGTGCCGGCGCCGCCGGCCGATCCGGCGAAGCTCGAGCGGTTGACGGCAATGACACGCGGCCGCCCGATCGTCGTGGCGGCCTCGACTCATCCGGGCGAGGAGGAGATCCTGCTCGACGCGCACCGGGCGCTTGCGGGATTTTTCCCGCAGCTCTTGACCGTGATCGTGCCGCGGCATCCCAATCGCGGCGAGGCGATCGCCCGGGCCGTGGCGGCTTCCGGCCTGCAGGTGGCGTTACGCTCGTGCGAGGAATTGCCGACGGCGACCACCGAGATTTATGTCGCGGACACCATGGGCGAACTGGGATTGTTCTATCGGCTGGCGCCAATCGTGTTCATGGGCGGATCGCTGGTCGAACATGGCGGGCAGAATCCGATCGAGGCGGTCAAGCTCGGCGCCTCGATCGTGCACGGCCCCCATGTCTTCAATTTCGCCGAGGTGTACGAGGCGCTGGACAGCGCCGGCGGCGCCCGGCGGGCCGACACGCTGGAAGCGCTGGTGAAGCAGCTTGGCCAGCTGCTGGCCGACCCGGCGGCGCGCGAAGCCTCGGTTGCCGCCTCGGAGCGGGTGGTCGGGGAACTCGGCGGCGCGCTCGATCGCACGCTCGCCGCGCTGGAGCCGTATCTGCTGCAATTGCGGATCGAGATGGGAGCGGCGAATGCGTGAGCCGGCCTTCTGGTACCGGCCGCCGTCGCTGACATCGTTGTTGCTGACGCCGCTCGGCGCGCTCTACGGCCTGGTCACGGGACAGCGCATGAGGGCCAAGGGTCTTGACGCCGGCATCCCCGTGATCTGCGTCGGCAATTATCACGTCGGCGGCGCCGGCAAGACGCCTGCGGTACTGGCCCTGACGAGACTGCTGCACGATCTCGGCGAGACGCCGGTCGTGCTCAGCCGCGGCTATGGCGGACGGTTGCGCGGCCCGGTCATGGTCGATCCCGCGCGGCATCAAGCCGAAGATGTCGGCGACGAGCCGCTGATGCTGGCCGGCACGGTGCCGGTGGTGGTCGCGCGCGAGCGCATCGACGGCGTCGCCATGGCGAAGTCGCAAGCGGCGACCGTGATCCTGATGGACGACGGTTTCCAGAATCCCGCGATTGCCAAGGACGCCTCGCTGATCGTGATCGATGGTGACCGCGGCCTCGGCAACGGCTGCGTCTTCCCGGCGGGTCCGCTGCGCGCGCCGCTGCGGTTGCAGCTTGACCGCACCGATGCGCTGGTCGTCATCGGCGACGGATCGGCGGCCGCGTCCGTTGCCGCCGCCATCGCCGCGCGGGGCAAACCGGTGCTGTCGGCGCATCTTCGCCCCGACGCGGCGTCGGTCAAGGCGCTCGGCGGCAGACGCGTCCTCGCCTTTGCCGGGATCGGCGATCCCGACAGGTTCTTCCGGACCTTGCGCGGTTGCGATCTGGAGGTGGTCCGGGAACGCGCCTTTCCCGATCATCATCCGTTTTCCGCAGATGAGATTGCAGGACTGATCGCCGAAGCCGGACGCGATGGGCTGACGCTGGTGACGACGGAAAAGGATATGGTCCGGCTGCGCAACGCCGAGGGGGCGAAAGCCATCGTGCCGTTTCGGGTGACGCTCGAATTCGACGACGTCGCGCAGTTCCGGAAGTTGGTAACGAGCGTGCTGTTTCAGGCCCGCGAGAATTTCAAACGGATGCGCAGCAGGTAGGAAAGGTTCAAGTCTGCAGCGCGCCCGGAAAATGCCGCTGCAGCACCGCGCTCGGAATGGCGTAGGCCTCCTGCAGATCGACGCTCCAGTATTTCAGCTCGTCGAGCGGTATCCGGGCATCGGTCACGGCGCAGCGGACATAGGTTCCCGGCGAGATCACCCGGAAATCGCCATCGAGATATTGCACCTGCGCTTCGCCATGGCCCGAGGAGCCGAATTTATTGAGCACGGTCGACGTCTCCAATCAGTCCCCGGCCGCCGGGCCGGACTGAATATTTTCCACAACATGCGATCTATCATAAATAGGTCACACTGTCCGCCTGTCAAACCCACCGATTTGTGATGAAATTTCGCGGATATCGCATGCTAGCCTTGCGGCGGTGGAACGCTTTCATTAAGCGCCATCAAGATCCGGCAACCAAGATGCGCCTTCTGTCAGCAATGACGTTCCTGACGCTATTCGCCGTGACTTTTTCGGCGGATGCGGCGCCGTTAGCTGCGCCGCGCCAGGTCGATATCCCCTCGGGCAACGGCATATTGCACGCCCAGCTTTACAAGCCCGAGGGCAGCGGCCCGTTTCCTGTCGTGATTGCGCTGCACGGCTGCGGCGGTTTGGCCGGCAGGTCCGAGCCGGTGCAGATCCGTTATCAGGATTGGGCCGAGCAATTGCTCAAAGGCGGCAAGGCAGTCCTGCTGCCGGACTCCTATGGTTCGCGCGAGCTCGGCCCGCAATGCCGTGCCAAGGAGCACAAGATCCTGGCTCGCCGCGAGCGGGTGGCCGATATCATGGCGTCGCGGCAATGGCTGGTGGAGCAGCCCTGGGCGGCGCATGACCGTATCAGCCTGTTGGGATGGGCCAACGGCGCCAGCGCCCTGTTGTGGGCGGTGCGGCCGCAATTGTCGTCGCGCAGCGTCGAGCCGGACTTCCGCTCCGCAATCGCATTCTATCCGGACTGCCGTATTTCGTCGGGTCTGGGCTGGAGCGCGCGGGTGCCGACGCTGCTGCTGATCGGCGCCAAGGACGACGTCAGTTCGCCGCCGGCCTGCCGCCAGATGGTCGACGGCGCCCGCGGGCGTAGCGCGCTGGCGCGGATCGTGGTCTATCCCGGCGCCTATCACGATTTCGACCGCGCGAATTTTCCGCTGCACGCGACCGCCGGGAGCTCCGATGCCGCGTTGCCGGAACGCGGCCATCTCGGCACCGACCCGGAAGCCCGCGCCGATTCGCAAAAGCGCGTCGCCGAATGGCTGGCGCGGTAGCGCGATCCGGGCTCCCCGAATAAGTCGTCATGGTTGTCCCGGCCATCCACGTCTTGTGTTGCAGTCAGGAAAGAAGGACGGGGAGCGCGGAACAAGTCCGGGCACGATGGCGGGGTGTATTCTAGAACAAACTGCCCTGACCGACCGGCTTGACGATGCGCTTGGGCGCGGGGGCCTTCGGCTCGCCTGGAGCCGGCTGCGCCGGTGCCTTCGCCGGCGGGCGATCCGCATCCGCGGTGGCGGCGACGCGTCCGTCGGAAAATTCCAGATCAAGCCGCGCGCCCGGACCGATGCCGGCCGCGGCGCGGAGGGCGCGGCCCTGCTCGTCGCGCACCAGGGCAAAGCCGCGCGCGAGCACGCTGCGATAGGACAATGCCCCGAGCAGTTGGCCGCTATGGGCAACCCGCGCGTGCAGACGCTGCGTGGCTGTCGCCAGCGCGCGCCGCGCTCGCTCGGCCAGGCGCGCCACGCGCTCGCGATCGCGCGCGATGGCCTGACGTTGCGCCTGCGCGTTGGCGAGTCTTGAGGCCTTCAGCCGGACCTCAAGCCCGGCGAAGCGATCCCGGCGGTTACGCAACAGCGTCCGTGCCGAATGCGTCATGCGTTCGCCGGATACGGTCAGGCGATGCCGGGCCTGGGTGAGCTGCCCGCGCAGCACGCGTACCGTCAGGCGGGCACTGACGCCCGCGAAGTGGCGGAAATGCAGATGCGTATTGGCTTTCAACGCACGCGGTAGCGACGCGCTGGCGCCATCCAGCCGCTGCCGCGGGATCGCGAGCAGCTCGCCCGCGGCGGGCAAAGCGCGGGCGGCGGCGCGCAGCTCGTTGCGGCGGCCTTCCTGTGCGCGCTGCCAGCACAGCATCGTCCGCCGCGCCAGCGCGCCGACCTCGACGAACAGCTCTGCTCGCACCGGTACCGCCATTTCGGCAGCCGCCGTCGGCGTCGGCGCGCGCTTGTCGGCGGCGAAATCGATCAGCGTGATGTCGGTCTCGTGGCCGACCGCCGAGATCAGCGGGATCATGCTTTCCGCGGCAGCGCGGACCACGATCTCCTCGTTGAACGACCAGAGGTCCTCCAGCGAGCCGCCGCCACGCGCGACGATCAGGAGATCCGGCCGCGGAATCCTGCCACCTTCCGGCAGGGCGTTGAAACCGTGGATGGCGGCAGCGACCTGTTCGGCCGAGCCTTCGCCCTGCACCTTGACCGGCCACACCAGCACGCGGCGCGGAAAGCGGTC
>NZ_JADGRI010000096.1 GCF_017881085.1 Bradyrhizobium sp.
CGAGGTCGACGGCCAGGTGAATGCGTTGCCGACACGGTGCTTCGACCGCGCCCGCGCGCATGCGAAAGCCCTGATGAAAAAGCCCGCAGGCGAGCGCGGCCTGCTCGCCGGCCTGCCGGTGCCGATCAAGGACCTGACCGATGTCGAGGGCGTGCTCACCACGCAGGGCTCGCCGATTTACCGGGATCATATCCCCGACCGTTCCGATTTCCTGGTCGAGCATCTCGAGAACAATGGCGGGATAATCTACGCCAAATCCAACACGCCGGAATTCGGCGCCGGCGCCAACACTTTCAACGAGGTGTTCGGCGCGACGCGCAATCCCTGGGATACTTCGCGCTCCGCCGCCGGCTCGTCGGGCGGCGCCGCCGTCGCGCTCGCAACCGGCATGGCGTGGCTGGCGCACGGCTCCGACATGGGCGGCTCCCTGCGCAACCCCGCCAGCTTCTGCGGCATCGTCGGCCTGCGCCCGAGCATCGGCCGCGTCGCGCACACGCCGAAATTCAAGATCGACCGCAATCTCGGCGTACAGGGCCCGATGGCGCGCAATGTCGAGGATCTGGCGCTGATGCTCGATGCCATGAGCGGCGAACATCCCGCCGATCCGCTGTCACTGCCTTCGCTGCCGACATCGTTCCTGTCCGCAGCTCGCTCCGGCAAGCGCCCGAAACGCGTCGCGTTCTCGCCCGATCTCGGCATCACCCCGGTCGATCCCGAGGTCGCTGCCATCACCCGAAAGGCGGCGGCGCGCTTCGCGGAATTGGGCGCCATCGTCGAGGAGGCCCATCCGGACCTGCGCGAGGCGCATGAATGCTTCCACGTGCTGCGCGCGTTCGACTTTGCGATCAGCAAGGCGGCGCTGCTGCGCTCCAAGCGCGACCTGCTCAAGCCCGAGGTGATCTGGAACATCGAGGAAGGCCTCAAGCTGACGGTCGAGCAGCTCGCGCGGGCCGAAGCGCAGCGCATCGCGATGACCAGCCGCACGCTCGAGTTCTTTGGGACATACGACCTATTGCTCGCGCCGGCCACCATCGTGGCGCCGTTTCCGGTCGAGCACCGGTATGTCGCCGAATGCGCCGGCAAGAAGTTCGACAATTACGTCGAATGGCTCGGCATCGTCTACGCCATCACGCTGGTCTGTTGTCCGGCGCTGTCGCTGCCGTGCGGGTTTACCGCGTCAGGCTTGCCGGTCGGGCTCCAGATGGTGGCCGCGCCGCGCGGCGAGGGGCAGCTTCTCGCGGGAGCAAAGCTGTTGGAGGATATCCTGGGCGTGCGTGGCACCACGCCGATCGATCCAAGGCCGCCGAAGTAGCGCCACATCGACCGGGATCGCCGCGACCTAAGCGCTGGCAGGGTCCCGCTCAGCCGCCGTTGCCTCCTTGATCGCGACCGAGAGAGCCAATTTGGTCTCCGCCACGATATCCTCGACCAGCTCCTCTCGCGTCATGTTGGCGACCTGTCCGGTCAGGAGCCCCTGCTCCGCCAGCATCACCACCCCATGCAGCGCGGCCCAGATTTTCAAGGCATGCCGCTCACGCAGCAATCCGACCGCCGGCGCCTCCAGCGCTTCCAGCGCCAGGCCGAAGGTTTCCATCGCCGCATTGTGAAGCTCGCTGCCTTTTGCCGCGCAGGCCATGGTCCGTGATGCGAACATCAGGCGGTAGATGCCGTTGCGGCGAAGACCGAACGCCAGCGTCGCCTGCGCGAAGCGCGACAGTTTTGAGCGTTTGGACGGCTTTGCAATCGACTCGCGCAGCGTTGCGCTGAACTGCCGGAACGCCTCGGCGGTCACGGCTGCGATCAGCGCTTCACGATCGGCAAAATGCCGGTACGGCGCCGGCTGCGAGACGCCAAGCTTCTTCGCCAACGCCTTGATGCTGATGGCTTCCGGCCCGCCCTGCTCCGCGTCCCGGAGCGCGGCCTGAACCAGGGCATCCCTGAGATCCCCATGGTGATAGGCGTTGAGCGACTTGCGGGCGAGTTGAGTCATCTAAAGTAACAATCCATCACTTTCCGCTTGACGCATCGGCGCGGCGCCAATGTAATATGCTATAACTTAAGGGCACCGCCAAGATGCCTGCCCCGTCTGCGTCAAAAGATGGGAAACACATGCCGCGCCGCAGAGCGCGCTAGCGAGGGGAACGATTGCCATGTCGGGAAAGCTGAAAATCCACGTCGACCAGGACAAGTGTCAGGGGCACGCCCGCTGCAAATCGCTGGCGCCCGAGTTGTTCAACCTCGACGAATTCGGCAATGCCCATGAAGTCGGCGACGGAAGCGTGCCCGCGGGACTTGAGGACAAGGCCTGGCTCGCCAAGGCCAATTGCCCGGAAATCGCGATCGAAGTCACCGAAGAGTGAAGCTTTTCGTCAGTGCCGCCGATTTGAAATCCGCCGACCGATTTCCAGCACAATCATAGATACAAGCGAACGAACCAGAGGATTTGCCCTGATGTCCGATGCCAGACCGATTATGCCCGAACATCCCCCGGTCACCGACTGGGTGCACGATTTCGACCATACCGATCCGCGCTGGACCGAAAATCCGTTTCCGATCTGGGACGAATTGCGCTCGGCTTCGCCGGTCGTGCACACCGATCGCTTCCTCGGCTGCTATCTGCCGACCACCTATGAGGCGGTCAGGGAGATCGCCCACGACACAGAACATTTTTCCTCGCGCCGCGTCATCGTGCGCGACGTGCGGCCGGAGACCACGGGCGTGGCGCCGCCGATCACCTCCGACCCGCCGGAACACAAGCCGGCGAAGCAGCTATTGCTGCCGCCGTTCACGCCCGACGCGATGAAGCGGCTGGAGCCGAGGGTCCGCGCCATCTGCAACGAACTGATCGACGAATTCATCGCCGACGGCAAATGCGACGCCGCCGCGCGCTACACCAAGCACGTTCCGGTCCGCGCCATCGCCCACATGCTCGGCATCCCCGAGAAGGACTCCGACCTCTTCATCAAATGGATCCACGAAATCCTCGAGCTCGGCATCAGGGACGATGACGCCCTGATGCGCGCGGTCCACGAGATGAGCGGCTATTTCGCCGGCCACATCGAGTACCGCAAGCAGCACAAGACCGACGATTTGATCTCGACGCTGATGAATGCGAAGGACAAGACCGGCCAGCCGCTGTCCGACGGCCATGTGCTGGGCTCGTTGCGGCTGCTGCTGATCGCGGGCATCGACACCACCTGGAGCGCGATCGGCGCCTCGCTGTGGCACCTGGCGAAGACGCCCGCGGACCGCGAGCGACTGATCGCGGAGCCCGAGTTGATGCCGACCGCGGTCGAGGAATTGCTGCGCGCCTATTCGCCTGTGACAATGGCGCGCGAGGTGATGAAGGAAACGACGATCAGCGGCTGCCCGGTCAAGCCCGGCAACATGGTGCTGTTGTCGTTCCCCGCCGCCAACCGTGATCCCGCCGTGTTTCCGGACGCCGACAAGGTCGTACTCGACCGCAAGGAGAACCGCCACGCCGCCTTCGGTCTCGGGATTCACCGCTGCGTCGGTTCCAACCTGGCGCGCATGGAAATGACGGTCGCACTCGAAGAATGGCTGAAGCGGATTCCGGAATTCCGGCTCGACCCGGCCGGCCAGGTCAAATGGTCGGAGGGAACCGTGCGCGGTCCGCGCCAGCTCCCCGTGCTTTTTGGGAAGGCGGGCTGAAATCTTCGCCCGACCGGGCTACAATGATCGCTGCTGGGAGGCCGACATGACCATGGAAGCCGCAAAACCCGTAGCCGATCAAATCGACCTCGCCGACGTCGAGCGCCGGGTCAAAGCGATCTTCATCGGCTCGGTCGGTAATCTCGTAGAATGGTATGATTTTTACGCCTACACGGCGTTCGCGCTTTATTTCGCGCCGGCGTTCTTTCCGCAGAGCGATCCAGTGGTGCAGCAGCTCAACGCCGCGGTGTTGTTCGCCGCCACGTTCCTGATGCGCCCGCTGGGCGGCTGGCTGTTCGGTTACCTCGCCGATCGCTACGGCCGAAGGATTTCGCTGACGCTGTCGGTGGTCTGCATGTGCTTCGGCTCGCTGATCATCGCGGTGACGCCGACCTATGCCTCGATCGGCCTCGCCGCGCCGGCCATCCTGGCGCTGGCGCGCGTTATCGAGGGCTTGAGCCTGGGCGGCGAATACGGCGCCAGCGCGACCTACCTGAGCGAGGTCGCCGACGCCAGGCATCGCGGCTTCTATTCCAGCTTTCAATACGTCACCCTGATCGGCGGCCAGCTCACGGCGATCATCGTGCTGTTGTTGCTGCAAAAGGTGTTCCTGACGCCTGAGGAATTGAAGGCATGGGGCTGGCGGATTCCGTTCGTGATCGGCGCCGGGCTTGCGATTTTTGCCGCGGTCATGCGCCGCAACCTGCAGGAGACCGAAGCGTTCGTCGAAGCCGCAAAAATCGTGCAGCCGAGCGGTTCGATCCGCATCCTGCTGAAATATCCGCGCGAGCTGCTATTGGTGGTCGGCCTAACCGCCGGCGGCACCGCGGCGTTCTACACCTTCACCACCTATATGCAGACTTTTGTGAAACTGTCGGTCGGCCTCAGCGAAGATCAGACGACCTTCGTGATTTTCGGAACACTGATCTTTGCAACGCTGCTGCAACCGATTTACGGCGCGCTGTCCGACCGCATCGGGCGCAAGCCGCTTTTGATCTTTTTCGGCGTCGCCGGTACGCTGTCGACGATTCCGATCCTGACGACGCTGAAGGAAACCAAGTCGCCATTCACAGCGTTCCTGCTGATCTGCGCGGCCTGGATCTTTGTGGCCGGCTACACCTCGATCAACGCCGTCGTGAAGGCTGAATTGTTTCCCACCAATGTCCGTGCGCTCGGGGTCGGCCTACCCTACGCGGTCACGGTATCCCTGTTCGGCGGCACGGCCCCGGCGATCGCGCTGTCTTTCAAGAGCCTGGGGCATGAGGACTGGTTCTATTATTATCTGAGTGGCATTATCTTTCTCTCGCTGATCATCTACTCGACCATGCGCGACACCAAGCATGAATCGGCGATGCATCGGCACCAATAATATCGCCACCGATAACCAGGGGCTTGAGATATGGCCGAACAGAACGACCCGCCCCCGGACAGCAAGCTGACGCGCAGCAAGGAGCGCTGGGCGCGCGAGGGGAAATTCCTCACCGGAAAGATCGCGCGCCCCGACGAGCAGCGCCTGCCGCCGGGCCAGCACCTGACAAGAGACTGGCCCGTCCTCGACCTCGGCCTGACGCCGCAGATTTCCAGGGAGCGCTGGCGGCTCGACGTCTACGGCGCGGTCCAGCATCCGATCTTCTGGGACTTCGGGCAGTTCACCGCGGAGCCACAGACCAAATTCGTCTCCGACATCCATTGCGTCACGACATGGTCGCGCTACGACAACCAATGGGAGGGGCTGGCGACTAGCGACCTCCTCAATGCCTGCCAGCCGCGTGAGGAGGCGCGCTGCGTCGTGCTGCATTCCCATGACGGCTACACCACCAATCTTGCGCTGGAAGATTTCGCCGCCGAGGACGCCCTGCTCGCGCACAGCTGGTCCGGCGCGCCCCTGCATCAGGAACACGGCGGCCCGGTGCGGCTGGTGGTGCCGCATCTCTATTTCTGGAAAAGCGCCAAATGGCTGCAGAGCATCGAATTCCTCGACCGCGATGCGCCGGGCTATTGGGAAGTCCGCGGCTATCACAACCGCGGCGACCCCTGGAAGGAAGAGCGCTATTCCGGCGACTGACAAAACCGCTCACCCGAACCGTGGAGACTGACCGTGCCGACCGAGCGCTTCCAATTCACGGGTGAAGGCGGCCATCAACTCGCGGCATCGCTCGACTTGCCCGAGCGCGAGCCGATCGCCTACGCGTTGTTCGCGCATTGCTTCACCTGCGGCAAGGACGTGCTGGCCGCCCGGCGCATCGCATTCGCGCTCGCGGCGAAAGGCATCGCCGTGCTGCGGTTCGACTTTACCGGCCTGGGCTCCAGCGAAGGCGAATTTGCAAATTCCACCTTTTCCTCGAACGTCGCCGATCTCGTGCGCGCCGCCGATCACCTGCGCCAAACCAAAAAGGCGCCGGCGGTCCTGATCGGCCACAGCCTCGGCGGCGCCGCCATTCTCGCCGCCGCCGGCCAAATTCCGGAAGCCAGGGCGGTCGTCACCATCGGCGCCCCCTCCGATCCCGCCCACGTGACCGGGCTTTTCAGGGATCGCATCGAGGACATCCGCAGGCATGGCAAGGTCGAGGTCTTGCTGGCCGGCCGGCCGTTCCACATCACGCGCGATTTCCTCGACGACATCGCCGAGCACGGCCTGATGGCGCATGTGACGAACCTGCACAAGGCGCTGCTGATCATGCATTCACCGACCGACGACACCGTCGGCATTGACAATGCCACGCGTATCTTCGTCGCCGCCAGGCATCCCAAGAGCTTCGTCTCGCTCGCCGACGCGGATCATCTGCTCAGCGGCAAGCGCGACGCCGCCTATGTCGCCGAAATCATCGCCGCCTGGGCCACGCGCTACCTCGATTCCGTCGTCGCCGAGCCGGCCGCCGATCTGGCCGAAGCGCCGCGCATGGTCGTGGTGCGCGAGACCCGAGCCGGCCAATTCCAGCAGACCGTTTCGATCGGGCCGCACCGGATGCTGGCCGACGAGCCGGTGGCTGCCGGCGGCGAGGACACCGGACCCGGACCGTACGATCTTGTGCTCGCGGGCCTGGGCGCCTGCACCTCGATGACCATGCGCCTCTACGCCGACCGCAAATCGCTGCCGCTGGAGCGGACCACGGTGACATTGAAGCACAACAAGATCCATGCGCAGGACTGCGCCGAATGTGAAACCAGGGAAGGCATGCTCGACCAGATCGAACGCGTCATTGCCATGGAGGGCAATCTCGACGCCGGGCAGCGCAAGCGACTGATGGAAATCGCCGAAAAGTGCCCGGTGCACCGCACCCTCACCTCCGAGATCCACATCGTGACCCGCGCGGCCGATTGACCAACCACCGAGCGGGCGTATCATGATCGCCAGAGGAACCGCCTATGCCCGTCGTCGCGCGCGTCGATCCCAAAACCATCTTTACATCAGCGGAATGGGGCCGGCTGACCTCGCGCAGTTCGCTGCGCGGCATGTGGCTGGTGCTTCATGCCTGGGGCACGATCATTGCCGCGATCGCGCTGGTCACGCTGTGGCCAAATCCCCTGACATGGCTGATCGCGGTGACGGTCGTCGGCGCGCGCCAGCTCGGTCTTGCCATCCTGATGCACGAAGCCGCGCACGGAGGCATTCATGCCAACAAGGCGATCAATGAATGGGGCGGACAATGGCTGTGCGCGGTGCCGGTCGGCGCCGATCTCGCGAGCTACCGCTCCTATCATCTGCAGCATCACAAATTCACCCAGCAGCCCGAGGATCCAGATCTCTCGCTGTCGGCGCCGTTTCCGATCACGAAGGAGAGTTTCTATCGCAAGGCGATCCGCGATCTCACCGGGCAGACTTTTTTGAAACAGCGGCGGCCCTTGTTCCTGTCGCTGTTCAAACGCAGCAGCGCTGATGACCGGATTTCACATGACAGCTTCCTGTCCGGGGGCGCCGACAAGATGGCGCGCTTCCTTGGCCTGAATGTCCTGATGTTCGTTCTGTTCTGGCTGGCCGGCGCGGGCGTCTGGTTCTGGGCGGTCTGGGTGTTGGCGATGGCGACCTGGCTGCCGCTGGTGACGCGCATCCGCAACATCGCCGAACACGCCTGCACCTCGACCGGCGAAGATCCGTTCAGCCACGCGCGCACCACTCTCGCCAACCCGATCGAGCGGCTGTTGATCGCGCCCTATTGGGTGAACTATCACGCCGAGCATCATCTGTTCATGTATTTGCCGTGCTACCGGCTGCCGGAAGCGCATCGGCTTCTGGTCGAGAGGGGCCTGATCAAGCGGATGGAAGTGAAGCCCGGCTATCTCGAGGTGATGCGGCTCGCGACCTCAAAGGCATGATCCCGAAAAGTGGGTGCCGGTTTTCGGATTGGATCATGCCTTAACAAAAACAAGCGCGAGGCTGATTCAGCCTCGCGTCAGCGCGCCTGACCGTCCTGCATCGTAACCCGCGCGTCCTGCGCCGGCACCAGCGGCTGCACGCGAAGCACGCCGCGCAGACCTGCGGCCGTGCCGAGCAGAATTCCACCGACCGCGACGAAAGACGCCAGCGCCAGCGTCGACAGGCCCGTGAGCCCCTGCCCGATCGAGCAGCCATAGGCCATCGCGCCGCCCGCGCCCATCAGCGCCGCGCCGCCGATCGAGCGCAGCATGTGGCGCGGCGAGGTAAACCCTTCCCAGCCGAAGCGGCCGGTGACGAGCGACGTCACCAGGCTTCCGGCGAATACGCCGCCCACCATGGCAATGCCGAAATTCAGGCTGAGCCCGGTCGACAGCATGGCGTATTGCACGCTATCGGCGATCGGCGCGATGAAGGTCAGCGACGTCACCGGAGCCGGATTGAAGTCGTCGGCGCCGAGATAGCCGGTCGCAAGCCAGCCGCCGGTGACCAGAAGGCCGACGGCGATCCCTGCGGCGATCTGGCCCCATGCCCGCTTGAACGGCGCATGTGCGAACGCAAAGATGATCAGCGCTCCCGCGATCACGGAGGCCGCGATCATTCGCGCGAACGTCTCGCTGAGCCCGAAAATCGACAACAGCGCCGGCAGCGAAACCGATTTCGGGGCCGCCTGGGTTGCCTGCAGCACCGCGATCCGGCCCGGGGCGATCAGTCCCTTCAGGGTCATCTGCGCTGATATGCCGAGCACGATCACCACGACGAACGAACGCAGATTGCCGCGGCCGAGCAGCACCAGCGCGCGCGAGCCGCAGCCGTTCGAGAGCACCATGCCATAACCGAACAGCAATCCTCCGGCGAACATCAGCGGCGCCGAGAACGACGGTTGCAGATAGATTGATTTGCCGATGTCGACGACATTGCCGGCGGCCAGAAGCTGGGTCGCGGCGATCGCAACGCCGAGCGCGAGCGCAAAGGTCCGGATCAGGCGGCTGTCGCCGTCGGCCCACCAGCCACGCAAGCCGGAGAGCAGGCAAAAGCCGCTCAACAGGCCGATCGCGCCATAGGCAAGGCCAATCAGGAGCCCGCTCACTACGACAATGGTGCCGCCGTCCTGCACTGGTTTTTCCTCGAAATGAGAACGGCTGCGACGTCCGCCCCGGCCGAAAGAGAATGCAATTTTCGTGCTGCTATAATGGCTTACATGGAGACCCGTCCACTTCAGTCAAGAAATAAGAACAAAGCCGTCGCGCAGCCGGCCCACAAGGGAATGAAACCCTTGTCTTCAACCGGAATACGAATGATTTCGTTCCCACAGATGGGCTGGCGCCCGCCGGGATCGTTGACAGCATGACGCCTTCCCATCATGACTAATCGACTGAACCAACAGCTAAAGAGGCTTGTTCCAACGAGCCCGGCACGGCCAGGGGAGAAGCGGATTGCATCCGATCCTGATTGAAATGCAGTCACCGATATCGGCGGGGACGCCGAGGTGAACGTCAAGGCCACGCTCTCGCCCGACGACCTCGCGCGCGCCTGCGCGGAGGCGATGTGGAAGGAAGACGACGCCAGCAAGGGTCTCGGCATGGAGATCCTTGAGATCAGGGCCGGCGAAGCGACGCTGGCCATGACGGTCCAGCCGAACATGGTCAATGGCCACAGCATCGCCCATGGCGGCTTCATCTTCACGCTGGCGGATTCCGCCTTCGCCTTTGCCTGCAACTCCCACAACGAGCGCGCGGTTGCGGCCCAGGGCAATATCTCCTTCATCCGGCCGGGCAAGCTCGGCGACCGGCTGGTCGCGACGGCGCGGGAAATCTCGCGGACCGGGCGCTCCGGGATCTACGATGTGCGCGTCACCGTCGATGGAACTGTTATCGCCGAGCTGCGCGGCCATTCCCGCACCATCGGCGGCGCCTGGGTGCCGGCGACGGAACCCGGCAAAGAATAAGACAGAAAACAATCCAGGGGAAACGTCCGATGGCTTCGACCAACCTTCAATCGAAGAAGAGCGGCTATAGCGCTGTGCTGGACGACGCCGAGCGCGCGTCCCGCGACGAGATCACGGCGCTGCAAACCAAACGCCTCGCCGCGACGCTGGCGCGCGTCTACGACAATGTCGCGCACTACAAGAAAGCCTTCGACAAGGCCGGCGTGCATCCCGGGGATTTCCGGCAGCTGTCGGACCTGAAGAACTTTCCGTTCACGGTGAAGACCGATCTGCGCGACAATTACCCGTTCAACATGTTCGCGGTGCCCCGCGAAAGGCTGGTCCGCGTCCACGCTTCTTCCGGCACCACCGGCAAGCCGATCGTGGTCGGCTATACCAGGGCCGATATCGAGACGTGGTCGGAGCTGATGGCGCGCTCGATCCGCGCCGCCGGCGGCCGCAGCGGAATGATCATCCACAATGCCTATGGCTACGGCCTCTTCACCGGCGGCCTTGGCGTGCATTACGGCGCGGAAAAGCTCGGCTGCACGGTAGTGCCGATCTCCGGCGGCATGACCGAACGGCAGGTGCAGCTGATCAACGATTTCAGGCCCGACATCATCACGGTGACGCCGAGCTACATGCTGGCGATCCTCGACGAGTTCAGGCGTCAGGGTCTCGATCCCCGCAAATCGTCCTTGAAGATCGGCATCTTCGGCGCCGAGCCATGGACCAATGCGATGCGCGCCGAGATCGAACAATCCTTCGACATGGATGCCACCGACATCTACGGCCTGTCCGAGGTGATGGGCCCCGGCGTCGCCCAGGAATGCATCGAGACCAAGGATGGCCTGCATATCTGGGAGGATCATTTCTACCCGGAGGTGATCGATCCCGAGACCGGCGCGCTGCTGCCCGACGGCGAGAAGGGCGAACTCGTCTTCACCTCGCTGACCAAGGAAGCCTTCCCGGTGATCCGTTACCGCACCCGCGACCTGACACGGCTGTTGCCGGGCACGGCGCGGCCAGGCATGCGGCGGATGGAGAAGGTCACCGGGCGTTCCGACGACATGATCATCCTGCGCGGCGTCAACGTGTTCCCGACCCAGATCGAGGAAGTGCTGCTCGCCACCGACTGGTGCGGCGGTCATTTCATCATCGAACTGACCCGCGAGGGGCGAATGGACGTGATGACGGTGCTGGCGGAGGCGCGCCCCGAGAACTGGGACGGCCGGGGACTGGTCGAACAGACCGCGCTGGTCACCCACCACATCAAGAACACCACCGGTATCCACGCCAATATCAGGGCCGTGCCGCCCGACACGCTGGAGCGCTCGCTCGGCAAGGCCAGGCGCGTGTTCGACAAGCGGCCGAAGGAATAGGTAGCCGCCCATCTCTGGTGCCGCGCCGCGCTATCCTGCTATCGTCGATCGCCGCCTGCCCGGGGCGGCGTTTCCTTACCCCCTGGAAATGCGAGTCGCGCCATGGCCGATACCCCTTCGCCCACCGCTGCCGAGTTGGTCGCGTCGATCCGTGACAAGAAGATATCAGCCGTGAGCGCCGTGCGCGCCGCGCTGGAACGCGCCGAGCAGCAAAAGGACCTCAACGCATTCGTGATCCTGAACAGGGACGGCGCGCTGGCGGCCGCAGCCCTGGTCGATGCGGGCAAGACAACCGGCGCGCTGGCCGGCCTGCCGATCGTCGTGAAGGACAATATCAACACCGCCGACCTGCCGACATCGGGCGGCACACCGGCGCTGCAGAATGCGCGTCCAACCCGCAACGCCCCCTCGCTGCAGAAACTGCTGGATGCCGGCGCCATCATCATCGGCAAGGCCAACATGCATGAACTCGCGTTCGGCATCACCAGCACCAATTTGTCGTCATTCGCCGGAGCGGTGAAAAATCCCTACCACAAGACCCGGATTCCCGGCGGCTCGTCGGGCGGGACGGCGGCGGCCGTTGCCGCACGTATCGTGACGTGCGGCCTCGGCTCCGATACCGGCGGGTCGACCCGCGTGCCGGCGGCGCTGACGGGTACCGTGGGGTTGCGGCCCTCGGTCGGCAATGGCGGCGCAGAGCGGCGCTACGATGATGCCAATCTGGTGGTACCGATCAGCCATACCCGCGACACCGTGGGTCCGATGGGCCGCACCGTGGCCGACGTGGCGCTGCTGGATTCCGTCATCACCGGTAGCCCGGTTGCCTTGGCCGAACCGCTGCGCGGCAAGCGCCTCGGCATCCCCGCCTCCTTCTGGAGCGGGCTCGATCGCGAACTGGAAGCGGTCGCGATCGCCGCGCGCGCAAAACTTGCGGACGCCGGCGTGGTCCTGGTCGATGCCGATTTGCCCGGATTGTTCGAACAGAACGCCAAGGTCTCATTCCCCGTCGCGCTGCATGAGCCGGTTGCCGATATCCCCGCCTACCTGAAGGCATCCGGCATCGAAGGCATCACGCTGGCCGACATCGCCGCAAAAATCGCCAGCCCCGATGTGCAAGGCGCGTTCGGCGCCATCACCGCGGATGTGTTCGGCGCCGCTTACCCGGACGTCATGACCGTGCAGCGGCCGGCGCTCCAGAAGCTCTACGCGGCGTATTTCCGCGACAACCGCCTGGACGGCATCCTGTTCCCCACCACGATTGCGCCGGCGCCCACAATCGACATGGAAAAGGGATCAAGCGAGATGTCGATCAACGGCGGCACGCCGGCGCCGACGTTCGACACCATGATCCGCAACACCGATCCCGGCAGCAACGCCGGCCTTCCCGGGCTGTCGCTGTTCGCCGGCATGACCGCGGGCGGTTTGCCGGTTGGGCTGGAGATCGACGGGCCCGTCGGTAGCGACACAAAACTGCTCGGGCTCGGACTTTCGATCGAAGCGATCTTGGGAACGGCGCCAGCTCCGAACGTTTAATCCGTCATTCCGGGGCGCGCCTTACCGCGTATCCCGGAATGACGGCGCGGGCTAGACGTGATCGTAATCAACCACGACTCGTTCCGTCGTCGGCCGCGCCTGGCAGGTGAGGATAAAACCCTTCTCAAGCTCCCATGGCTCCAGCGAATAGTTCACTTCCATCTCGGCCTTGCCCTCGACCAGCTTGGCGCGGCACGTCGAACACATGCCGCCCTTGCAGGCGAACGGCAGGTCGACGCCCGCGCGCAACGCGGCATCGAGAATGGCCTCGCCTTCCGCGACCGGCACCTCGCGGCGCTTGCCGTCGATGATCAGCGCGGCAATCGCCTTTGGCGGTGCGTTGACGGGCACCACGGCTTTCGGACGTGGCCTGCCGCCGAGCCCGGAGACAAAACGCTCGACATGAATCCGGTCCGCGGCAATGCCGATATCCCTGCAGGTCGCCTCGATGTCCTCGCTCATGCCGGTCGGGCCGCAGATGAAGACATGGTCGACGCTGGCCGCCGGCACCAGCGAGCGCAGCAGCACCCTCACCTTCTCGCCGTCGAGGCGACCGTGCAGGATCGGAATGTCCTGCTCCTCGCCGGAGATCACATGGAATACCGAGAGCCGCTGGATGAAGCGATCCTTGAGTTCCTCCAGCGCCTCGCGGAACAGCATGCCGCCGGTGGAGCGGTTGCCGTAGAACAGGAAGAACCGGCTGTTCGGCTCGCGCGCCAGCACGCCCTTCACGATCGACAGGATCGGCGTGATGCCGGAGCCAGCTGCGAAGCCGACATAGACCCTCGCTTGATCGGGCGCGGGAGCGACTCCGAAGCGGCCTGTCGGCGTCATGACGTCGAGTTCGTCGCCGGATTTCAGCTCGTCGGCGGCCCAGCTCGAGAACGCGCCGCCATCGACCCTTTTTACGGCGATGCGCAGTTCGCCGTCATCGGGGCCGGAGCAGATCGAATAGGAGCGGCGCACTTCCTCGCCGTCCATGGTGGTGCGCAAGGTCAGATACTGCCCGGGGGCAAAACGATAGTCCTCGGTGAGTTCCTGGGGAATCGCGAAGGTCAGCGACACCGCATCGGCGGATTCGCGGCGCAGATCGTTCACGGAGAGACGATGGAAGCGGGGTGCGGATGCGGACATTGTCAGTGACACTTGAAGTAATCAAAGGGTTCGCGGCAGCTCTTGCAGCGCCACAGCGCCTTACAGGACGTCGAGCCGAATTCGGAAAGCACCTCGGTGTCGACGGAGCCGCATTGCGGGCAGGCCACCTGCTCGACCCCGAACAGCGCGCGGCGCGAGCTTGCGGGTTGCGGCGGCGCTATGCCGTATTCGGCGAGCTTGCGGCGGCCGTCCTCGCTCATCCAGTCGGTGGTCCAGGCCGGCGACAGCACGGTACGCACCTTCGAATTGCGAAAGCCCTCGCGCTCCAGCGCCAGTTCGATCTCGAGGGTTATCATGTTCATCGCGGGACAGCCGGAATAGGTCGGCGTGATCGCGACCTCGACCTGACCGTCGTTGACCGCTACGTCGCGGAGCACGCCGAGATCGGCGATGCTCAGCACGGGAATTTCAGGATCGACCACGGTCGCCACCACATCCCAGGCGCGCTGCCGCAATTCGGCGTCATCGAACATGGCGATCACCATGTGGCACCCGGAAAGGTCCGCTGCATCGACTGCAACTCGCTGAGCAGATGGCCGAGATGCTCGCTGTGCCGGCCACTGCGGCCGCCCTGCTGCATCCAGTCGTTCTTCGGCAGCACCAGCGTCGCTTCGCTGACGACATCGGAAACGGTCTTGAGCCATTGCGGACGCAAGCCCGCGGGATCGACGGCGATGCCGGCATCGATCAAGGCGCGCTCGCTTTCGTCAACCTCGAACATCTCGCCCGTAAAAGCCCAGAGATCATCGACCGCGGTCTGAGCGCGGGCGTGGCTTTCCTCGGTTCCATCGCCGAGCCGGACGATCCATTCCGACGAATGCCGCAAATGATAGGCGCTTTCCTTTTCGGATTTCGCCGCGATCGCCGAAAGCGTGGCGTCGCTCGACTTCATCATCGCGCGCCAATAGAGATCGGCGAAGGCCGAGTAGAAGAACTGCCGCACCATGGTGCGCGCGAAATCGCCATTCGGTTGTTCGAGCAGTAGCAGATTGCGGTACTGCCGAACATCGCGCAAATACGCGAATTTGTCCTCGTCGTTGCCCTTGCCTTCGACCCTGGCGGCATAGCTGTAGAGTTCACGCGCCTGGCCGAGCAGGTCGAGGCCCATATTGGCGAGTGCCATGTCCTCTTCCAGCATCGGCGCGTGGCCGCACCATTCCGACAGCCGGTGCCCCAGAATGAGTGCGTCGTCGGCCCGGCGCAGCGTGTACAGCACCAGCGGCGTTTCCGAGACGGAAATAGAGGCGACAGCCATGTTCTCTAACCTGCTTGCCTGACCGTATTGCCGTCATCGCGAAGAGCGAAGCGACGAAGCAATCCAGCTCGTGGTTCTATGGATTGCTTCGCTGCGCTCGCAATGACGCAGCAAGAATCACATATGTCCGACTTCGTCGGGCACGTCGTAAAATGTCGGATGCCGGTAGATCTTGGATTCCGCTGGCTCGAACATCATGCCCTTCTCGGCCGGGTCGGAGGCGGTGATCGCGCTGGACGGCACCACCCAGATCGACAGGCCCTCGCCGCGACGGGTGTAGATGTCGCGCGCGGCCTGCAGCGCCAGCGTCGCGTCGGCGGCATGCAGCGAGCCGACATGCTTGTGCGCCAGACCATTGCGGCTGCGAATGAAGACTTCCCATAGCGGCGTATTCGGCGTGGCCATCATGATCTCCCTGGAATTCTCATGCAGCCTGCGCCGCAGACCGCTGCTTGCGCTTCTCCGCGTAGGCCTTGGCCGCCTCGCGCACCCACGCGCCTTCGTCATGAGCCTTGCGCCGCGCCGCCATGCGGTCGCGGTTACAGGGACCGTTGCCGGCCAGCACCTGCTTGAATTCGGTCCAGTCAATCGCGCTGTATTCCCAATGGCCCGTGGTCGCGTTCTGCTTCAAGCCGGGATCGGGAATCGAAAGTCCCAGATACCGCGCCTGCGGCACCGTCGCATCGACGAATTTCTGGCGCAGCTCGTCGTTGGAGAAGCGTTTGATCTTCCATTTCGTGGAAGTGTCGCTGTGCTGGCTGACCTGGTCGGGCGGCCCGAACATCATCAGGACGGGCCACCAC
>NZ_JADGRI010000335.1 GCF_017881085.1 Bradyrhizobium sp.
CGGGATTGGAAGTGGCGTCCATGGCCGGCCCCTTTGAGATTCGTCCACGAGACGCGTTATCAAGGGTGCCGCAAGACGGCGATGACGATCGTCAATTTTTTCGCACACGGCTGATTGTGCAGCAGATCACGCCGGGATCAGGCAATCGATTTCGGCTGCGAGCGCTTCCACGCTGGGGATCGTGACCTGACGGCCGGAAAAATGGGCCACTCCATCAGTCTCAAGCCGGCCAATGATGCGCGAAATCGTCTCGTGGCGGGTGCCGACCATCGATGCAAGGTCGCGCCGCGACACCGGCAGATCGATCGATTGTGACCCATTCGAATTCCGACGGCCGTGCCGTCCCACCAGGACGAGCAGAAGGTGCACGAGTTTGTGGCGGTTCGACAGCGTTGCCTGGCGAAACATCATGTCGTGCGCGTGCTCGAGCTCGCCGATCGAGCGTTTGAGAAAACGCAGGCCGAGTGCCGGGTTGCCGGCCAGCAGCGCCGCAATCGTCGAATGGTCGATATGACATATCACGGTCGGACCCAACGCTTCGGCGCTGGTCTTGTGCTCGCTGTCGGTGAGGAACGAACGGTATCCGATGGTGTCGCCGGGATAGGCGAGCTCAAGCAGCACCGAATTACCGTTACCATCAAGTTTGCGAATGCCGACAGTGCCGCCGGAGACGCAATGCACGCCATCGTTGCGCTCGCCTTGCGCAAAGACGACCTCGCCTGAACCATATTCGCGCCGCCGCCGCCCGCTGGTCAGCAAGGCGCTCGCGGTTGGGTCAAGATCATGCCAATCGCTCCGCCGCCCAACGTGGCATACAACGCAGGCCTGTCCCTCCTGCTTTGTGCAAGCTTGTGCCATGCTTCCACCCTCCACTTGGTACCAGCCCAGGCGTTCTTTCGGCCCGGTCGCACCAAACTGGATAAACATGATGACGCCACCGGCGTCAGCGGCTTTGACATACCGCAACAGATTGCCGACCTACCCCCAAGGTATTAGCGCCCCGATCGCGGCATCGGGCAGCTAGTTGCGAGGTATCCGGCGGTTGCTGTCCGTCGGGGCGAGCCATTCGGCAGACGATGTCGAGCAAAATTGACGATCATCAACGACGGTCGACGCGCATCGGGCTAAGGGCGCAAATGCCCGCAGGATCGGCATCGGGTCGTAGAGGCGGGGCGCTGTTATCCGGGTGCAAACCATGCAACGCGTTGGCTCTTATGTTGCGGCCGCCGTGGTCATAGTGGCCGTCGCGATGGGCGTCATCTGGGCGCTCAGGATGCAGCCAGTGGGGGCACCCGGCCTGCAGACGGCCGGCCCCTATAAGTTCAAGGCGATGCCAGTCGGCGCCGACGGGCCGCTCAGGGAATGCGTGGTATGCCACAGCATCGAGACCGGCGGACCGCTTCGCGTGGGGCCACCTCTGCATGGCATCGTTGGTGCGCGCAAGGCGCGGGCGGATTGGTACGGCTATTCGCCAGCGCTGCGAAAGGCCGCTGGCAACTGGACGGAAGCCGACCTTGATAAATTTCTGACTTCACCGAGCAAGTTCCTGCCGGGTACTTCAAAGACCCTCATCGGCATTTCCGACGCCAAGGAGCGCGCGGACATTATTGCTGCTCTGAAGAACGCTCCGTAGCAATCTATGATTGGTGGGCATGACGCGGGATCCGGCCCCCGCGCCGTGTTCATGGCGTGTATTTGGGGGCCGGTTCTCGTAACAAATCTATCTTCTGGTAGGGGACTTCAATGATTTCAAAGACCCCAGACTGCGAACCTTGGGGTCAGGAGTTATTCGGCGAGCTTTCCGCGGGGTCAAAGCGAACCCTCTCCATAAGGCTGCTTTTGGCGCGAAGTGGTCATTCGGTGACCTCTGCTTGAATCGGACAATTTCGAACGTTGCGCGAGAAGTGTTCTATCTTTGCACCTACCGACAAACCCTCAAAGCAGCGAAACGTACCCTGGCCGTACGTCCGCTGATATTCAACGTCGTGATCGTGAGCTTTACCACCGGCCCGGGTTCGTCGACCCTGCCGATCCGGATCTATTCGGCGGCGCGGCTCGGCGTAAAACCCGAGATCAACGCCATCTGCACGCTGGTGATCGGACTGATCGCGGTGGTCATCGTGGCGGCGTCGCTGGTCTCCAAGCTGACCAGTTCGCGCGGCGAGAATGCGGCGCCGCTGTAAGGCCGGTCAGGATTTCACCGCACCCGCCGTCAGGCCGCCGACCATGTAGCGCTTGAAGACGTAATAGATCGCGGCCGGCGGCAGCGCGTAGATGAACCCGGTGGTCATCAAGAGTTCCCAGGGGCTATCGTCCGCGGCCAGGAAATTGCCGAGCGCCACCGGAAGCGTGATTTCCGTGTCCTTCGACAGCAGCAGGAACGCATAGAGATATTCGTTCCAGGCCAAGAGCAGCGCATAGCACCCGATCGCGACCAGCGACGGCATCATCAGCGGCAGATAGACCAGCCGGAATATTTGCGGGATGGTGGCGCCGTCCATGATTGCGGCCTCGTCCAGCTCCACCGGCAACTTGTCGGAGGCCTGCTTGAGCACCCAGATCGCGTAGGGCGAGGCGATCGTCACCATCGCCAGAATCAGCGACCAGTGATTGTTCAGGAGTCCGTAATTGCCCATGGTTCGGTACATCGGAACCGCCAGGAAGGCCGCCGGGATGAAATAGGTGAACAGCGCCAGATTCATCACCCAACGGCCGCCGGGGACCCTCAACCTCGAGATCGAGAACGCGGTCGCGGTCGCAATCAGCAGCGTCAGTACGCCGACCGAAACCGCGATCACGGTCGAATTCCAGAACTGGATCCAGAAATCCCGCAGGAAATAATGCTGCTGGTAAAACACAATATGGAAGTTATGCAGCGTTGGATGATCGGGCCAGAATTTTCCGGCGAAGGCGTCTTCCTTCGGCGAGATCGCAAACAGGAACATGTGATAGATCGGCAGCATGGTCCAGATGAAGACGGGGATGCCGATCAAGAGCAGGCGCGCCTCGGTGCCGGCTTCGCGCAAGGAGGGAAGTTTTAAGGAAGGCAGCTTCATCGCGAGAGCCGTTTCATCATGAAATACATCAGCGGAACCACGAAAGGCAGCGCGCAGACGATCGAGGCCATCGCAAGCGAGAGCTGATCGAGCCTGAGATAGCGAATGCCGAGGGTCGACAGCACATGGGTGAGGTCGGCAGGTCCCCCGCCGGTCAGGAGGTACACGCTGTTGAAGTCGCCGAGCGTCCAGATCATCGAAAGCAGCGTGCAGGTCAGATACAGCGTCCGCACCGACGGCCAGGTAATGAAGCGGAATTTCTGCCACCAGGTCGCGCCGTCGACGGCGGCCGCCTCGAACAGATCGCCCGGGATCGCCAGCCGTCCGGTCATCAGGATCAGGGTCCAGAACGGCAGCGATTTCCAGATATGCATGCCGATCGCCATGGTGAGCGCGACGGTGGGATCGTTGAGCCAGTTCGGACCGTCTTCCCCGGTCAGCTTGAAGATCAGCTGATTGACCATGCCCCATTCGGGATTGAACATGAACCGCACCGACAGGATGGTCGGGATCGACGGCACCGCCCAGGGCAGGATGAACAGCACCGACAGCCACTTGATCCAGGAGCGCTCCTGGATGAAGAAGCCCGACAGAAACAGCGCCACCACCATCTTGAAATTAATGCCTATCACCAGAAAGATCAGCGTGTTGATGGCGGCCCGGGCAAAAATCGGATCGTGATAGAGCGCGACATAGCTCGCCGGGTGACGGGCCAGCCAGAGCCCGTAACAGACCGGGTAGACCACGAAGGCCAGGAACACCAGCATGTAGGGCGCCAGCAGTACAATGCCCCAGACCTGCGGCGTCGACAGCCGCGCCGACAGCGGCCTGCGGGGGACCGTATCGTCGGGTGTCCTGAGCGTCATCGTTGCCATGCGGTGAACCTATATTGCCGCAGCTAAAGTGTGCCGCGGCATGTCGGCAAAGCTCGTCATGCCCGGGCTTGTCCCGGGCATCCACGTCCTGGCCTCAGCTAAGGAAAATGACGTGGATGGCCGGGACAAGCCCGGCCATGACGGCAGATGGCGTCTCGAACCATGAGGCCACTGTAGCATACGCTACCCCGCGACTTCCTTGAGGCGGGCGATCAGTTCGTCGACGGCTTTTTCGACCGGCACCTTCTCGCTGACCACGCGGTTCATCGCCTTGGCCCAGACGTTCTCGTTGTTCAGGATGGTGAACTTCCAGTTCTTTGTGAAGTCGAACGGCTGGGTGCCGCCGGTGAACTGGGTGTAGACCGCCTTGCGATGGCGGTCGGCCTGCCAGAACGGGCTCTGCTGGCTCGCTGATGTCACCGGGAACCAGCGGCCGAGCGCGCCCTCGATGTAGGGCCGCAGGTTTTCCTCCTGCAGCAGGAACTTGATGAACTCCTTGCCTTCCGCCTTGTTCTTGGCGGCGGTGAAGATCAACCCGGTCTTGACGTCGGAGCGGTATTTGATCGGCGTGCCGTCGGGCTTGTTGGGGAAGGACGCCGTGATGATGGTTTCCTCATACGCCTTCTTGCCGGCGGCGCGCTGCTCGGGGGTCAGCGCCGGGTTGTTGGCGTCGTCAAGCCACTTCGCCGCGATCGAGATCGTGAAATTGTGCGTCATCACGATGGTCCTGTTGTGGAAAGCGACATTGTTGTCGGGGTCCTTCCAGGTGGTGGAGGAGGGCGGCGTGCAGCCCCTGACATACGTGTCGGTGTAGTCCTTCAGCGCGCTGATCAGGCCTTGCCGGACCTTGGGATCGTCGACCAGGAGCTTGCCGTTGTCGTCGACTAGCCTGACGTTGTAGGCGTCCATGAAGGTGTAGAACGACTGGAACGAGTCGGTGGATTCCACGCCCATCGGCTGGCCGACGGCGTAAATGCGCTGGCCGGTGGCCTTGCGGATCGCGGGCTGCACCTTGTCGCACCAGAACGACCAGTAATCCTCCCATTTGGTCGGGATGTCGCTTTGCTTGAACCCGGCCTGCTCCAGCATGTCCTGCCAGATCTGGACGTGCATGCTCTGCTGCTTCAGCGGGAAGCCGTAATAGCCCCGCTTCTTGGTGACGTCGTTGAGCAGATAGGTGGTCTCCAGCGTGTTCGGCGCGAACGCCGATTTCATCGGCAGCAGGATATCAGAGAGATCCTCGAGCTTGCCCTCGAACGCCCATTTGCCCTGCGCCTGCACGTCGTAGCTGTCGGAATAGGCGACGTCCGGCACCGTGCCGGAATCAAGGGCTGCCACCGTCTTCGGAATCATGTCCTGAATGGCGTATTGCGACAGTTCGACCTTGATTCCGGTCTTGGCCTCGAACTTCCTGATCGCCTCCAGCAGCGCGTCGTCTTCGGACTTGTAAAAGCCCTTGCCGAACCAGACCGTGATTTTTTTCTCCTGCGCCACTGCCGGCGCGGCCGCGTAGAAAAGGCCGATGGCGGCGGCGACCGCAAATGCAAGCGCCCTTGTTCCCTTAGGTTTCACGTTATTCTCCCTGATCTGCCGATTGTTTTAACCGGTTGGACAAAAGACTAACGCATTGCCAGGGGTTGATCCAGATGCGGCAATTG
>NZ_JADGRI010000006.1 GCF_017881085.1 Bradyrhizobium sp.
TGGCGGAGAGAGTGGGATTCGAACCCACGGTACGGTTTCCCGCACACACGCTTTCCAAGCGTGCGCCTTAAGCCACTCGGCCATCTCTCCGGATGCCCTCTCTTGAAGGGCCATGGCGACTTTTGCAAGTGAGGCTGGCCGAACCGGCGGAAATTTACACAACCCTTTGAATAAATTGTATTATTTTTCGCAGCCCTTGACCGAGCGGGCCGCTGAACCGAAAGCGGATCAGGCGCGACGACAGAATATGACCGCGATTCAGCGGGCGGAGGGGCGACATGACCATCGATCGGGCGTTGGCGTTCTCGATTTTAATGTCCGCGATGGTGGCGGGCAGCACAGCGCCGGCGCTGGCGCAGGCCTGCACCCATCAAGGTGTCGACGTCAGCTGCGACGACGGACGGCGCGGGATCCTGTCCGGCGATGCGATCATCTGGGCTGACGGTACCCGTTCGAGCCTGACCTCGCCGCATCCGAGCGTCATCATCGGGAATAGATCGTCGGTGATCGTGGGATCGGGCGTGTTCGTCGGTCAGGGCAAGGGTGTCGTGCCCCTGGATAATCCGAGCGCGCCGGACAAGGCGCGGTGTCCGATTCTCGATGGCGTCTCGTATTGCTATTAATGATAGCGGCTGCTGCTATTGACCGAGCGCAGTGGCCATGGGGCCGGCGGCACAAGCAGCTGAGGCTCCGGCCCGCATCGGTCGCTCCGGGTCTCCTGCAGCGCGTCGACGAAATCGGCGAACCATCGCTGGATGGTGCCGGCGCGAAGCTTGTCCATCATCGCCTCCCAGCGCAGGCGCCGTTCGTTCAGCGGCATCGAGAGCGCGGTCGCTATCGTCCGCGCCATGCCGTCGATGTCGTTGGGATTGACCAGCAGCGCCGTGTCGAGCTCGTTCGCGGCGCCGGCGAATTTCGACAGCACCAGCACGCCGGGATCGGCCGGGTTTTGGGCCGCAACATATTCCTTGGCGACCAGATTCATGCCGTCCTGCAGCGGGGTGACGACGCCGACCTGGGCGGTGCGATAAAGCCCGGCCAGCACGGTCTGGCTGAAACCCTTGTTGAGATAGCGGATCGGGGTCCAGTCCACCTCGCCGTGGCGGCCATTGACGTCGCTGACGAGTTTAGCAAGCTCGCTCTGCAGATTGCCATACGCCTCGATCGCGCCCCGCGAGGGCGTCGCGATCTGCAGCAGCGACACCGTTCGCTGAAGCGCCGGGTGCTCGGTCCACATGCGGTCGAACGCGTTGATGCGGTTGATCAGCCCCTTGGAATAATCCAGCCGATCGACGCCGATCGCGAGCTTCTCGCCGTTGAGGCTGCGGCGCAGCCGCGACACGTCGGGATGCGACACCGCCTTGGCGGCCTGCTGCGCGAATTTTTCCGGATCGATCCCGATCGGGAATACCGCAACGCGGGTCTTGCCGAAGGACGAGGTGACGACCCCGTCTGCGACCTCGAGGCCGAGATCCGATGAAACGTAGCCCAGGAAGTTTTCGCAATCGTCGCTGGTCTGGAACCCGATCAGATCGTAGGCGAGCATGGCCTCGATCAATTCGCGATGATGCGGCACGCCCTCGATGACCGCGCGCGCGGGCCACGGCGTATGCAGGAAAAAGCCGAGTGGCCGGGTGACACCGAGATCGCGCAATTCCGCGCCGAGCGCGAGGAAATGGTAATCCTGGATCCAGAATGCGGTGTCGGGCTTCTGGAAGCGCAGCAGCGCGCGCGCCATGAAGGCGTTGACTTCGCGATAGCTGAGATAATCTCCCTGCGAGGCGCGGATCAGGTCGGAACGGGAATGCAGCGCCGGCCACAGGGCCGAATTGGCAAAGCCTTCATAATATCCGCCGTAATGCGCAGCCGGCAGATCCAGCATGGCGAGCGCGCCGGCGCCGAGTGCTTCGATTTCAGCGAATGGTTCCTTCAGGGAACCATCGCGGACCCGGCCTGACGAACCCACCCAAATCGCGCCGGACTTCTCCACCACGGGCAGCAGGGCAGCCGCAAGACCGCCCGTCATGGGCTCGTTGGCCTTGCCCCGCGCGACGCGATTTGAAACGACGACGAGATTCACAGGGTCCTCTCCTGAAAGTGCTCGCGGGTTAACAGCCATTCATCAATATGGTTCCTCGTCACCCTTTCAACGAAATGAAACCAAATTCAGGCCGAGCCGCGGCGGAACCCGGCCATTCGATCGCGAAACGATCCAGGAATAATGACAGCTTGAGTGACCGATACCGTTTCGGATCTTGTTTAGCGGTTGGTTTCATCGTTCGGCCGCAACGTCGCCGTCGCTGAGGCGCGCCAGCCAATCCCGCACATCGCGCGGTTCGTCGAAATGATCGGCGACACCTTGCGCGCGCCTGCCGACCGAAAATGCCAGGCCGCCGAAATCAGGCATGATCGCGAACACACTTTCGTCGGTGACGTCGTCGCCGATGAAAATCGGCCGGCGCCCCTTGAAGGGCTCGCGAGTCATCAATTCGATGACACCCGATGCCTTGTTGAAACCGGAATGCTTGATCTCGCAGACGCATTTCCCGGGCAATACCTCGATCGGCGCATTTGGCAAATCGGCCCTGATCAGCGACACCGCTTCGTAGATCGCCTTTTCCGCATGCGGCGCCAGCCGGTAATGCAGCGCCAGCGAGTAGCCCTTGTCTTCCAGCAGAATGCCAGGGCTGAGTTTGGCGATCGCCGCCAACCGCCGTTTCAATTCCTTGTCCATCGGCGGCGCGTGGGTTGCGACGGCCTCGCTGTCCAGCGAGATGCGCATTTCCGCGCCGTGGCCGCCGACCGCCGGGAATTGCTCGGGGGCAAAGATCAGATCGATATCGTTGAGCGAACGTCCGCTGACCAGCGCCAGCGCGCCGGAGGTTTTTTCGAGCAGCCGGTTGAGGGTCGTCGCCAGTCCCGGCGGCACCCACACCTCGCGCGGCGTCGGCGCCAGATCGAGCAGCGTGCCGTCGATGTCGAGCAGGACCGCGAATTCGTCGAGCCGCCCCGCCAATTCGCTCGCGGCCCACTTCGACGGCTTCCGATCCGGTGATGGAATGTCCTGTTGCAACGGCACCTCGGCCAAATCCTGATCTACCAAGTCCTGGTTCATTTCATTCTACTCCACAAAGGCCAGCGGGCGGGCAACCGATTCGAGGGTCCGGCGCTCGGCCGCGACCGCGTAACGCCAGGCGATGGCCGCCGCCGCGATCATCAGGCTCGACCCCAGCAGGTATCCCGCGAAAACGCTGTCGCGCGAGCCGGTATCGATCAGCGCCCCGAACAAAGCCGGGCCGGCCACGCCGCCAACTCCGGTTCCGATCGCATAAAACACCGCAATCGCCAGCGCCCGAACCTCGAGCGGGAAGGTTTCGCTGACAGTGAGATAAGCAGCACTTGCGGCCGGGGAAGCGAAGAAAAAGATGACCATCCATGCAATGGTCTGGGTCTGCGCGCTCAATACCCCGATCGAAAACAGATAGCCGGACAGCGCCAGCAGCACCCCGGACGCGCCATAGGTGAACGCAATCATGGCGCGGCGGCCGAGCGTGTCGAACAGACGGCCGAGCAACAACGGCCCGAGGAAATTGCCGGCCGCGAAGGGAAGGATATACCAGCCGATCCGGTTGGCGGCGATGCCGTAGAAGTCGGTCAGGACCAGCGCAAAGGTGAAGAAGATCGCGTTATAGAAGAACGCCTGCGCGATCATCAGCGCCAGTCCGACCAGCGAGCGCTGGCGATAAAGCGAAAACAGGGTATGCGCCACTTCGCGCAACGGCGTGTGGTCGCGCATCCTGAGCTTGATTGTCGGCCAAGCCTGACGCGGAGCCTGCACATGCCCGGTGACCGAGCGTTCGATGTCGTCCACGATCGCATGCGCCTGTTCGGGATGGCCGTGAATCATCAGCCATCGCGGGCTTTCGGGGATCCACATCCGCATCACGAACACGATCAGGCCGAGACAGGCGCCGGTGAGATAGGCCAGCCGCCAGCCGAGATCCGGACCGATCAAATGCGGATCGAGCAGCACGATCGCGCTGGTCGCGCCGAGCGCCGCGCCGAGCCAGAAGCTGCCGTTGATCACGAGGTCGGTCCAGCCGCGATAGCGCGCCGGCACCAGTTCCTGGATCGTCGAATTGATCGCGGTATATTCGCCGCCAATGCCGGCGCCGGTGAGGAATCTGAACAACGCGTAGCTTGCGACACCCCAGGACAGCGCGGTGGCGGCGGTCGCGGTGAGATAGAGCGCGAGCGTGATGAAGAACAGTTTCTTGCGCCCGATCCGGTCGGTGAGCCAGCCGAAGCCGAGCGCGCCGCACACGGCGCCGGCGAGATAGGCGCTGTTGGAAAATCCGACATCGAAATTGGAAAATTGCAGGGTCGGGCTTTCCTTCAGCGCCCCCGACAGCGCGCCGGCCAGCGTCACCTCCAGCCCGTCCAGAATCCAGGTGATGCCGAGCGCCAGCACGACGCGGGTGTGGAAACCGCTCCAGGTGAGCGCATCGAGACGCGCGGGAATGCTGGTTTCGATGATGCGTTGGTCGTTGCGCCTCACGGACGCCGACATGGGAGCGCTATCATCGACTGCCGGGCTGAGCTGCAAATCCATCAATCGAAACCAATGAGAAAACACCCGGGAATGCGGCATTCCAGGGTTTTCAAGCGTGAATGGGGCTCGCCTGCCACCAGGGTCAACGCAACGGGTACGATCGGGTTCCCGCATGGCGGCATTGGGAACTGTTTGGGTTCGCTGCCGTTTTCGGTTGAAATGATGGAAAACAGACATTGAAACCATGGGGAGTTGGCGATGGCGGGACGCAAGACGGCGACGCGGAAGACCGCAGGAAAGAGCACGCAAAAGCCGACGACCCGAAAGGCCGGTTCGGCGCGCGGAAAATCCGCTGGCAAAAAGCTATCGCCAAAACGCTGGTCGCAGCGCGTGACCGAGCAAAGCGACGCGCTCGATCTGAGGCAAGGCGTCTTCAAGCTGACCGATCCGAGAAAGATCGCGGCCTCGCTGAAACGCTCGGCGGAACGCAGTTCGCGCCGCAAGGCCGGCGCCTATCGCTCGGCGCTCTCGATGCTGACCTTTTATATCAACCGTGCCGGCAAGGGCCTGCCGAAGACACAACGCGAGCGGCTGGAGCGGACCAAGGGCGAGTTGAAGCGGCAGTTCGGGAGGGAGTGAAGTGTCATACCCGCGAAGGCGGGTATCCAGTAATCGCCGGCCCCAAGTGAGAATCGAGACATTCCGGCGTACTGGATCCGCCGGAGCCTGTCGTCCGGCCGGCCAGAGGCCGAACCGGATGGCGGATGATGACAGCAGGGGTGTGCGTGGGATCATTGGGATCGTCAAGATACGACTCCGCTATCTCGCCGCAGGTTTTGCGCGAGTTTTGGCTTGCACGTTCCGCCCTCTTTGATCAGAGGGCGCAGGGAATGCCGGGCGCCCGATGCGCCCGATAGCCGCGTGTGCAGGGGTAGTGTGAGAAGCGCACACGCGTTAGTCAGGTCACACCGGAATCACCCGGCATTCCCTACGCAATGGTTTACGGCTTATAACGCGCTCTCCCCGGTGACCGGGCTTTTTTGCCACCGTCGCCTGCGGATATCGCCGCAAACTTGACGCCAGCGTCGGGGCGTCAGGACCACACGACTTCGCCGTCCGCCTCACACGCCATTCGTCAAAAGCGCATCCGCGTCCACCGCATCCCGCCCCGCGTCCGTGACGATCGCGAGCCGCCCCTTATTGGGACGGGACGGCGGCGGATATGAAACTGATTTGCGCGCGGCGGCAAGCACAATTTCTGAAATTCCGAAATGTTACATTGGCCATGGACCTCGCGCATCGCCACATTCGCGCTACCGCAAGCGTTCCCATTGGCCCGCAAATACGTGCGTTCGTGCCGTGCGTCCCCGGCGCGCAGCTACGCCGCGCGGATATTCGCCATGAAGCGGTCGAGTTCATCGCGCAGCCGCGCGCTTTCGCTCGAAAGGCTTTTTGCCGAATTCAGCACCTCCTCGGAGGCCGATCCGGTTTCGGTGGCGCCGCGATTGACCTGCAGGATGTTGGCGGCGGCCTCCTCGGTGCCTTGCGCGACGTTCTGGACGTTGCGCGCGATCTCCTGGGTGGCCGAACTTTGCTGCTCCACGGCGCTCGCGATCGCCGACGCGATGCTCGAGATCTGGCCGATGGTGCCGCCGATCTCCTTGATGGCCGCGACCGATTCCTGCGTCGCGCCCTGCATGCCCGCGATGTGGGTCGATATCTCGTCGGTCGCCTTGGCGGTCTGGCTGGCCAGCGATTTGACCTCGGAGGCGACGACCGCAAAGCCCCGGCCGGCGTCGCCGGCGCGCGCGGCTTCGATGGTCGCGTTCAACGCCAACAGATTGGTCTGCTCGGCGATCGCGGTGATCAGCTTGACCACGTCGCCGATCTCCTGCGCGGCGCGCGACAATTTGCCGATGCGATCGTCGGTTTCCTGCGCCTGGACCACGGCGGCTTCCGCGATCCGGTTGGAATCGCGCACCCGCCGGCCGATTTCATCGACCGAGGCGGACAGCTCCTCGGTCGCGGTGGCGACCGATTGCATGTTGCTGGAGGCTTCTTCCGAGGCGCCGGCGACCCGGCTCGACAGGCTTTGCGTGGTTTCCGCGGTCCGCGTCAGCGTGCCGGCCGCCTGTTCGAGCTGAACCGCGGAGGCCGAAACGTTGGAGACGATGGCGCCCACCGCCGCCTCGAACTCGTCGGCGAAGCGAATGAGTTCGCTGCGCCGCGCCGCGCCGGCCGCCTTGTTCTGGGCATCATGGGCCGCGGCGTCGCGCTCGGCCTTGGCGATCGCCTGCATCTTGAACTCTTCCACCGCGGCGGCCATCTCGCCGATTTCGTCCCTTCGCCCGAGGCCCGGCAGCACGACGTCGAAATGGCCGCCGGCGAGTTCGCGCATCGCCTTGCACATCTCGATCATCGGCCGCGAAATCCCCTTGCCCAGCAGCAGCGCCAGCACGGCGCCGAGCAGGAAGCCGCCGGCCGCGAGCACCACGATCAGCCGTTCGGTCTCGCCGATGGCCGCATCCGAATCCCTTTCAAGTCTTTGCTGGTCGGAAGACAGGTCCGCCTTCAGCGCGCTCGCGCCCTTGACGATCGCGCCGGCCGATTCGTTCATTTCGGCGACGAGCTTGTCGATCGACGTCGCGTTCCCGACCAGTCTGGTCAGCGCCTGCCGATATTCTTCCAGCAGCGCACCGGCCTCTTTCAGGCCCTGCGCGATCTTTTCGTCCTTCGATGGAATCGTCTTTATCGAGTTTTCGACGAATTTCAGACGCGCCAGCGCGCTGTTGGCGACGGTCTGGTCGGAGTTGATGACGAAGGTATTGGCAAGCGCCGTCACGGCCTGGAATTGCTCCACCACCTTTTTTGCGCCGAATTCGATCGCCTGAAGCTCCGTGTCGGCGGCGTTGCTGGGAAGATCGTCGAGCTTGTAGCGCAGCATGTTGCCGCTTTTCGCCAGCTGGTTTTGCGTCACCAGCGCGCTGTCGCGCTTGACCTTGAGGATATCGGCGAAAATCCTGCTGAAGGTGCCGAATTCACCGGCCAGCCGCGTCACCTGATCGCGCCGTGCCGGATTGGTGGTGCCCTTCATCGATTGATCGATGGCGTCTTTCAGGCTTGCTTCGGCCGCCAGCGCCGCCGTGGCGTCGTCTTCCTTGCCGGTCGCCACATAATAACGCGCCAGTGCCCGGTACGAGATCAGCTCGCGGTCGATATTGCGGGCGAGATCGGCCTCCGAAACGCTGCTCCGGTAGGTCGCGACGCCCGAGGAGACCCGCTCGAATCCGAAATAGGCGAAGCCCATGCTGACCGCCGTGATGGCAAGCACCATGGCGAATCCGAGGGTCACTTTGCCGCGAAAGCGCAGGCTTGGGAGCTTTGACGATGCCGATTGCGAACCCACCCCAACCTCCCCAGCCGCTTTTCCAACGAAAGACGCGTCCGGAAACGCGAGCTTCCGGCTCGTTGCGCGAAATTAGAGCAGAATGGATAAGGGGCGGTAAATTCGCCACCGATCCTCCGGCTCGGGGTTAGTCGAATGCCAACCGTCCCTCCCCGGCCTGGCCGGACCTGGGCCAGGTTGGCCGGACGCCAAGACCCAGCCCCGGAGCGCCAGCCAGAAAACGGCCAGCCTGCCCAAGCGCGTCTGCGGCACGGCCGGGCGTTCGCCGGATGACGGATTGAGACAAAGACGACATCACAATGACTTCCGCGACGAAATTCCTAGTTGCAAAGTCCGACCCCCTTGCTTCTAATCGGAACAACTAAAACATCGGGAGGTATCAGGCGTGTCTACAGTCAAATTGACGGTAAACGGTAAGGCGGTCTCGGCCGAGGTCGAGGACCGGACCCTTCTTGTCCACCTCCTGCGCGAACATCTGAACCTGACCGGCACCCATGTCGGCTGCGATACCAGCCAGTGCGGCGCCTGCGTGGTCCATATCGACGGCAAGGCGGTCAAATCCTGCACCGTGCTGGCCGGACAGGCCGCCGGCTCCAGCGTCACCACCATCGAGGGCATCTCGAAGGGCGACGAGCTGCATCCGATGCAGGCCGCGTTCCGCGACAATCACGGACTGCAATGCGGCTATTGCACGCCGGGCATGATCATGTCGGCGATCGACATCGTCAACCGCTATGGCGGCAAGCTCGATGAAGACACCGTCCGCCATGAGCTGGAAGGCAACATCTGCCGCTGCACCGGGTACCACAACATCGTCAAATCGGTGCTCGACGCCGCCGGCCGCATGAAGGTCGCGCAGGCCGCGGAATAACCCTGATCCGCAGGGGTCAGGATTTTCAAATTTCAGAAACCGGCTGCGACCCGCGCTTTTCAGATTCTTCGCGCAGGTAGTGCGGTCCGACAGGGAGAGATATGATGGGTGTTGAAGGTATTGGCGCCAGTGTGGTGCGCAAGGAAGATCGGCGTTTCATCACCGGCAAGGGCCGCTACGTCGACGACATCAAGCTGCAGGGCATGACCTATGCGCAGTTCGTCCGCAGCCCGCACGCCCACGCCAAGGTAAAGAGCATCGATACCGCGGCGGCGATGAAAATGCCGGGCGTGGTCGGGGTGCTGACCGGCAAGGAGATCGTCGACGACAAGGTCGGCAACCTCATCTGCGGCTGGGCGATCACCTCCAAGGACGGCTCGCCGATGAAGATGGGCGCGTGGCCGGCGATGGCGCCGGAGACGGTGCGTTTCGTCGGGCAGGCGGTTGCGGTCGTCATCGCCGAGACCAAGAACCAGGCGCGCGACGCGGCGGAAGCCGTGGTCGTCAATTACGAAGAACTCCCGGCCGCGGCCGACATTCGCGCGGCGATCAAGCCGGGCGCGCCGCAGCTTCACCCGGAGGCGCCGGGCAATGTGATCTACGACTGGACCATCGGCGAGGAGGCGGCGACGGACGCGGCCTTCAAATCGGCGGCCAATGTGGTCTCGCTCGACATCACCAACAACCGGCTGGTGCCGAACGCGATGGAGCCGCGCGCGGCGATCGCGGAATATAACGAGGCCGAGGAGCATTTCACCCTCTACACGACATCGCAGAATCCGCATGTCGCGCGGCTGGTGCTGTCGGCCTTCTACAACATCGCGCCGGAGCACAAGCTGCGGGTGGTGGCGCCCGACGTCGGCGGCGGTTTCGGATCCAAGATCTTCATCTATCCCGAAGAAATGGTGGCGCTGTGGGCCTCCAAGAAGGTACGGCGCCCGGTGAAGTGGACCGGCGACCGTTCGGAAGCCTTCCTGACCGACGCCCATGGCCGCGATCACCTCACCAAGGCCGAGATGGCGTTCGACAAGGACAACAAGGTCACGGCGCTGCGGGTCAAGACCTACGCCAATCTCGGCGCCTACATGTCGCTGTTCTCGTCCTCGGTGCCGACCTATCTCTATGCGACGCTGCTGTCGGGCCAGTACAACATCCCCAACATCTTCGCCGAGGTGATCAGCGTCTACACCAACACCGTCCCGGTCGACGCCTATCGCGGCGCCGGCCGCCCCGAGGCGAGTTTCGTGGTGGAACGGCTGATGGAGACCGCGGCGCGGCAATTGAAGGTCGATCCCGGCGAATTGCGCCGCAAGAATTTCATCACGCAATTCCCGCATCAGACCCCGGTCATCATGGCCTATGACGTCGGCGATTTCGGCGCCTCGCTCGACGCCGCCATGAAGGCGATCGACTATGCGGGCTTCCCGGCGCGCAAGGCCAAGGCGAAGTCCGAAGGCAAGCTGCGCGGCATCGGCCTGTCCTGCTACATCGAGGCCTGCGGCATCGCGCCCTCGAAAGCGGTCGGCAGCCTCGGCGCCGGCGTGGGCTTGTGGGAATCCGCCGAAGTCCGCGTCAATCCGGTCGGTACCATCGAAATCCTGACGGGTTCGCACAGCCACGGCCAGGGCCATGAGACCACGTTTGCGCAACTGGTCGCCGACCGGCTGGGAATTCCGATCAGCCAAGTCCAGATCGTCCATGGCGACACCGACAAGGTGCAGTTCGGCATGGGCACCTACGGTTCGCGTTCGGCGGCCGTCGGCATGTCCGCCATCTTCAAGGCGATGGAAAAGGTCGAGGCCAAGGCCAAGAAGATCGCCGCGCATCAGCTCGAGGCATCCGAGGGCGACATCGTCATCGAGAACGGCGAGTTCAAGGTCACCGGCACCGACAAATCGATCGCGCTGCCGATGGTCGCGCTCGCCGCCTATACCGCGCATAATCTGCCCGACGGCATGGAGCCCGGCCTGAAGGAAGGCGCGTTCTACGATCCCACCAACTTCACCTTCCCGGCGGGCGCCTACATCTGCGAACTCGAGGTCGATTCCGGCACCGGCAAGACCTCCTTCGTCAATTTCGTCGCCGCCGACGACTTCGGCCGCCTGATCAACCCGATGATCGTCGAGGGCCAGGTCCATGGCGGGCTCGCGCAGGGCATCGGCCAGGCCCTGCTCGAAGGCGCGGTCTATGACTCCAGCGGCCAGCTCGTGACCGCGTCGTTCATGGACTACACCATGCCGCGCGCCGACGACCTGCCGTCGTTCAAGCTGAACCACACCACGACGCTGTGCCCCGGCAATCCGCTCGGCGTCAAAGGCTGCGGCGAGGCCGGCGCGATCGGCGCTTCGGCGGCCGTCATCAACGCCATCACGGACGCGATCGGTAACAACAAGCTCGAAATGCCGGCGACACCCGATCGGGTGTGGCACGCCATTCACGGTTGAGAGGGAAACCAGTCATGTATGAGACCATTTACCATCGCCCTTCTTCCGTCGACGAAGCCGCGGCGCTCTTTGCAAAAGGCTCGGAGGCAAAATATCTCTCCGGCGGCCACACCCTGATCCCGGTCATGAAGCAGCGGCTGGCCTCGCCATCCGACGTGATCGACCTTGGCAAGATCAAGGAACTGATCGGCATCGACGTCTCCGTCGACGCGGTGACGATCAAGGCGGCGACGACGCATTACGACGTGGCTATGAACGGACCGGCGCAAAAGGCGATTCCCGCGCTCGCCCATCTCGCCTCGCTGATCGGCGATCCGGCCGTCCGCCACCGCGGCACCATCGGCGGCTCGATCGCCAACAACGACCCGGCGGCGGACTATCCGTCGGCGGTGCTCGCGCTCGGCGCGACCGTGAAGACCAACAAACGCTCGATATCGGCGGATGATTTCTTCAAAGGCCTGTTCACGACCGCGCTGGCCGACGGCGAGATCATCACCCAGGTGTCGTTCCCGATTCCGGCCAAGGCGGGGTATTCCAAATTTCCCCACCCGGCGTCGCGCTTCGCCTTGACCGGCGTGTTCGTCGTGAAGACCAAATCGGGCGACGTCCGCGTCGCCGCCACCGGCGCGTCGCAGAGCGGCGTGATGCGGGTGCCGGCCATCGAGGCGGCGCTGAAGGCCAACTGGTCGGCAGGCGCGCTCGACAGCGTCAAGATTTCCGCCGACGGTTTGATGAGCGATCTTCATGGCTCGTCGGACTATCGCGCCAACCTGATCAAGGTGATGGCGCAACGCGCGGTCACAGCCGCCGGCTGACCACGTATTTCACTTCAAACCAACGGTGCGGCGCGCAGCAATGCGCGCCGCTCTGCATTTAGCCGGCGTCAGCGCCAAAAGATGCTTGCAAGGCAGGTCGCAAGGCGAGACAATTTAGCTAATCAGCTAATTAAAAAATACGTGCACGATCCGGAAAAGTGGCCGCCGGTTTTCCGAAAAGATCATGCACAAACAATAGGGTGGAGCGCCCATGAAATTCGGCATTTTCTACGAGCATCAGCTACCGCGCCCGTGGAACGAGGGTGACGAGCACAGGCTGTTTCAGGAGGCGCTCGACCAGGTCGAACTCGCCGACAAACTCGGCATCGACTACGCCTGGGAGGTCGAGCATCATTTCCTCGAGGAATATTCGCACTCCTCGGCGCCGGAGATCTTCCTCGCGGCCTGCTCGCAGCGCACCAGGAAAATCCGTCTCGGTCACGGCATCTGCCTGATGCCCCCGAAATACAACCACCCGGCGCGCGTCGCCGAGCGCATCGCCACGCTCGATCTCGTCTCCAACGGCCGTGTCGAATTCGGCACCGGCGAGAGCGCGTCGCTGATGGAGCTCGGCGGCTTCAATGTCGGCTTCGATCCGGTCGAGAAGCGGCGGATGTGGAAAGAGGGCGTCGAGCAATGCACCGACATGATGGTGATGGATCCCTACCCCGGCTTCAAGGGCGAGTTCTTCGAGATGCCGTGCCGCAACGTGGTGCCGAAGCCGCTGCAGAAGCCGCACCCCCCGCTGTGGGTCGCCTGCTCCAACCGCGAGACCATCAAGATGGCGGCGCGCTGCGGCATTGGTGCTTTGACCTTTGCCTTCGTCGATCCCCGCGAGGCGCGGCAGTGGGTCGATGACTACTACCGCATCTTCAAGGAGGAATGCGTGCCGATCGGGCACGCGGTCAATCCCAATGTCGCGATGGTGACCGGCTTTTCCGTGCACCCGGACGAGATGGAATCGCGCCGCCGCGGCGAAGACGGCCTGAGATTTTTTCGCTACGGCCTCGCACATCATTATATCTTCGGCGAGCACAAGCCGGGGCGTACCGATATCTGGGCCAATTTCGAAAAGGCCCGGCACGCGCTGCCGGCCGCCGGCGCCGATCACGGCATCGGCACCCCGGACCAGTTGCGCACCCATCTGCGGCACTTCGAGGAATCCGGCGTCGACCAGACCGTGTTCATCCAGCAGGGCGGCCGCAACAAGCACGAGCACATTTGCGAGGCGATGGAGCTGTTCGCCAAGGACGTGATGCCCGAGTTTCGGGCGCGCGAAATCGAACGCGAGAAAAAGAAGCAGGAAGAGCTCGCGCCCTATATCGAGAAGGCGATGGCGCGGAAGCAGGAGACAAAGCCGATGCGCGACGACGAAATTCCGGTCTATGTCGCGCTCGGCCGCAAGATCGCCGAGGAAGGCACCGGCACCGAACGCCAGAAGCAGAACGCCAAATTGTGGGCCGAAGCCGCCAAGGTCACCTTGAGCGATCCCGAGCGCCACACGGCCAAAACAACCGTAAAACAATAAGAATGGATTTTTGACGTGACCGATACCATGACATCTGCCGCTACCCAGGCCTCCCCACAGCGCGCCAGCGGGCCGCTGACCGGCGTTCGGATCGTCGAATTCGCCGGCATCGGACCCGGCCCGTTCGCCTGCATGATGCTGGCCGACATGGGCGCGGAGGTGGTGACGCTCGACCGCGTCGGGGCGAAGAAGAACCTGAAATCCGTGGCCGGGCGCGGACGCAAGGTCGTCGAACTCGATTTGAAGGACAAGGCCGCCATCGCGCAGGTGCTCGATCTCCTCGCCAACGCTGACGCGCTGATCGAGGGTTTCAGGCCCGGCGTGATGGAGCGGCTGGGGCTGGGGCCTGACGTGGTGCAGGCGCGCAATCCGCGCCTGGTCTATGGCCGCATGACCGGCTGGGGCCAGGAAGGCCCGCTGGCGCAGGCGGCCGGCCATGACATCAACTATATCTCGGTCACCGGCGCACTCGCGGCGATCGGACCGAAGGAAAGGCCGGTGCCGCCGCTCAACCTGGTCGGCGATTTCGGCGGCGGCGCGCTCTACCTCGTGGTCGGCGTGCTCGCAGCCCTGCTGGAAGCGAAGAAGTCCGGCAAGGGCCAGGTGGTCGACGCAGCGATGTGCGACGGCGCAGCCTCGCTGATGTCGATGTTCTTCGACATGACGGCGATGGGCCGCTGGACCGAAGGACGCGAACGCAATTTCCTCGACGGCGGCGCGCATTTCTACGGCGTCTATGAATGCGCCTGCGGCAACTTCATCTCGATCGGCTCGATCGAGCCGCAGTTTTACGCCCTGCTGCGGCAACTCGCCGGCTTGTCGGATTCAAGTTTCGACGCCCAGATGGATCCCAAGGCGTGGCCCGCGCTCAAGCAAAAACTGGTCGGGGTGTTCAAGACCAAGACGCGCGAGGAGTGGTGCAAGATCATGGAAGGCACCGACGTCTGCTTCGCGCCGATCCTGACCATGGCGGAAGCGCCAAAGCATCCGCACATGGCGGCGCGCAAGATTTTTGTCACCCGCCACGGCGTCACGCAACCCGCGCCGGCGCCGCGCTTCTCGCGCACCCCCTCGGCGATCCGCGAACCCGCCACGGCGGACATCGGCGAACTTACCAGCGAGTGGCAGGCGGGGAAATAAATCGGTCGTTCCGGGGCGTGCGCAGCGCGAGCCCGGAATGACGACCCTGGCTTGTCCGGAATCGAGGGAGATTCGGCATTCTAGCCGGCCCGCCGATTTGCGATGATGCAGCTCGCCCTGAAGCGACGAGACCGCCATGGCACTGCAACTCCGGCCGAACTGCGAATATTGCGACAAGGACCTTCCGCCAGCATCAACGGAAGCGCGCATCTGCTCTTACGAATGCACCTTCTGCGCCGACTGCGTCGAGACCAAACTCCACGATGTCTGCCCCAACTGCGGCGGCGGCTTTGTCCCGCGCCCGATCCGCCCCGCAAGGGAATGGCGGCCGGGCGCATGCGTCACCAGGCAGTCGCCGTCGGACAAGCGCGTGCACCTGAAATACAGCCTCGAGGATATCGCCGCGCACTCGGCGCGGATCAGGGATATTGCGCCGGAGCAGCGGTGACTTTCTCCACGTCGTAATTCCGGGATGGTCCGAAGGACCAGACCCGGGTTCGATGCTTCGCATCGCCCCGGAATGACGGATTAAGCGGCCGGCGTAATCGTCCCCTCGACTTCGCCGAATCCAACCCGATAACCATCGCCCTGGCACCAGCCATGGAAGCTGAGCGAGTCGCCGTCTTCCAGAAACGTCCGCTTGATGCCGCCGCCGAGTTCAAGCGGTTCGGTGCCGTTCCACGAAATTTCCAGCAGGCTGCCGCGCTGATCTTTTTCCGGACCGGAGATGGTGCCGCTCCCCAGGAGATCGCCGACATTCATGGCGCAGCCGGAGGAGGCGTGATGCACCAATTGCTGCACCGACGACCAGTACATGTATTTGAAATTGGTGCGGCAGATCCGCGAGCCCTCGTTCATCGCTGCGGCGCGCAAGGCGACGTCGAGCTGCAGGTCGTAATTGTTGGGTTGCGCCTGCTTCAGGTAAGGCAGCGGCGCGGGATCCTGCACGGGCCCATGAATCCTGAACGGCTCCAGCGCCTCGCGCGTCACCACCCACGGACTGATCGAAGTCGCAAACGCCTTGGCCTGGAACGGCCCGAGCGGGACGTATTCCCATTGCTGGATATCGCGCGCGCTCCAGTCGTTCAGCATCACAAAGCCGAAAATCATGTCTTCCGCCTGCGCTTCAGTCAGCATCTCGCCCATCGCCGACGGCTGGCCGATCACGACGCCCATTTCCAGTTCAAAATCGAGCCGCTTGCAGGGGCCGAACGACGGCACGTCCGCGCTCGGCGGCTTTAATTGCCCGCGCGGCCGCCGCACCTTGGTGCCCGAGACCACGACAGTCGACGCGCGGCCGTTATAGCCGATCGGCATATGCAGCCAGTTCGGCTGCAGCGCATTGTCCTTGCCGCGGAACATGACACCGACATTGGTGGCGTGTTCTTTCGATGAATAAAAATCGGTGTAGCCGGCGACCGCGATCGGCAGATGCAGCTTTGCCTGCGCCATCGGCACCAGCGCGCGCGCGCGCAGCATCTTGTTGTCGCGCAGGTGCGGATTGTCATGGCGCAGCAATTCGCTGATCCGCGCGCGGGTGCGCGACCACATCTCCGGCCCCAGCGCCATGAAGGCATTGATCGATGGTTGCGCGAACACGTCGAAGGCGGGGGCCAGATCGATCAGTCCCTCGCTTTCCAGCACCGCGAGATCGAGCACGTAATCACCGATCGCCGCGCCGACGCTCGGTGTCGGCGAAGCCGCCGTCGAGAACACGCCATAGGGCAGATTCTGGATCGGGAAGTCGGAGGCGGGGTCGACAGGAACGAAGGAGCGAAGCGAGGGATCGTTGGGATGAGACATAGTTGGTCCTGCTTGTGTTCATCGCACATGTCGATCGTCATTCCGGGATGGTCCGAAGGACCAGACCTCAGATGCGCAATTGCGCATCGGGGAATCTCGAGGTTCCGGGTTCATCGCTGCGCGATGCCCCGGAACGACGTCAAGGAGGCTAGGGCCGGTTCGGGTCGAACCGCTTTTCCAGACCCTTCCAGCAATCCGCGTAATCGTCCTGCAGCATCGCGGACTTCGCCGCATGCGTGGTGATCCGCTGCGGAAAGCGCGTCTCAAACATGAAGGCCATGGTGCCGGTCAGCTTGACCGGCTTCAATTCGCTGTTGCTGGCGTGATCGAAGGCCTCGCGGTCCGGGCCGTGCGGCAGCATCATGTTGTGCAGGCTCATGCCGCCGGGAACAAAACCCTGCGGCTTGGCGTCGTAGACGCCGTAGATCAGCCCCATGAACTCCGACATGATGTTCATATGATACCATGGCGGGCGGAAGGTGTTTTCCGCTACCATCCAGCGCTCCGGAAAAATCACAAAATCGATGTTGGCGGTGCCGGCGGTTTCCGACGGCGCCGTCAGCACCGTGAAGATCGACGGATCCGGATGATCGAAACCGATCGCGCCGACCGGCGAGAAGGCGCGCAGATCGTATTTGTAGGGCGCGTAATTGCCGTGCCAGGCCACCACGTCGATCGGCGAATGCGGCAGTTTTGTCATGAACAGAGAGCCGCCCCACTTCACATATAATTCAGTCGGCGTGTCCTTGTCCTCATAGGCGGCGACGGGCGTGAGGAAATCGCGCGCGTTGGCGAGGCAATTGGCGCCGATCGGGCCGCGCTCCGGCAGCGTGAAGGCGCCGCCGTAATTCTCGCAGAGATAGCCGCGCGCCGGGCCGCCCGTGATCTCGACGCGGAATTTCACACCGCGCGGGATCACCACGATTTCGCCGGGCTCGGCGTCGATCCGCCCGAACTCGGTGATAAAGCGCAGATTGCCCTGCTGCGGCACGAACATCATCTCGCCGTCGGCATTGTAGAAATGCTGATCGACCATCGATTTGGTGATGAGATAGACATGCGCGGCCATGCCGGCTTGCGTGCCGGCGTCGCCCGCCGTGGTCATGGTCTGCACGCCCTGCAGGAACGTCATCTCGGTCTTCGGGATCGGCGCCGGGTCCCAGCGCAGCTGCTCGACCGTGATCTCCTGCTCTTGACACGGGGCAGTGCGCCACAGCCCGGCATCTATTCTCGTGAAACGTCCGGAATGTTTCACCGACGGCCGGATCCGATACAGCCATGAGCGTTCGTTGCTGCCGCGGGGCGCCGTGAACGGCGAGCCGGAAAGCTGCTCGGCATAGAGCCCGTAGGCGCAGCGTTGCGGCGAATTGCGCCCGATCGGCAGCGCACCCGGCAGCGCCTCGGTCTCGAAGCTGTTGCCGAAGCCGGACATATAGCCTGGCGTGATGTTGACGGTGCTGCGGCTGATCGCATCAGGCGCGGTATTGATATTCATGGTCATCCTCCTTGCAGGGCAGCCCACATTTGAAGGTCGCGTTCGGCGGTCCAGATCACGGGGTCGTCGATTCCCGAAGCCTCGTCGAACGCCCGCGAGACGTTGAACGGCAGGCAGTGTTCGTAAATCGCAAAACTCGAGAACTTCGGGTCCATCACCGCGCGGGCCGCCGCCATCGTCTCCTTGAGACTGCGGCCCTTGGCGACCGCGGCCTCCGCCGCGCCGTAGAGCGTGGTGACGAAATCGCGCGTCATCGCGATCGCATCGCGGCCTGTGGAAAGGCCCTTCAGCGCATCGCCCCGGCCCGGGGCGATAGCCTTGGGATTGAAGGCGCGGATTTCGCTCAACGTCGCCGGCCATTCGCGCAAATACGCATCGCCGCAATAGCAGGCCGAATGGTATTCGATCAGGTCGCCGGAAAACATCACTTCCGCGTCGGGCACCCAGGCCACGATATCGCCGGACGTATGTCCGGCGCCGAGCTGCATCAGGCGCACTTCGCGCTTGCCCAGATAGATCGACATCTCGCCTTCGAACGCCAGCGTCGGCCAGGTCAAACCGGGAATGCTCTGCGCATCCTGGAACAGCCGCGGAAAGCGGCCGTATTCGGAATCCCAGTCCTGCTGGCCGCGCTCCTCGATCAGCCGGTAGGTTTCCTGCGAGGCGACGATACCTTGCGCCTTGTAGGCCGAGGCCCCGAGCACGCGCACCGCGTGGTAATGCGACAGCACCACATATTTGATCGGCTTGTCGGTGACGGTGCGCACCCGCTCGATCACCTTGTTGGCCATCGCCGGCGTCGCCTGCGCGTCGAACACGATGCAACCGTCGTCGCCGACGATGACAGCCGAATTGGGATCGCCCTCGGCGGTGAAGGCATAGAGATCGGTGCCGATCTCGGAGAAGGTAATTTTCTTCTCCGCCATGTCGGTCGTCGATGCGAAACCTTTTGCCATTAATTCCAGTCCTCTTGCGCCTATTGCTGCTGCTGTTGTTGTTGTTGTTGCTGGATTGCGTCCAGCATCCGCCGCTTCGCCAGCGCGATCGCCTCGCCCAGCACGTCGATATCGCCGATATGATTGGCAAGGATCAGCACCAGCGCCGCGTCCAGATCGGCGCTCTCGCCGTCGCTCAAGCCACGATGCGCCTCGACGATCGCACGAAACGCATCGTCGGGCCTGGCGAAATTCGAGCTGGTGGACAATGCCATCTTGAGCCTCAATTCATGCCGCAGGCGCGCGCCAATGCGGCGTCAAGCGCAGATCGGGTCGGGTGCCGGAAACGCGCGGCGACATAGCCGTCGGGCCGCAACAGATAGGCCGTGCCGGGCTCGGCATCGTAGCGCGCGCCGGCCAGGCCCGCGGAATCGGACAAACCATCATCGCCGCCGATCCGGATCACACCGACCCCATCGGGCGGATCGATGGTGGCGCCATTGCCGAACTCGAGCAAGGTGAACCGCGTTCCCGCCTTTACGAAGGCATCCGTCAGGAACATGGAATCGCCGGCGCGCCCGGTAATCGGCGCGTCGGGGATCGAGGTTCCCGGCCGCGGGCCGCCGCGCCACGCCTCATTGTCGGCGGTCGAAAGCGGAGATTCGTAGATCGAGGGCACCGAGAGCCGCCCACCATTGATCATCCGCTTGCCGAATTCGGTTTCCTTCGCGAGCGACAGCACCGCCTTGCGCAGCCGCGCTTCCTGGCGCGACACCGGCGCCATGAAGTCGGTCGAGCGGGTCGATTCGCGGATGTTTTCGTCCGCCGCGGCACTGCGCTCGGCGTGGTAGCTCTCGAGCAACGCCTCCGGCGACAGGTTTCGCAACACCCGGTCGAGTTTCCACGCCAGGTTCTCGGCGTCCTCGAGACCGGAATTGGCGCCACGGGCGCCGAACGGCGAGACCTGGTGAGCGGCGTCGCCGGCGAAGATTACGCGGCCGTGGATGAATTTATCCATCCGGCGGCACTGGAATTTATAGAGCGATATCCACTCGAAATCGAAGTTTTCGTGCCCGAGCATGCGCGCGATCCGCGGCCGCACGTTTTCCGGCCGCTTCTCGACCGCGGGATCCGCATCCGGATGAAGCTGCAGATCGATCCGCCAGATGTCGTCCGGCTGCCGGTGCAGCAGCGCGGAGCGGCCGGCATGGAACGGCGGATCGAACCAGAACCAGCGCTCGGTCGGAAATTCCGCCGTCATCTTGACGTCGGCGATCAGGAACTGGTCCTCGAATACCTTGCCCGAAAACTCCGCACCCACCATCTGCCGAAGCGACGACCGCGCCCCGTCGCAGGCGACGACATAGTTGGCGCGCATCCGATAGGGACCGTCCGGGGTGTCGATAGTAAGCACGACAATATCGTTACGCCGCTCCAGGCCTGTCACCTTGTTGCACCAGCGCAGATCGATCGCGGGAAGCTCCCGCACCCGATCGACCAGATAGGCTTCGGCATAGAATTGCTGCAGGTTGATGAAGGCGGGCATTTTGTGCCCCTGCTCCGGCAACAGGTTGAACTGATAAAGCTGCGAGGCGCCGTGAAAAATCCTGCCGACGCTCCACACCACGCCCTTGTCGACCATGCGCTGGCCGATGCCGAGCCGGTCCCAATATTCCAGCGAGCGCTTGGAAAAACAGATCGCGCGCGAGCCCTCACCGATTCGGTCGGCGTCGTCGAGCAGCACCACGGGCTGGCCGCGTTGCGCCAGGTCGATCGCGAACGACAGCCCGACCGGTCCGGCGCCGACCACCACGACTGGATGTTCAGCCATGTCGGCGCCGTTCCGGTCCTGATCGGCGTGGCGGCGATAGCCGAACCGGATTTGGGATTGCGCGATGCGCTCGGTCTGCTCTGGCAAAGCGGCTCCGTTCCCGCTAAATAGTCGCAACTGCAACTATCTAGCCTACCGGAGCCCGCCGTCAACTCAAATTGGAGCGATTTTTGCCAAAGGCGTTTTCAGGCGAGAGCAGGCCCAAGGGACGATTCAAGGGACGATCCCAGGCGCGACCCGGGCCGGGCGCCGTTTCGCGCGAGAAAAGCGCGGCCGGCAAGGATGCCACGCTCGATCTCTTCAAATTTGTCCCGTTCCGGCTGAACCGGCTCGCCGCCGAGGTCTCCGCCGCGCTGGCCAGCGAATACCGGGAGCGCTATGGGCTGGATATTCCGGAATGGCGCGTGCTGGCGACGCTCGGCTTCCGCAACCAGGCGTGCAGCGCGCAATACATTTCGCATTGCACCCGGACCCATAAATCCACCATCAGCCGCGCCGTCACCGCGCTGATGAAGCGCCGGCTGGTGGAGCGGGTCGAGAACGAAGACGACCGCCGTGAATTTGCGCTGCGCATGACGCCGAAGGGCAAGGCGCTTTACCAGGAATTGATTCCGCAGCTCAAGCGCCGGGAGCAGGAGATCCTGGCCTGCCTCTCCGCGCAGGAGCGCAGGGAATTTGCAGATTTGCTCGGCAAGATCGAGCGAAGCCTCGATCTCGTGCAGACGGCTCAGGAAGCGGACGCCAAGGACGCGTATTAAGGGCCGACCCTATTCGCGCAACCCGTTGGCTCACAATGACGAATGAGGCAATTGCGCTTCTCCGTCATCCTGGCCCCTACTTCGCCGCCGTCACGACGATCTCCACAATATGCGGCGGTTCGAGATCGACGCCGATGCAGGCGCGCATCGGCGGATTTTTTCTGTCGACCCAGTCGTCCCAGGCGCGGTTCATCTCGTCCTTGCGCGTGATGTCGGTGATGTAGACGATGGCCGAAAGAATTTTGCTCTTGTCCGATCCGCACTGCGCGAGGGTTTCGTCGTGAACGGCGGCGCGGCTGCGGGTTGGCGTGTAGCCAGGAAGGCGGCTGATCATGGTTGGCTCCGTTTTCGATCCATTCAAAACTTGTCATTCCGGGATGATCCAAAGGACCAGACCCAGATGCGCAATTGCGCATCGGAGTTCGATGCTTCGCTCCGCCTCGGTGACGAAATCTAACTGCGATCCAGATGCTTCGCGATGACAGGAAAATACGCCCCGCCCGAACCGGCGTCGATCGCTTCCTGCAACACCGTGCCGACCAGTTCGGCGCCGCGGATTTTCAGCCCCGCGTCATCAGCCAGTTCCAGCGCGTAGGTGAGATCCTTCAGCGCATATTCGGTCGAGAACGCGCGCTCGGGAAAATTGTCCGGCACGATCGCCTTCATGCCGTGGTTGCGTAACGCAAAGCTGTCGGCCGAGCCCTTCGACAGGGTATCGAGCAGCAGCGCCGGATCGACGCCGCTGTGCTTGGCTACATTGACCGCCTCGGCCAGCGCGTTGACGGTCTCGAACAGCACCATGTTGTTGAGGATTTTTGTCACCTGTCCGGCGCCGACGTCGCCGCATCTTGTCACGTCGGTGGCGAAGCAGCGGATCAAAGTCTCGATCGCGTCAAACAGCTCGGCCGTCGCGCCGACCATGACGCTCAGCGTGCCGTCCTGCGCCGCCTGGCGCGTACGCGCGATCGGCGCATCCGCCCATACCGCGCCTTTAGCCTGCAACTGCCCGGCGAAATCGCGGGTCTGGTTGACCGACGAGGTCCCAAGATCGACGACGACCTGACCTTTGCGGATATTTTTCAGGATACCATCGCCTTCGAACACGGCGCGGACATGGTTGGCGCTGGGAAGACAGAGGAAAACGATATCGCATTTGCCGACGATCTCAGCGACCGAATGCGCCACGGTCGCGCCTTCGTCGCGCAGCCGCTTGAGCGGCTCCGGCGAAAGGTCGAACGCGATCACGGGCGCGCCACTCTTCTTCACGAGGTTGCGGCAAATCGGCTCGCCCATCACCCCGAGGCCGATGAAACCGACGGTCTTGTACTGTGCCATTTCCTGCGTCACCCGCTGTTTGGTTTTCACGCGTTTTCTTGAGGCGGACCGGTACCCACTTCGCTTGAAAACGCTTTTTTACTTCACGAACGAGCGCGACGGCGGCAGATGCAGGGCGAATGCGTCGACCTTGTCGCTGGCGCGCGGATAGATTTCGCTCACGATCGGATCGTGGCCGGGGATGATGCGGTCGGGATGGCCGGCCAGCCGCTCGACGGTCTCCCAGCCCACGCACATGTCGCCGATGTTGTAGACGATCGGAAACGGACTGCGGCGATGCAGATTGCCAAAATAATGCGCCGCGTCCGACGCCAGCACCACCGGCCCGCGCGCGGTCTCGACCCGCACCACCTGCAGGCCGTCGGAATGACCGCCGACCCGGTGCAGCGTCACGCCAGGCGCGACTTCGCCCTCGCCGGAATGAAAGATGACGCGCTCGCTGAAGACGTGGCGGACCATCAGCGTCACATGCTCCACGGAAAACGGATGCCGCAGCGCCCCAAAGCACATGCAGCGCCCCGTGGCATAGCTCATCTCGCGCTCCTGCAGATGAAACCGCGCGTTCGGAAACAAATCGAGATTGCCGGCGTGGTCGTAATGCAGATGGGTGACGACGACGTCCTTGATCGTCTCGGCCGCAACGCCGAAGCGCGCCAGCGCATCGACCGGGTTGAGCGTCAGCTTGCGGTTGCGCAATTGCGCCTCGGCCGCGTTGAAGCCGGTATCGACCAGGATATCGCGGCCGTGCCCCCGGATCAGCCAGACGAAATAATCGAGGTCCTGCGCGCTGGTCTCGTGCGGATCCGGCACGAGGTAATTGAGATGGGGCGTGCGCGGCGACATCGTTGCATAACGCAGGGCGTAGATTTCGTAGGCGTTTCCCATCGGTCCACTTCTTGCTGGTCGGGTTCTTGGTTGGGCGGGTGGCATGGCCGCAGCAAGCCATCACTGCCGCAAAAGGTCAAACTGCACTAGACCGTGGCGCAACGTGAGAGGCGTCCCTCTAACCCGACGCCACCATCCGAAAGGGAACCTCCGTCTCGGCCCGATCACACCGTCGGTAGCGGATGGGGCCCCAGCGGCGCCCGGATTGATGTCTTGTTGCGGCTAATTGACAGAACCCTTTTGGACAGTTGACAGAGCTTGCGGGCCCGGTTTGATAATGCGGATTGCGTAGAGTAAGGTCGCCGCGGCGCGAGCTGGGATCGGCGCCTTATTTGCTGGACCGGCGTTGCATGAGATTTTTTTTCGCATTGCTTGTGACTTTGATTGTTTCGGTCGCGCCGATCGTGCCGTCGGGTGCTGCGGATCGCGGCGACCGGATTGCGCTCGTGATCGGCAACTCGAAATATCCCGACGCCGACGCGCCGCTGAAGGAGCCGATCAACGACGCCCGCGACGTCGCCGACGAACTCAAGCGCGACGGCTTCAATGTCGAGGTCGGCGAGAATCTGACCGGCGACGCGATGCGTCGCGCCTTCGATCGCCTTTACGGCCGCATCAAGCCCGGCTCGGTGGCGCTGATCTTCTTCTCGGGGTTCGGCGTCCAGTCCAACCGCCAGAGTTTCATGATCCCGGTCGACGCCCAGATCTGGACCGAAGCCGATGTCCGGCGCGATGGCTTCAGCCTCGAGGCGGTGCTGGGCGAAATCAACAGCCGCGGCGCCGGCGTCAAGATCGCCCTGATCGACGCTTCCAGGCGCAACCCGTTCGAGCGCCGCTTCCGCAGCTTTTCGGCGGGGCTGGCGCCGGTGATCGCGCCGAACGGCACGCTGGTGATGTATTCGGCGGCGCTCTCCTCGGTGATCTCGGACAATGGCAACGACCACAGCCTGTTCGTGCAGGAATTGCTCAAGGAAATTCGCGTTCCCGATTTGATGGCGGAAGAGACGCTCAACCGCACCCGCGTCGGCGTCACCCGCGCCTCACGCCAGGAGCAGGTGCCGTGGATTTCCTCCTCGCTGGCCGAGGACTTCTCGTTCATCCCGGGCACCGGCGCGCGTCCGTCGACTAGTCCGGCGATCGCGGCGCTGCCACAGCCGGCAGTTCCCGACGCTTCACCGCCGCCGTTGCCGCGCCAGGACCCGGTACCCGCGCCGCTGCCGAAGGTCGAGATTCCGCCTCCCGCCGACCAGCCGGTGCAGAAGAAAGAAAGTTCGCCGGCCGTCGCGCTGGGCGATGACCCGACCATCAAGAGCCTGACCGAAAAGCTCCAGGCCAATCCCGACGATCAGAACGCGCTGTACCGGCGCGGGCAGGTCTATGCCAGCAAGGGGGCCTACGACCTCGCCATCAAGGATTTCGACGGCTCGATCCGGCTCAATCCCAAGGACGTCGAGGCCCTCAACAACCGCTGCTGGGCGCGCACCGTGATCGGCGACCTGCAGGCGGCGCTGAGAGATTGCAACGAGGCGCTTCGGCTGCGCCCGAACTTCGTCGACGCGCTGGACAGCCGCGGCCTGGTCAACCTGAAGAGCGGACTGATCAAGAACGCCATTATCGACTTCGACGCCGCCCTGAAGATCAATCCGCGACTGACCTCGTCGCTATACGGGCGCGGCCTCGCCAAGAAGCGCAATGGCGCCGGTGCCGAGGGGGACCTGGATATCGCCAATGCCAAGGCGATGGATCCCAATATTGCCAAGGAATACGCGGATTACGGGGTAAATTGACCGTAAATGAGGGAAAAGACCGTCGCCCGCTCGAACCCATCGCGGGCGCCGGAGACCAATAGAAAGGCGCCGCGAGCGATTGGGTGCTTGGGGCCTTTTTGGAAGATTTGATTGGAACCGCGCGGGCTAGCGCAGGAGGGACTGGCAATGTCGACATTTTCTGGAAGGAGGACTCTTTTTGGAAGGAAAACCCTTCTTGAAAGGAAAACCCTTGCCGCCATCGTTTCGTTTCTGACGATTGGCGCCGCACTCTCCTTCGGCGCGGCGACGGCGGTCGCCGGAGACGACAACGTCACCGAGGATCAGATCGTCCGGGCGCTGGCCCCCGCCAAGAAGCCGCTGACCCGAGGCCTGTCGGTGGGTCCGCAGACCCAGACCGATCCGGCGGCGGCCGCCGCGGAGGGACGGTTGCTGCAGAGCGTCCGTGGCCGGACCACCCGCTCGCTCTCGGTCAGCGAGCGCGAAGAGATCGCCACCATCGCCAAGGACAAACCGAATATCGATCTGGAAATCACCTTCGACTACAACTCGGCCGATATCAGCTCAAAATCGCTACCCTCGGTTCAGGCGCTCGGCAAGGCGCTGACCAATCCCGACCTGAAGGGCTCGACCTTCGTCGTCGCGGGCCATACCGACGCCGCCGGCGGCGAGTCCTACAATCAGGACCTGTCCGAGCGCCGCGCCGACTCGATCAAGCGCTATCTGGTCGACAAATACGGCATCGCCGGCTCCGACCTCGTGACTGTCGGATACGGCAAGAGCAAGCTCAAGGATCCCGCCAATCCGATGGCCGAGGTCAACCGCCGCGTGCAGGTCGTGAACATGGCCAACAAGACCACCGCGTCCAAGTGAGCCGGCAAGCGAACCGGTCGTGGCGCTGCGCGAGGTTTTGCGGCTAATATGCGTCCCGCACCCCTGCGGGACGCTCTTCTCGTTATCGCGAGGCGCAAGGCGAGGCAGCAATCTGGACTTCCGTCATTCCGGGATGATGCGTTAGCACCAGACCCGGAATCTCGAGATTCCGGGTTCGATGCTTCGCATCGCCCCGGAATGACGGCTAAACTTCTCTCGACTTTAGGTCTGGATTGATCCGGCGATGATGCTGTCCGAATATGCAAAACCTGCGTTGGCCATGGTCTTCTTTGCCGCTCTGGGCGGCGCGTGGTACTGGTTCGAGCATCGTTCGCACCCCGCTGAAAAGGAAACGCCCGGCACCGCGCTGGTGGTCGTGACGAAATCCACCAATGCCTGCTTCTCCGACATGGTGCGCGGCACCGGCTATATCGTGCCGCGTCGCGAGGCGGTGGTCGGGGTCGATCAGGAGGGATCCAAGGTAACCGACGTGCTGGTGCGCGAAGGCGAGATGGTCACGGACAATCAGGAGCTGGCCAAGCTGACGGCGCCGCCGGCGCAGGCCGGGGGAAGATCGACGCCGGGACCGGGGTCGCTGCGCGCGCCGGCGGCCGGCCTCGTCACCGAAGTCAGGACCATTGTCGGCGCGCCGGCTTCGCCCCAGGCCGGACCGATGTTCCGCATCGCCGTCAACAACGAAATCGAGCTCGACACCGAGGTGCCCGCGGTCCACATGCTGAAGCTCAATCCGGGCGCGACGGTGCGGATAAGCCGGGACAACGCGCCCGACCTCGTCGGGCGGGTGCGGCTGGTGTCGCCGCAGATCGATCGCGCCACGCAGCTCGGCCATGTCCGGATCGCGCTCTCCAGCAGTCCTTCGCTCAAGGTCGGCATGTTTGCGCGTGCCAATATCGACGCCAAGCGCAGCTGCGGCGTCGCCGTTCCCCGCACCGCCATTGACCATCTTACCGTCCAGGTGGTCAAAGGAAATACGGTGGAAACGCGCCAGGTTCGGACCGGCCTCGTGTCCGACACCTCGACGGAAATCCTTGAAGGCCTCGACGTCGGCGAAATCGTCGTGGCCGATGCTGGTTCTTCGCTGCACGACGGCGACCAGATCAAGACCATGTTCGCCGAGGATCTCGATCGGACGCGGGTACGCTGATGGCTCTCAATGTCTCCTCATGGTCGATCCGCAACCCGCTTCCGTCCATCGTCTTTTCGATCATCCTTCTGGTGCTCGGCTGGGTCAGCTTTACCAAGCTCGCGGTAACGCGGCTGCCCTCGGCCGACATCCCCGTGATTTCGGTCGCGGTCTCGCAGTTCGGGGCGGCGCCGGCGGAGCTGGAATCGCAGGTCACCAAGACGATCGAAGACGGCGTCTCCGGCGTCGAAGGCGTGCGGCACATTTCCTCGTCGATCACCGACGGGCTGTCGCTCACCACCATCCAGTTTGCGCTCGAGACCAATACCGATCGCGCGCTGAACGACGTCAAGGACGCGGTCACGCGGGTGCGCGCCAACCTGCCGCAGAACGTCAACGAGCCGTTGATCCAGCGCGTCGACGTGATCGGTCTGCCGATCGTCACCTATGCCGCGATCTCGCCGGGCAAGACGCCCGAGCAATTGTCCTATTTCGTCGACGACGTCGTCAAACGCGCGCTGCAGGGCGTGCGCGGCGTCGCCCAGGTCGAGCGCATCGGCGGTGTGGAGCGCGAAATTCTGGTCTCGCTCGATCCCGACCGCCTGCAGGCCGCGGGGCTCACCGCCGTCAATGTCAGCCAGAGCCTGCGCGGCACCAATGTCGACCTCGCCGGCGGCCGCGCCGAGATCGGCAAGAACGACCAGGCGATCCGCACGCTGGCCGGCGCCAAGACGCTGAACGATCTCGCGGGCACCATGATCCCTCTGTTCGGCGGCGGCGAGGTCCGGCTGGACGATCTCGGCACCGTCACCGACACCATCGCCGACCGCCGCACCTTCGCCCGCTTCAACGGCGAGCCGGTGGTGGCGCTCGGCATCAAGCGTTCCAAGGGCGCCAGCGACGTGGTGGTTGCGGCCGCCGTGCAGAAACGCATCGATGCGCTCAAGGTGGCCTACCCCGATGTCGATCTGAAGCTGATCGACACCTCGGTGGAGTATACGAAAGGCAACTACGAAGCCGCGATCTCGACCCTGTTCGAAGGCGCCATTCTTGCCGTCATCATCGTGCTTTTGTTCCTGCGCGACATCCGCGCCACCATCATCGCCGCGATCTCGCTGCCGCTGTCGATCTTCCCGGCGTTCTGGGCGATGGACCTCCTCGGATTCTCGCTCAACCTCGTCAGTTTCCTCGCCATCACGCTATCGACCGGTATTCTCGTCGACGACGCCATCGTCGAGATCGAGAACATCGTGCGCCACATGCGGATGGGCAAATCGCCCTATCGCGCGGCGCTGGAGGCCGCCGACGAAATCGGCCTCGCCGTGATCGCGATCTCGCTGACCATCATCGCGATCTTCGCGCCCGCCAGCTTCATGTCGGGCATCGCCGGGCAGTTCTTCAAGCAGTTCGGCATCACGGTATCGGTGCAGGTGTTCTTCTCGCTGCTCGCTGCCCGTTTCGTCACGCCGGTGCTGGCGGCATATTTTCTCAAGCATCACGACCACGACGATCCGCCGCCGGGCCGCGCCATGCAAAGTTACACCAGGCTCGTCACATGGTCGGTGCATCATTATTTCATCACCGTACTGATCGGCTTCGGTATTTTCGCGGCCTCCATCTGGAGCATCACGCTGTTGCCGCAGGGCTTCCTGCCGGCGCAGGATTCCGCGCGCTCGCTGCTCGCCATGGAACTGCCGCCTGGCACGCAGCTCGCCTTCACCGAGAAGGTCACCGAGGAAATCGTCGCGCGCCTGCGCAAGCGCTCCGAGGTGAGAAGCGTGTTCGTGGACGGCGGCCGGGTACCGCCGGGCACCTTCGAGGTGCGCCGCGCCGCGCTGATCATCAACTACACGCCCAAGACCGAGCGCAAGATCACCCAACGCCAGCTCGAGCTCGAGATCGGCCAGGACCTTGAAAACGTCCCGGACATCCGCTACTGGTTCCTCGACGAAAACGGCCTGCGCGCCATCTCGCTGGTGGTGACCGGAACCGACAGCAACATCGTCAACAACGTCGCCAGCGAACTCGCGACGCAGATGAAGCGGATCCCGATCGTCTCCGACGTGATTTCGGAGACCGCGCTCGACCGGCCCGAACTGCGGATCCAGCCGAAGGCCGATCTCGCCGCACGGCTCGGCGTCTCCACCGAAAGCCTGTCGCAGACCATTCGCGTCGCCACGATCGGCGACGTCGGTCCGGCCCTGGCGAAGTTCGACGCCGGCGACCGCCTGGTCCCGATCCGGGTCCAGCTCGAGGACGCCGCGCGCGGCGATCTTGCGCTGCTCGAACAGTTGCGGGTGCCGCTCGGCCAGCACGGCGAAAAGGGCGGCGTGCCGCTGTCGGTGATCGCCGACATCAAGCTCGACCAGGGCCCGACCAGCATCAACCGCTACGACCGGGAACGTCAGGCCACGGTAGCTGCCGACCTCGTCGGCTCCGCCGCACTCGGCGATGCCACCAAGAAGATCTACGACCTGCCGGTCATGAAGACGCTGCCGAAGGGCGTCAAGGTCAGCCCCTCCGGCGACGCCGAAAGCCTCAACGAATTGTCGGAAGGGTTCGCGACCGCAATCACCGCCGGCCTGATGATGGTCTATGCGGTGCTGGTGCTGTTGTTCGGCACCTTCCTGCAGCCTATCACCATCCTGTTCTCGCTGCCGCTCTCGATCGGCGGCGCAATCGCGGCGCTGCTGGTGACCGGCAAGCAGCTGACGACGCCGGTATGGATCGGCATCCTGATGCTGATGGGCATCGTCACCAAGAACGCCATCATGCTGGTGGAGTTCGCGGTCGAATCGATCCGGGAAGGCAAGCCGCGCGATGAGGCGATCATCGACGCCGGCATGAAGCGCGCGCGCCCGATCGTGATGACCACGATCGCGATGGCCGCCGGCATGATGCCCTCGGCATTGGCGTTCGGCGCCGGCGGCGAATTCCGCTCGCCGATGGCGCTCGCGGTGATCGGCGGCCTCATTTTCTCGACCGTGCTGTCGCTGGTATTCGTGCCGGCGATGTTCATGCTGATGGACGACGTCGGCGCACTGTTCTGGCGTTTTGGGAAAAAGCTCGTGGTCTCACATGCCGAGGCCGAAGAGGCGAAAACGGATCACTCCGGAACTCACCGCGAGCCACCAGCGCCGCCGGCTATCGTACGTTCGCCGGCAGCGGAGTAGCACATCGACTGCGCGTCTCACTCTGCTCATTCCTGCCGCTTAGTACGCTTCCACAGGGCTGCGGCGAATGGCGCTGAAATCTTCTGCCACACCGGTGGGCGGTGCGACGTCCTCCCCGGTGGAAGGCGGCACGAGGAGGGCGATGAAACCCTGCGTCGCACCGGGCTGGCCCAGCAGATTCGACTCCAGGACGAACTCGGATCTGATATGCCGGGAAGCGCGTGCCGCGGTCCGTTCCATCGAGGCGATACAGTACCTGTCGCCGTCGAAGCACAGGGCCGCCCATCCCCGCTCGAACCTCGCCTCAGGCGGCAGCCTCTCGGCATTCGGGTGAACAAGCCGCACCTCGTACAAGGGATGGTCCGGGCTGTAGAAAGCTGTGGCGAAGGCAAGGCCATCGTCGCCGCCGACGGCCGGAAGCGCCGAATTGGAGTGCCGGTGCCATTGCCGGGTCAATTCCATCGCAGACAGCTGATAGAAATTGCGCCCCTCGTTCAAGGGATGGAAGTTTCGATAGAGGGCGTGAACCGGCGCCACCACGCCGACGGCCAGCACCGCGATGCCGACGACAACGGCCGCCAGATTGACCGAATAAAAGCGTTCGATCGGATAGCTTGCGCCGCAGACAATCAAGATGGCGAACAGGAATAGACCTTGCAGCGCCCAGATCGGAGGCAAGTCGGCTCCCAGCACGGCCGCGGCGATCGGCGGCAGCACGAGTGTCCCGACGCTGATGAAGAACAGCAGCAACAGGCCCGGATTCATCGTGCGAAAATCCTGCGGAAACTTCTTGAGACGACTTCCCGCGATCAGAACCCATGCCGCCGCCGGTATCACCAGCACCAGCGCAACGCCTGAAAGGAAGATCAGCGGTTCGATCAGCAAGGGGGCGTGGGCCTTGCCGGCATGCCGTTCAAGCGCATAGGCGAACGGCTGTGCTCCGGTCGTCGCCAGCCAATACACATGCGGCACCAGCGCGGCCAATCCTGTGACCGCGGAAACCCAGGGGGCCAGCGACCCGAAATAGGCGCGCCGCTGCGGATGACACATCGCGGCGCAAAGGAAGCTGACGATAAGAAACACCGAATAGTATTTTCCCAGCATCGCGAGCGCGGCTGTTGCGCCGGCCGCGATGGCCCATCCGACCTCGCGGCTTTCGAACGACCGCAGGAAGCAATAGGTGGCGATCGGCCACGCCGGCAGGAGAACCACGTTCGCATTGAACCGCTGGGCGTGAAACTGGTAGGCCGGCAGCAGCATGAGAAGCAGCAGCACGACAATTCTCTTGTCGCCCCTTGTGAAGCGGCGCGTGATCAGATCGACGGCCCACAACGCGATCGCCGAATTGGTCAACGCCAGCAACTGGAACGACCAGTTGCTGAGCGGAAACACCGACGTCCATGCGCGCGCGGCCCATCCCATCAGCGGCGGATGCTTGGCGTAACCCCATTCAATGCTGCGTCCGAGCGTCCACGTTTCCAGAACATCGGGGTGCAGATCGCCGCCGAGATAGGCGATGACCAGAAAAGCCTGCCAAACCGCGACAAATCCCATCAGCAGAAGCGGAACGGCCCAACCAGCCTCGATACCATCCATCCAGATCAAAAACGGTCTTCGCCAGCGGGCAGGAGAAATTTCCGAGCGCGCGGCCATCTCTGAGAACGCAAGACACATGGTGCAGATACTCGGGTACGCGGGTACAAAAACTCAAAGCGCGCAGGCAAACACGTTCCGTCCGCCGCCCCTTGGGAGCGAGGGTGAGGACCTATCGAGCATGCTGCGCGACGTGTTTCTGTTTGTTAAAGAATGTTCATGTTCCAAATTTAAGGTTTTGATGTCTCAATTGAGATCATGCGCGCTCAAAAAAATGTTCGCCACATTCCGCGCCGGCTGCTGCGGCCAAAAAAGATGTGAGCCAGAAGCTTTCACGCTGAGGCGGCGCTTAAGGAAAGGGTTGTGGCTGTCAGCTCCACGGAAGTCATCGTCCGCTGGCGAGACCTGGTGGCGGGGCATGACGATCCGAGAGAACGCGCGCAGGCGACTCTCCCTACTCGTTCCTCGCCACCGCCATCAGCTTGCCCATGTTCTGCAGCAGGATCCGGCCGCGCTGCAGGTCCAGGATTCCGTCCTTGCGCCAGAGCTGCAGTTGACGGTTGACGCTTTCGCGGGCGGCGCCGACGAACACGCCCAACTGCTCCTGCGAGATGTGCACCTCGGAGCCGAAATCGGACGCCAACGCGCAGAGCCGTCGCGCGAGGCGAACCGGCAGCGGCTGCAGCACGGATTCCTCCATCCGCTCGCTCTGCCAGCGGATGCGCTGGCACAACAGCATGATGATCTTGATCGCCACCTTTGGCTCGCGCTCGAGATGCGAGAGGAAATCCTCGCGCCGCAGAACGAACAGTTCGGTCGGCTCGCCGGCGGTGGCGTCGGCGGTGCGGCTGAAGCCGTCGAGCACCGCCACCTCGCCGAACAGGTCGCCTGGGCCCATGAAATTCAGGGTCAGGCGGCTGCCGTCCGACGCTCCGGTCTCGATGCGGATCTGGCCGCGGCGAACCCCGAACAAGGCGTCGCCGGGATCGCCCTTCTGGAACAGCATTTCGCCGGTCGCGAGGTGCTCGGTGTGGCAAAGGCTCGATATCCGCGCCAGCTCGTCGGCGCCGAGATCGGCGAACATCGGGTTCATCTTCAAAATGACGGCAAATTCGGCCGCTTTGCTCATGGAAATCCTTCCTTAGGTCCGGCTCGAACGGGAGCCGGCCGAAAATCGTCGAAATGGGGTCGTCTTCAAAATCGGCGTCCTGCGAAATGTGTCATAAGTCACATAACTTTGCAGCACCCCCGGACTATTTTTGGCGGCTTTGAGCGGTCTTCCCTTCCGGGATAGACTCGTCACCCCTGCCCGTTCTGGAATGTCGTCATGAGAGCCTTGAAAATCGCCGGCAGCGCCGTTGCCGCCGTCATCGTGATCCTTGTCCTGCTCGCCGTCGTCGGGGTCCCCTCGGGTTTCATGACCGCGGCGATCCAGGCCTGGGTGGAGCGCGAGACCGGCTATCGGCTGACGATCGCGGGCGGGACCAGGATTGGCGTATGGCCGTCGCTGAATGTGACGCTGAACGACGTCACCTTGCAGGATCCGAAGGACCGCGACGGCTCCAGCCGCCTGACGGTCGGCAGTGTGCAGGCCGACATGACGCTGGCAAGCGTCTGGTCGGGCCATCCGCAAGTCACCGACCTCGTGATCGCCCGTCCGGTGCTGCATGTGCCGCTGCTGCGCGAACGCACCGGCCCGCTCAACCCGCCTTCGCGGCCGACCACGTCCGGCGGCGAACCGGACGCCAACGCGCCCACCATCGACCGCGTCACGGTGACCGACGGCGCGGTGGAGTTTTCCAACGTTCGCGACCGGGTCAGCAATCGCATCGACGGCATCAACGCCAAGGCCGTGATATCCGATGACCGCAAGGTCAAGATCACCGGCAGCGCCAAGGCAGGCGAGCGGCCGCTCACCTTCGACATCAGCGCCATTGCGCCGGCGCATTCCGGCGAGCGGCAGAACATTCCGGTCGAACTCAAGCTCGACGCTCCCGGCACGCTGCAGGCGCCGCTATCGGCCAAGGCCGAGATGCGGCTCAACGGTCCCGTGCTGATGATCAACGGCGTCTCCGGCACGCTCGGCGATGGCGCGTTCAACGGCTGGGCGTCGGCCGATCTTTCCAGCAAGCCCTTGGTCAAGCTCGACCTGGATTTTCAGCGGCTTGACGTTGCGGTGGCCGCGAAGAGCGACACACCGTCCTCGCAAGGCCTGCAGCATGCCTGGAGCAATGCCACCTTCGACCTGACCGGGTTGAACTATGTCGACGTGCAGGCCCGCATCTCCGCCGCCGAGATCAACATCGGCGAAGCGCATGTCGCGCCGGCCGCGATCGACGGCGCGCTCGCGGGCGGGGTGCTGAAGGCGCGGTTCGCCAATCTCGGCGCCTATGACGGGCAGGCCAGCGGCGACCTGATCGTCGATGCCTCGATGGCGAACCCGACCTATACGCTGCGCAGCGATCTTGCCGGCGTGCGCGCGCTGCCGCTGCTGCGCAGCACTGCCGGTTTCGACAAGCTCGACGGGAAGCTGCAGGCGAAGCTGGCGCTGCGTTCGGCCGGCAACAGCCAGCGCGCCATCCTATCCAACCTCGACGGCACGGTGTTCGCGCTGTTCCAGGACGGCGCGATCCGCGGCCTCAACGTCGCGCAGATGATCCGCTCGCTCACGTCAGGCACGCTGTCGGGCTGGCAGGAGGGCAAGGAGCAGGCCACGGATCTGACGCAGCTCGGCGCCTCGTTCCGCGTCGAGAAGGGCCAGGCCACCACCAGCGATCTCAACCTGGTCGGCCCGCTGGTCAAGATGACCGGCGCCGGCACCGTCGATCTCGCTGCGCAGACGCTGGCGTTTCGGGTCGAGCCGAAACTGGTGCTGACCACCGAAGGCCAGGGCCGCGCCTCCGATCCGGTCGGGCTCGGCATTCCCGTGGTCATCGACGGCCCCTGGGCCGAGCCGCGCATCTATCCGGACATGCAGGGCATGCTCGACAATCCCGATGCCGCCTACGCCAAGCTGAAGGAGATGGGCAAGGGCCTGTTCGGCAGCGGCGGCGGTTTGGGCGGGCTCGGCGGACTGCTCGGCGGCGGACAGAACAGCGGCACCACCAGCGGCGGCAATTCGTCGAGTCCGCTCGGCGGCGCGCTCGGCGAAACCATCGGCAATCTGCTGCAGCAGGGGTTGAGCCAAGGGACCGGACAAGGGACGGGCCAGGGAAGGAGCCAAGGGCGAAGCATTCCGGCACCAGAGGCTCCGGCGAGCCCGCCATCGCAGAACGATGCGCCCGCGCCGCCGCAGCAGGACAGCCCGGCGATGAACGACGTGCTGCGGCAGTTGTTCAATCGGTAGACGCCCGGCCTTATCGTAGCCCGGATGGAGCGCAGCGAAATCCGGGAATGAATTTGGCGCCGGCCCCGGATTTCGCTTCGCTCCATCCGGGCTACATTCGGCTGGCTGCCCAAAATCGGGGCTAACCACGCCGGCAGCGGCCCGGCCCCCACCCCTCCTTTTGTGCTAGACAGGACCCCGGCCGGGACGGCCATGAACCGAGGCCGCCGCGGGGGGCTGCTTCCGAGGGTCTGGATGATCGGCGTCAAGAACACAATCTGGTCGCTCCGGCAGGGCCTGTTCGCCAAATACGTGTTCGCGCTGGTGGGGCTCGTGATCTTCGTGCTCGCGGTCAACGGCGCGATGGAGACCTGGATCTCCTACCGCGCCACCAGGGCCACGCTCACCGACGCCATGGAAGAGAAGGCGGAAGCGGCCGCGCGGCGGATCGAGCAGTCGATCGCCGAGCTGGAGCGGCAGATCAGCTGGGTGACCCGCGCCAGCGCCGACACGCTGGCCAAGCACAATGCCGACTACGCCCAGCTCCTCAACCAGGTGCCGCCGGTCGGCCAGCTCTCGCTGCTCGACGGCGCCGGCCGGGAGCAGCTCAAACTGTCGCGTGGCGCGCCACTGGTGGTCGGCAGCAGAGCGGATTTTTCCCGCGACATCCGCTTCACCGAGACCGTCGTCCGCGGCGTCAGCTTTTCGCCGGTGGAATTCCGGGGGGCGAGGCCCCTGATGTCGATCGCGGTAGCGCATGCCGGCTTGAATGGCGGCGTCACCGTCGCCGACATCGATCTTTCGTTCCTCTCCGATTTCCTCGGCGACGCCCAGGTCGGCAAGGCCGCCTCCGCCTATGTGGTCGATCCCCATGGCCGAGTGCTGGCGACGTCGGCCAAGGGGCCGGAGGTCGGCAAGGAGCTCGCGAAGCTGCCGCAGGTCGAATCCCTCCTGAAGGGCGGCGAGGCGCGGACGTCGGGCAAGGATGCGGACGGCCAGTCGGTGATGACGGCGTCGAACGCGATCCCGAGACTCGGCTGGTTCGTGCTGTTCGAGCAGCCGACGGCGCAGGCGCTGGCGCCGATCAGGGATCAACTGGTGCGGGTCGCGCTTCTGATCGGGCTCGGGCTCGTGGTCGCGATCCTGGCCGGCACGCTGATGGCGCGGCGCATGCTGATCCCGATCACGGCGCTCTCCACCGGCGCGCGGCGGCTCGGGGCCGGCGATTTCAGCCAGCGCATCGAGGTTGCGACCGGCGACGAGCTGGAAGAACTCGCCGACCAGTTCAATCGCATGGCCGGCCAGCTGCACGAGACCTATTCGGGCCTCGAAACCAAGGTCGAGGAGCGCACCCGCGATCTCGCGCGTTCGATCAACGAGCTCAAGGTGCTGGAGGAAGTCGGCCGCGCGGTCGCCTCCTCGCTCGATCTCAACGCCGTGCTGCCGACGGTGGCGGCGCGCGCGCTGGAAATCACGCAAGCCGACGCGGTGCTGATCTATGGCTACGACGCAACCAAACATCAGTTCGACCTGACCGAGGCGATCGGCATCGACAAGGCGGCCGAAGGTGCGCATCTCGCCATCGACGAAGCCTCCAGCGTGCTCGGCAAGGCCGCAGCCTCGGGCGAGCCGGTCGCGATATCCGATCTCGCCACCTCAGCCGATCACCTGTTGCGCGATGTCGCGGTCGCCGCCGGTTTTCATTCGGTGCTGGTGGTGCCGCTGGTCGACCAGCAGGGCGTGCTGGGTTCGCTGGTGGTGCTGCGCAAGGAGGCCGGCGAATTTTCCAGCAACCTGATCGGGCTGATGCGCACCTTCGCGCATCAATCGGTGCTGGCGATGCGCAACGCGCGGCTGTTTTCCGAAGTCGACCAGAAGGGCCGCGAGCTGGCGTCGGCGCATGCCACCGTGCAGCAGCAGGCGGCCAAACTGCAGGAGCAGACCGACCAGCTCAGGGACTGGAACAAGTCGCTGGAGGAGCGCGTGGAGAAGCAGCTCGCCGAGATCGAGCGCATCAGGAAGCTGGAGCGCTTTCTGGCGCCGCAGGTGGCGCAGCTGATCGCCTCTTCCGACGGCCACGATGCGCTGCTCGACAGCCACCGCCGCGAGGTGACGGTGGTGTTTTGCGATCTGCGCGGCTTTACCGCGTTCACCGAGACCACCGAGCCGGAAGAGGCGATGAACGTGCTGCGCGAATATCACGCCGCGCTCGGCGAGCTGATCTTCCGTTACGAAGGCACGCTCGACCGCTATGCCGGCGACGGCGTGATGATCCTGTTCAACGCGCCGATCGCGCTCGATGATCACGTCAAGCGCGCGGTGAAGATGGCCGTCGAAATGCGCGACACCATCGGCCTCCTCACCGAGCGCTGGCGCAACCGCGGGCATAGTTTGGGATTTGGCGTCGGCATCGCGCTCGGCTACGCGACGCTGGGCCAGATCGGCTTCGAGCAGCGGCTCGAATACGCCGCGATCGGCAGCGTCACCAACATGGCGTCGCGGCTGTGCGACGAAGCCAAGGCCGGGCAGATCGTCGTAGCGCGGCGTGTCTACGGCATGGTCGAGGAGTGGGTCGACGCCGAGCCGCTGGATGATCTGCAGCTCAAGGGATTCAATCATCCGGTGCTGGCGGTGGAGATCCTGCGCTGGCGCGAGGGGGAGGCGGCGGCCGACGTCGAGGCGGCGGCGACGGTGACACCAAGGCGGCGGAAGCAGCCTTCGTGAGCGGCGCGCGCTGCTAACCCGTTAGCAGATGTCGTCCCTGCGAAAGCAGGGACCCATAACCACAGGGCGTAGTCGTGGCGCGAAAGCCGTCGACCAGCGTCTTTCTTAACAGGCGACACGGCGACGCGATGAGCGCAATCGCGCTCACGCGGGGGTCCCTGCTTTCGCAGGGACGACGGAAGAGTGGGGCGCGACCGCGCAAAAGACCTTCCGACGGATTCGAATTTCAAACAGCCAATGAACGTCCAGATACGCCTTCGCGACCCCGCGGCGCAGATCGCGCCCGAGCCGTTGCAGGAATTCTTCGTCCTCCGAGAAAGAGGGCGCAGGGAAAGCCGGGTGCGCGCTGCACCCGCGGTCTCGCGTGCAAAAAAGAGTAAAAAAAAGCACACGAGCATACAGGTTCAGCGGAGGCAATCCGGCCTTCCCTGCGCAATGGTTTTAACGGTTTACTTCGCGCTCTCCTCGGCGATCGGGCTTTCTTGTCACCGTCGCTGGCGGCTTTACGGCATACGCGCCCGGTCGGGCCGCCATGCCACCACCAACTTGACGCCAACCACTGAGGCGTCAGGACCACACGACTTCACCGTCCGCGACCGCTTGTCGCCAGAACCTTCGGCGGGCGTGGTACCCATCCGCCGAAGTTTGGGCGCAGGCGGGATCAGCATCGGTCGTCCGCGCGCCGCCGCGTCGCTCACGGGCAAAGCCCGCCCCGCGACCTCAAGCGCGCCCGACGCTGCCGCGTCCACCGCATCCCACCCCGCGTCCGTGACGATCGCGAACCGCCCCTCATGTGGGGTGAGACGGCGGGATTTATGAAGGTGATTTGCGTGAAACGGGAAGAGGAAATATTTTTGCGGAGGGAGCTAGACAGTAAATTGGTGATTTTCCCGTCGGGTCAAATCCGTAGGTCGCTATCTGATCAGGCTCCTTGTGCGCAAGCTTCACGACAAAGGTACGAGCGATTATTGCGTAGCCGTCGCTGTCACGGTGGGCGAGGACAAAGCCCCCTTGGAATCGCTTGTTTTCCAACTATTGAATTCGACGGGCAGCGCGCCGCTGAGACCGTCGGGCGGCAATATGAGCAAACCGTCTGGTACCACCGCCGCCTTTTCCACCTTTTGCCTTTGGCCGAACCACGGACTATGCTGAACTAGCTGCCATTGGATGGTTACATGCAGAACGAATGGACCAAGCCGCGCGAATTTACTTTTACCAACGCGGCCGGAGAAGTGTTTCACGAGATCGCCTATTCCCGGCAGGACGTGAACACGTTCGCGAAGATGCACAAGGCAACCCACTACAAACCAACGGAGGACAGTTCAATCTGCAAATCACTGGTCGCGGATTGATCTGAGCAACGCCG
>NZ_JADGRI010000336.1 GCF_017881085.1 Bradyrhizobium sp.
GTCGTGAAGGCGATCGGCGACCAGGCGGCCAAGGATCTCGGTTTCAAGGTAACGATGCAGAACCTTGATACCTCTGCCGCGATCAATCGCTTCATCACCCAGCCGAACAGCGTCGACATCGCGGACCTCGAGGGCTGGCAGGCGAAGCTCGCGGCCAAGCGTGGGGTGATCCAGGGCATCGAAGCCAAGAAGATCAAGGAATTCGACAACTTTCTTCCCATTTTCACCAAGGGCGAACTCGACGGCCACAAGATTCCGCGTCAGGGAATCTCGCCTTACGAAGCGCTCTACATCGAAAAGCCCGATTCCACCGAGTTGCACGATGGCGTCACCGAGTGGCTGACCAACGTTCCGCAGGTCTACAACGCCGACTCGATCGGCTACCGTCCCGATCTGGTGGGGCACAAGGTGACGGAATGGAAGGAGCTGATCGATCCCAAGTTCAAAGGCAAGGCGGCGATCCTCGATGTGCCGGCGATCGGCATCATGGATGCGGCGTTGTGTTTTGAAAGCGCCGGGCTGATCAAATACGGCAACAAAGGCAACATGACCAAGAAGGAGATCGACTTCACCTGCGACAAGCTGATCGAACTGAAGAAGGCCGGCCAGTTCCGCGCCACCTGGACCACGTTCGACCAGTCGGTGCAATTGATGGCGGCCGGAGAAGTGGTGATCCAGTCGATGTGGTCGCCGGCGGTCGCGGCCGTTCGGGTCAAGCAGATCCCTTGCGTCTATGCCCCGGTCAACATCAAGGACGGCAAGGAAGGCTATCGCGGCTGGTGCAACGGCATGGGGCTGATGAAGCATCTGACCGGCAAGAAGCTCGATGCCGCCTATGAATACATGAACTGGTACATGTCGGGCTGGCAGGGCGCGTTTGTGAGCCGCTACGGCTACTACAGCCCGGTGCCGTCGACCGCCAAGAAGTTCATGACGCCGGCCGAATACACCTTCTGGTACGAGGGCAAACCGGCGCCCGAGCCTGTGACCGATCCGTACGGCGTTCCGATGGAGGTGGCCGGCACGGTCCGCGACGGCGGCTCGTTTGTCGAGCGCGTCACCAATATCTCGTGCTGGAATACGCTGATGGATGAATCGGCCTACATGAACAAGCGCTGGAACGACTTCAAGGTCGCCTAGAGCGTTTTCAAGCGAAGTGGATACCGGTTCGCGTGAAGAAAACGCGTCAAATTAAAGAGATTAGGGCCTCCGTTCCGATTCAATCGGAACGGAAAAGGCTCTAAGTCCGGCCGTCATCAACAACCTGCCGGTCGACTTGTCGCCGACCGGCGGAGTTTTGGATGTCTCCCAGAGAGTGTTCATGGCTGTTTCCCGATCGATGACGAGCTGGCTTTATATTTCGCCGCTGATGCTCGTGCTTGTCCCGTTCTTCGTGTTGCCCATACTGGTGGTGCTGGTCGCGAGCGTGTTCGAGACCGACGGTTTCGGCGGTCTGATTCCGACCTTCACTCTGGCGAACTACGGAACGGTGTTGACGTCGGGCCTGACCTACAATCTCTATTTCGAAACCGTGAAATTCACCATCCTGACCTGGTTCTTCACGCTGCTGCTCGGCTTTTTCGTGGCTTATTTCCTGGTCTTCCACGTGCGCAATCCGCTGCTTGCGATCGGACTGTTCCTGATCTGCACCGTGCCGTTCTGGACATCCAACATCATCAGAATGATTTCCTGGATTCCGCTGCTGGGCAAGGAAGGCCTGATCAATTCGGCGCTCTTGCATCTGGGCCTGATCCGCGAGCCGCTTGAATTCCTGCTCTACTCCGGATTCGCGGTGGTCGTCGCCTATGTGCACCAGTTGACGATATTCATGATCGTGCCGATCTTCAATTCGATGGCGCGCATCGACAAGCGCGTGGTCGAGGCGGCGATCGATGCGGGGGCCAGCCGCTTCGATATCATGCGGCTGATCATCGTGCCGCTCTCCAAAAGCGGCATCGCGCTCGGTTCGATTTTCGTGGCCTCGATCGTGATGGGTGATTTCTTCGTCACCAAGGTGATGTCCGGCGGCGGCTCGGCGTCGGTGGTCGGCGCCTTCTACGAGGACATTTCGGTGCTGCAATATCCGGGTGCTGCGGCGAGCGCGATCATCCTTACGGTGATATTGCTGGTCATGGTCTCCCTGATCCTGCGCAGCGTCGATATCCGAAAAGAAATCACCCAATGAGCGCGGTGCCGCAGAGCGTTGCTGTCGCTGAGGCGCGCGTGACCAAACACGCGATCGCGCCAAGCCGCGGCAGCCGGCCATGGACCTTTTATGTGCTGGCCGGGCTCTTCACATTCTACGTTATCGCGCTCTACGGCCCGATGATCTGCATCTACATCCTGTCGTTTCAGGATGTGCGAGGCGGCCTGGTGTTCCCGATGAAGGGGCTGTCGCTGCACTGGTTCGTCGATCTGTTCACCCAGGTGAGGACCGGCGACGTCAAGGGCGCGTTCGATCGCTCAATCAAGCTTGCGATCGTGGTGACGGTGATCACGGTGGTGGTCTCGTTCATGTCCGCGATGGCGTTCCGCCGGCGTTTTCCGGGGGACAATATCGTGTTCGCGCTGATGATCGGCAGCCTGGTGGCGCCGGGCCTGGTGCTGGGCATCGGGGTCGGGCTTTTGTTCAATGCGATCGGCATCGAGACATCTCCCTACACCTCGGCGCTGGGTGCGCAGCTGTCCTGGACGCTGCCGTTTGGCGTGCTGGTGATGTTTGCGGTGATGTCGCGCTTCAATCCGGCCTGGGAGGAGGCGGCGCGCGATCTCGGCGCCTCGACATGGCAGACCATCCGGCTGGTGATCCTTCCGGTTCTGGCGCCGGGCCTGGTGGCCGTCGCGTTGTTTGGATTCACCTTGTCGTATGACGAGTTCGCCCGGACGCTGCAGACCGCCGGTCCCCAGAACACCTTGCCGCTGGAGATCTGGAGCATGACGCTCAACGTCACATCGCCCTCGCTTTATGCGCTGGGTACCGTGACCACGATTATCTCGTTTTTGATCATCGGCGCGGCGCTGGGAACCATCGTGTTCATTCAAAAACGGCGAGGCGCTGGCGCGTCGTGATCGGGGGCTAAACAATGGCGGTTCTGCGCGGCGACATCGAACTCGCCGGTCTTACCAAGAGCTATGACGGCGTAACGACCGTGGTGCAGGGCATCAATCTGAGGATTCCCGACGGCGCCTATTGCTGCTTTCTGGGGCCGTCAGGCTGCGGCAAGACCACGATTTTGCGCATGATAGCCGGCCACGAAGACCCGACCGGCGGCGAGATCCTGATCGGCGGCGAAAACGTGGTGGGGCTGCCGCCGGTGGCGCGTGGCACCGCGATGATGTTTCAATCCTACGCGCTGTTCCCGCATCTGAACGTGCGCGACAATATCGGGTTTGCGTTGCGGATCCGCGGCCTGTCGAAAAAGGATCGTAACCGGCAAACCGACGCCATGATCGAGAAGGTTCGGCTGACCGAGCTTGCCGACCGGTTGCCCGCGCAGCTCTCCGGCGGCCAGCAGCAGCGCGTGGCGCTGGCCCGTGCCGCCATCACCGAACCCCGGGTGCTGCTGCTCGATGAGCCGCTGTCCGCGCTCGACGAGCAATTGCGGGTGCGGATGCGGCTCGAGCTGCAGCGGATGCAGCGCGATCTCGGCATTACCTTCGTGCACGTCACCCACTCGCAGCTCGAGGCGATTGCGCTGGCCGATATGGTCGTGGTGATGGACCGCGGCGAGATCAGGCAGGCCGGCGCCGCCCGCGATGTCTATGCAACCCCTCGCGATCGCTATGTCGCCGAGTTCCTGGGCGGCCAGAACGTGTTCGCCGGCCGGGTCGATGCCATCAACGGCGATCTCGCCAGCTTCGCATCGCCCCAGATGAAACATATCGCGGTCCCGGTCGGCTCAGCCCCTGTCAGCACCGGCGACACCATCGACATCGCGGTGCGACGAGACGATGTCGGTCTGGTCCGGCCAGGCATGGATGTGGCGGCGGATACCTCCTGGCTGGCGAGCCGGGTGCTGGCGGTCGAATATCAGGGCAACTTTGTCAAAGTCATGCTGGATGCGACCGGGACCGACGAGTTCATCGCCTATATCCCCGAACGCACTTTCTTCCGCGACCCCTACGCGATTGGCGATGTCGTCCAGGCGACCTGGCCGAGCCACCTTGCGCGTCTGCTTGCCAAAACAACTGCCTTAACTGCGTAACCCGTAAACGAGAGAGAGGGACTGGCTATGGTCGATTATGAGATGTTTGAGCTCGGCGATGTGACCCTGCAATGCGGACAAATCCTGCGCGGCGCCAAGATGGCCTACAAGACCTATGGCAAGCTCAACGCCGCCAAGGACAACGTGATCGTCTATCCCTGCTGGTATTCCGGCACGCACCTCGAAAACGAGTGGCTGATCGGCTCCGGCATGGCGCTCGATCCGGCAAAATATTTCATCATCATCCCCAACATATTCGGCAACGGCCTGTCGACCTCGGCCAGCAATACGCCGGTTCCATTCAACGGCTCTCGCTTCCCGAATATCACGGCCTATGACAACGTCGTGCAGCAGCATCGGCTGGTCACCGAGAAGTTTGGCATCAGCAAGGTCAAGCTGGTGACGGGCTGGTCGATGGGCGCGCTGCAGACCTTTCATTGGGGCGCCATCTTCCCCGACATGGTCGAACGCATCCTGCCGTTCCAGGGCTCGGCCAAGTGCTCGCGGCACAATTTCGTCTTCCTCGAAGGCGTCAAGGCCGCACTTCAGGCCGATGCCGCCTACAAGGACGGCTTCTACACCGAACAACCGGCCAAGGGCCTTCGCGCCGCCGCCCGCGTCTATGCCGGCTGGGGCCTCTCGCAGACCTTCTATCGCGTCGAGGGCGACCTCAAGCACATGGGCTATGCCTCGCTGGAGGATTTCCTGGTGGGATTCTGGGAAGGCTGGCTGCTCTCCAAGGACGCCAACAACCTCCTGACCATGCTGTGGACCTGGCAGAACGGCGATATCTCCAACAACCCGATCTACAAGGGCGACTACAAGAAGGCGCTGGCCGGGATCAAGGCCAAGGCCTTTGTCATGCCGGCCTCGACCGATCTGTATTTCCCCCCGGCCGATAGCGCCAACGAGGTGAAGCACATGCCGAACGCCGAGCTGCGGGTGGTCGAAACCTATTGGGGCCATTTCGCCGGCGGCCCCGGCACCAGCCCCGACGACATCAAGGTGCTCGACGCAGCCCTCAAGGAATTGCTCGCCAGCTGAGCACGCCCAACCACACTTCACGGAGTCAATCGATGGCCGAAACGCTTATCAAAGTCGACCTCACGCAGTCCGCTTATGAGAACGACATGGTGCACAATCGCTGGCACCCCGATATCCCGATGGTCGCCTGGGTAAAACCGGGCGACGAGTTCATCATAGAAACCTATGATTGGACCGGGGGCTTCATCAAGAACAACGACTCGGCCGATGACGTGCGCGACATCGACCTGTCGATTGTGCATTTCCTGTCCGGCCCTGTCGGCGTTAAGGGTGCCGAACCGGGCGATCTGCTTGTCGTCGATATCCTGGACATCGGCGCCAAAAAGGA
>NZ_JADGRI010000097.1 GCF_017881085.1 Bradyrhizobium sp.
ATGGGCTGATGGCCCAGGTGCTGCAGGCGCGGGACCGTTGCACGGCGTCCGACTGCGCGGCTTTCCGGGCACTGACGGATCACGGCCAGATCGTGGCCCACATGGATGAGCGGACTTATGACGGCCTGATCTTGCGTTACTCGCCCTCATGGAACGCGCCCGCCGCGGCGGGCGCAGGTCCGGTCGCGGTGCTTCCGCCATCGATGCCGACCGGCAAACCCACCAATGCCGAGTTTCCCACCGCCGCGTCGACCCCGGCTGTCAGCATCATGACGCCTGAGCCGGGCGCGGCACCGGCGCCGTCTGCGCCGCGCTCGACCGCACCGCTGGCGAGTGCGCCATTGCCGTCACCGCGTCCTCCGACTTCGACTTCGACGCCGGCCTCTGCGCTGGCGGCGGCCAAGAAGCCGGCGGCACCAAAATCGTCGCGCCCGACGGCCGCACCGGTTCAGCTTGCGCCGACGGTGCCGGCTGCCGGAACGCCGGCGGCCGCCAGCGAGTGATGCTTTCAAAAGCCGGCGCCGGGCGCTAACCTCGCAACATGCCACTTCATCTCATCAAGCTTGCCGTCGGCTGCGAGTCGGTCAAGGAACTCAAGGGCTGGGTCGCCGAGCGCATGCAGGCCGCGAGGAAAAAGGGCCTGCCGCTGCATCATGTCCACGTCACCCGGATGACGCCGAAGCGGGTCGACGAGGTGCTGGCCGGCGGCTCGCTGTACTGGGTGATCCGCGGCGAAATCGCCGCGCGGGAAAAAATCATCGCCATCGAGCCGTTCCGCGATCGCGACGGGATCGGACGATGCCGGCTGATGATGCAGCCCAAGGTGGTCCCCGTGCTGCCGCGGCCGATGCGGGCGTTCCAGGGTTGGCGGTATTTTGCCGACAGCGACGCGCCGCCGGATCTCAAATCCGCCGGCGCTGGAGTGGCCGCGATGCCCGAGCCGTTGCGTCGGGAACTGCGTGAGCTCGGGCTGCTCTAGAACGCTTTCGAAGGAAAGCCTGTCCTGCACTTGATGCGGGGATTAGCGGTTCCGCAAAGCGGATGCACCGAACAAGGAACCGATGCTCTAGACCCCGATATTGTCGATCAGCCGGGTTTTTCCCAGCTTCGCCGCGACCAGAATGCGCACCGGGCCGTCTTTCAGCGATGATATCGGCGCCAGCGTCTCGGCGTGGCGCGCCTCGAAATAGTCGAGCGCGAATCCGGCGTTGGTGATCAGTTCGGCGCCGCCGGTCATCGCGGCCTCGAACCCGTCGCCGGCCCGCAGGCGCTTGGCGCTTTCCTTCATGGCGCGGTACAGCACCGGCGCCGCGCGGCGCTCTTCCGGCAACAAATAGACGTTGCGTGAAGACATCGCGAGGCCGTCGCGTTCGCGCACGGTGCGCGAGCCGATAACCTTGACGCCGAGGTCGAGGTCCCCGGCCATCCGCGTCACCACCCGCAGCTGCTGAAAGTCCTTTTCGCCGAAGATCGCAAAATCAGGCCGGACTTGCGTAAACAGCTTGCCGACGACGGTAGCGACCCCGCCGAAGAAATGCGGCCGGAATCGATCTTCCAGACCCGCGATGGCCGGGCCTTCGGGCACGATCCGGGTGGCGAAGCCGTCCGGATACATGATCTTGACGTCCGGATTCCAGATCGCGTCGACATTTTCGGCGGCGAGCCTTGCGACGTCGGCCTTCCAGGTGCGCGGGTAGGAACTGAAATCCTCCGACGGCGCGAACTGGGTGGGGTTAACGAAGATCGAGACGATCACCCGCTTGGCGCGGCGTTTCGCCAGCCGGACCAGCGACACATGCCCGTCATGGAGCGCTCCCATGGTTGGCACCAGCGCGATGGTGGCCTTCCTCGCGCGCAGGTCCTCGACGGCGCGACGCAATGCAGGGACCGTGCGGACGATCATGGGGCTTCGCGACATCTGGACTCGATCTCTGGAGGGCAGGGAGGCAGCGAGCCCTGACCTTGTGGCGGGGAAGCGGACCTTATCAAGCTCCATGCTTGCCCGCCAAGCCGACAGCACGCAATCAGGCTCCCGCCGATTACACCGACTGCATGTCGAGCGCAAAAAAAACCGACAGCGCTGCCGTACAGTGATTCGGATTTATGATTAAGGCGCACGATCTACGATTTCAGGACTCGCTTGCGCATTTCGCTTGACCGCGGTCGCGCGGAATTTGAAGATATCAACTAGGGGTCGAAACATGTTGGTCCAAACCAGTCAGGGGCAATCGGGCTCAGCTCACGTCGTTGTGCTGGGCAATGAAAAGGGTGGTTCGGGCAAATCCACCACCGCCTTGCATATCGCCGTCGCCCTGATGAAAGCCGGCCAGCGTGTCGCCACCATCGATCTCGATTGCCGCCAGCAAAGTTTCACCCGTTACATCACCAACCGCAGCGCCTGGGCGCGCCGCACCGGCCTCGATCTCGAAATCCCCGTGCATCGCTGCATCAGGCTCGGCGAGACCATGCAGATCGCCGACAACGAAAATTCCGAGTTCCAGCAATTCATGGACGCCGTCAGCGTGGTCGAGCGCAGCTTCGACTTCATCGTGATCGATACGCCGGGGTCGGACAGCTACCTGATGCGGCTGGCCCACTCGATGGCCGACACCCTGGTGACGCCGATCAACGACAGCTTCCTCGATTTCGACGTGCTGGGAACCGTCGACCCCGCGACCTATTCGGTGACCGGCGAGAGCCATTATGCGGAGATGGTGCGGGACGCGCGACGCAAGCGCCGCCAGCTCGACGGTGCATCGACCGACTGGATCGTGGTCCGCAACCGGCTGTCGATGCTGGGGTCCCGCAACAAGCAGCTCGTTGCCGACAGCCTCAACGATCTGGCGTTCCGGCTCGGTTTCCGCTCGATCGACGGTTTCGCCGAGCGCGTGGTTTATCGCGAGTTCTTTCCGCGCGGGCTGACGGCGCTCGATGACATCGACGAGGCGACGCTCGGCACCCGCCCGAACCTCGGCCACGTCACGGCGCGCGAGGAGGTCACGAGCCTGCTCCGCCAGCTGAAACTGCCGCTCGATGAGCGCGGGCGCCGCCGTGCAGCCAACCGGGCTGAATGGTTCAGCCAGGTCGACAAGCCGCTCGAGGTTCACGACATCCTCGGTGCCTAGGATTTGTGGTAAGGTATTACTGCTAAGGGGTCTTGGCGGCGGCTGGACTTGCCAAGGGCGTGTATTGAACCCTTGCGGACCCGCTTTTGCGGCTGTTTTTCACCTCCGTTTTACCGAGAATCTGAACTTGGCTTTCATTTGCCACGTCCGAAAAGAGCGGCGGCGCCTCGGCCTGTGCGTCTGCACAAAAAGGTGCACCGCACAACGAACAGGCGGTCAATTCACAATGTTTAGCCTTCCTGTCACGCCGCCGTGACATATATTAGCCAACAAGGTCGCAGAGTCCTGAGCAAAGGGATTGGGCTCTGACGTTGGTGCACGGGGATCGACATGAAACGTGGAATTGCCATCCTGGCTTCGCTGACTGTCCTGGTTGCGGTTGGATATTTCACCATCAGCAAGTGGGCGATCCGCCATGAGACGCTGACGTTCTACGACGTGTCGCGCAACAACCGTCCGGTCCAGGTTGATGTCGCCGTACGGCGCGACAAGGAAATGCAGGCGCATGCCGGCATGATCATGCTGCCGGTAGCGATCCTCAACCACGGCAATACCGTCAAATTCACCGAGTACTCTTTCCTGGCCAACGCGTTCGCCGCGCGCGGCTACATCGCGATCAGCATCCAGCATGATCTGCCGACCGATCCGCCCATGGTGACAAAAGTCGGCGAACTCTATGTCGGCCGTCAGCCGCAGTATTTGCGCGGCGTCGCCAACATCCGCTTCGCCGTCGCGGAAATGCAGAAGGTGGAACCGAATGCGGACTACGACCATCTGACGGTGGTGGGACATTCGGCCGGCGCCGATATCTCGATGTATTTCGCCAAGCTGCATCCCGAACTGGTCAAGAAGGTCGTGACCCTCGACAATCTGCGGGTGCCGTTTATCACCGACGGCAGGTTCAAGATCCTTTCGTTCCGCTCCAAGGATCCCGTCTTCAAGACTGACCCAGGCGTCATTCCCACTGAAGAGATCTGTGAGCAGGCCGGGATTACGGTGGTCCGCACCGATTTCCAGCACAACGATATGCGCGATACCGGTCCGGATCACGCCAAGGAATCGATCCAGGGCATGCTCGACAAATTCATCGAAGACGACAGCCCGCTCAAGGCAGTCACGACAAAAACCTCGCCGCTGTTGACCGATGCCGGGCCGGTGGCGCCGTTCGTGCCGGTCAATCCTCCGGTCACCCCGGCCGCACCGCTTCAAAACTGACGCCGGAACCGCCTCTGGCATCCGGATTTTGCCTGCGCCACGATCGGGCGGGAGCGACGCGCATTGACCCCTCGCTGATCGCAGCCCACATAGAGCTTGCTGCAATCTGCGAGCGCTGATGTCCCGCGAACCGAACCAGCCGAAATCTGCGACCGAGGTTTCCTCGACGCAAAAGGCCGAGTCCGGCAAGTCCGGTTCGCTGCCGGAAGCGAAGTCCGCTTCGGAAGACATTGCCGCTTTCGTCGCCAAGGCCAGAGCGATGTCGCCGCATGCGCCGGGGGCGCGGGGCCGGTTGGTATTCGCGCTCGACGCCACCATGAGCCGGCAGCCGACATGGGATATGGCCTGCGCGCTGCAGGCCGACATGTTTCGCGAGGCGGCGGCCATCGGCAGTCTCGATATCCGTCTTGTCTACTATCGCGGCCTCAACGAGTGTCGCGCCACGGGTTGGATTTCCGACAGCGCGCAACTCGCGAAGCTGATGGGCAAGATCGATTGCCGCGGCGGCAACACCCAGATCGGCAAGGTCTTGTCGGAAGCGCGACGCGAGGCGGTCGCATCCGCCGTGCGCGCGTTGGTCTTTGTCGGCGACGCGATGGAGGAGAATGTCGATGATCTCTGCGCCAAGGCGGGCGAACTCGGCCTGCTCAAGGTGCCGGTGTTCATGTTTCAGGAAGGACATGACGCCGATGCCGAGCGGGCGTTCAAGGAGATCGCGCGCCTGACCGGTGGGGCATGGTGCAGGTTCGATCCCGGTGCTGCGGGTCAACTGCGCGAACTGTTGCGCGCCGCCGCCGCCTATGCCGCCGGCGGTCGCGAGGCGCTGCTGCGGCTGTCGAAGACCGCAAGCGGGGCCGCCAAATTGCTCGGCCAGATGAAGTGATTTCGTCTCCCGCTTCTGTCAGGCGGGTGATGCGCCTCGCCGACCAGCGCGGGCATGTGCCAGAGCTGGTGCGCCGCGTTCCATGCATTGCCGAGGCCGGCCAGTCCGAGGACGATGCCGAAGAAGGCGGCGGGAATGATCGGCGGCTTGAAGCGCGTCGTCATCACATCACCCCGTGGTTGCCGCTTTCGCCAGCGCGGCCAGTGCGCCGGTCATCATGCCGAGCGCCGCCTCGGTCTCGCCGCCGAGTTCGTGCCTCGTCGCAAGCCAATCGGGGTCATTGTAGGAAAGCCAGGTCGTGCCCGACGCATCCTGCCAGACCAGCGCCTTCAGCGGCAGGTCGATCCCGACGGTCTGAGCCGATTGCATCAACGGCGTGCCGCCCTTGGCATTGCCGAAGAGCAGGACCTCGGTCGGCCGCAGCGCCATCCCAACCGCCGTCGCCCCGGCGGCATGATCGATCCGGGCAAATACCGTCATGCCCTTTGCCTTCACCGCGGCCTCGAGCCGGTTCATCGTATCCTGCGGCCCGAAGCTGCTCCGTATCGTCGTCAATCCCGGCGCCGCCATCGCGCACTCCATCGCCATCCGACTGGGGTCGGATCGAAGAATAATAAGACCGAGTGGCCCAGCCAACGAGCTTTTGGGGATCCTCGTGCGTTTGGGCAAGCCGGACCGCCATGCTTTTTGCCGCCGATGCGCCTATATTGGGCGGATGCCAACCCTGATCGCCGGCGCCGTCGCCGTTCTTCTTCTTTATTCGCTGCTGCAGATGTTCCGTGCAGCCAATCCGGTCGTGCTTGCGCGTGGGATCAAGATCGGCGGCGGTATCGTGGCGCTCGCGGTGGCCGCTTTCACCGGGCTCAAGGGCGAACTCGCGGTCGCCATCCCGATCGGCATTTTCGGTGCGGGTTTGCTCGGCTGGTCGCCGTTCGGGGCTTCGGGTTTCCCCAATATCGGAGGGATGTTCGCGGGCCTCGGCTCGAAACGCTCGGCAGGGCAGGCCTCGCGGGTGCGCTCGCAATATCTCGATATGACGCTCGATCACGACAGCGGCGAACTCTCAGGCCAGATCGTGGCCGGACCCCATGCGGGCCGCAGCCTGGGCGAATTCGACCTGCCGGAACTGACGGCGATGGTCTCCGGCTTCGACGCCGAGAGCGTGTCGTTACTTGAAAGCTATCTGGACCGCAGGTTTCCCGCCTGGCGTCAGAACGCGCAGGGAAACGCGACAGGGCGGGAGAGCCGCGCGGCGTCGAGCGGCAAAATGACGGACGAGGAGGCCTACCAGATCCTTGGCCTGCAGCCGGGGGCGGGGCGTGACGAGATCGGCCGCGCGCACCGCGCGCTCATGAAGAAACTGCATCCCGACCAGGGGGGCTCGACGTACCTCGCCGCCCGTGTAAACGAGGCCAAGGATACTTTGCTTCGCACGCATCACCGTTAACTCCAGACAACGCTACCGACGCCACAAACCGGTGACTTCCGTTCCTTGCTCCGGCTGACGCCCCGTTGCCGCCCGCCGTTATCCGGCGTGGTCGATCTTTCGTGTCTGCAGTATTAACCGCTAAATCTTGACGAGAAGTTTGCAGCGGTGAGGTTGCCGCGTGATCAGGCCCGCGATGTCGGCTTCGCGGACGGATCTCCGCTGTTTTGGGGACAAAGTCCGCGGTTCGCGCGGCGATCGCAAACTGCGCGAAGCCACGACGCCGCCAAATCATGACTGGCGCGAGCAAGGCGCAAACGCGCCTTTGCCCGCCTCATGATTTGTTAACCCATGTGGATCAGTTGCGGACGGTGATGCAGGAGATATCGGAGCGCTTCAGCGTCCGGCACACGGCCTCGGCCTGGTCGCGGTCGAGGCCGGCGAAACGGGCCCGGTACAGCTTCTTGTCGCCCTTGGAGACGACCGGCTCGGTGAACGGATCGGCCTTCGCGAGCAGACCGTGGGCCTGATTGCGCGCCGCGTCGATACGCTGCAGCGCTTCGCTCTCGCTCTCGAGCGCGCCGACCTGAACGATCCAGCCGGTGTGGACCGCGATCGGCTTGTCGGCGCCGTTTTGCTGGATGGCCTGCAGCTGGGAGCGGGGGGCGGGATCCGCGTAGGCCAATGCCTGGGAGGAGGAGACCTGCGAGGACGAAGAGGCGGGCAGGCTGGATGCGGGGAGCACGCCGAGCAGACCGTTGCCGGTGCCATGGCCGGCCGGCTGCGGCGGCATTTCGGGCTTTGCGACTTCGGTTTTGGCCACTTCGAACTTGTTGGTTTCGGACTTGTTGCCTTCGGCCTTGGCCATGACAGCGCTTGACGTCTCCGGTACTTCCGGGCGTGCCGCCGGGATTGCGCTGGTGATCGGCGTGGCCGGCTGGGACGAAGCGGCCGATGCCAGCTTCACCTGTCCGGCCTTGACCTGAACGGTCTTGACCTTGACCGGCTTCATCGGTTCGGATGAACCGGGAATGGCGGCAAGCGCCTGCGCCTGGATCACCCCATTGGTCAGCGGGGCGGGCTCGGTCCTGGCTGGCGGCACCGCCGCGGCGGCGGCGGCGAAGATCGATCGGGTAACCGATCCGGTCGGGCGGGCCGCAACCGCTGCAACCGGTTCAGCCGCGGCGGAGGCGACCTGAACCTGCGCCTGATCCGCCGGCGCGGGCTGCGACTCGGCGTCGGCCTGCGCAGTCTCGGTATTGCCGTCGGACCCATTGCGCTCGGTGATCGCGGCAACGGTGCGCTTGCCGGCGGCCTTTTCGAGATTTTCGGTGAGCAGGTTGCGCATGATGGCGTCGCGCGAGCCGCCGCTGCGGCCTCCCAGGACCACGCCGACCAGGAACCGGTTGCCGCGGTGCATCGAGGTTACGAGATTGAACCCCGAGGCGCGGGTGTAGCCGGTCTTGATGCCGTCCACGCCCTCGACGTTGCCCAGGAGATGGTTGTGATTGCGGATCGACTGGCCGTGATAATTGAACGCCATCGTCGAGAAGTAGCGGTAATAGCGCGGAAAGCGATCCTGAATGGCGCGGCCCAGTGTCGATTGATCGCGCGCCGTCGTGACCTGTTCGTCATTGGGCAGGCCCGAGGCATTGCGATAGGTGGTCCGGCTCATGCCGAGCGCGCGCGCCTTGCGGGTCATCAGCCTGGCAAAATCGTCTTCGTCGCCGCCGATGGCTTCCGCGATCACCACGGCGGCGTCGTTGGCGGAGCGCGTCACCAGTCCCTTGATGGCGTCCTCGACGCGGATGGTCTGACCCGGGCGCAGCCCGAGTTTGGTGGGAGCTTGTTCGGAGGCGTGCTCGGAGACATCCATTTCGGTGTCGAGCTTCATCTTGCCGGCGTCAAGACGCTCGAACAGCAGATAGAGCGTCATGATCTTGGTCAGCGAAGCCGGATGACGGCTGGCGTCGGGATTGTTGGCGGAAAGGGTGGCGCCGGAATTGCCGTCGACGATGATGGAGGAGAACGCCGGACTGTAGCTGTCGCGGGCTTCCTCGTGGTGGCGGGCGTGGGCGTAGTGGCGGACGTGCCGGTAACGCCGCGCCTCAGCGTTGTCGCTGGTGAAGAGGACCGCTGTGGAGACCGTAACCAGCCCGAAAGCGCAAACCCGCAAAACACGCGAGGAGCCCAAGGTTGTGCGAAGCATGACTTCCCCGTCCCAATTTCTGCCTTGATCACCGGTTCGTGAGGCCAAATTATGCCCAACCGCCAGCGAGGTTTGCCTGCTCGAACCGCTCGATTCAGGCAGGCTTTTCCCGCTTGCTCCGCGGCCGAAGCCGCCATTCTAGCTAAGAGCCTGTACGAGAACGTTTTTCGGCTAGCTGCCCGGACCCGGACAAGCCCAAGAATCAGGTTAGGGGGCCTGAGTTTCCAAAAGATTAATTATCCCTTGCGTGATGCCCCAGGATTCGCGGCTATCGCCTATATTTTTGTGCATCGCACAAATATTCTTGACCTTTTTGTGCGCTGCACTATATTAAGGCGGTGTCAAGGGAGCCGGGACCTCCCGGCAGGTTGCACATCAGTCTGGGAAGGACTTATCCATCATGATCAAAGTTGAAGACATTCAGCAGTACGGCAAGGAACACCTCGATACGGTCGTCGCCTCCGCGGCCACCGTTCAGAACGGACTTCAGGCCATCGCCAGCGCCTATGGCGATTACACCAAGAAGTCGTTCGAAGACACCAAATCGTTTGTCGAGAAGCTGTCTGGCGTGAAGTCGCTGGACAAGGCGCTCGAAGTGCAGACCGAGTTCGCGAAGTCCGCCTATGAGACGTTCGTTGCGGAGTCGCAGAAGATCGCGGGGCTCTATACCGATCTCGCCAAGCAGACCTACAAGCCGCTGGAAGGCCTGGTCGCCAAGTTCACGCCGGCCACAGCTGCCTGATCATTTGCGCATATTCTTGATCGCGTAACGCGATCTCGAAAATCGAAAGCCCGGCCGTTTGGCCGGGCTTTTTGTTTCGGTGCGGCGAGGGATTACTGGGCGACGCGAAGCTTGCTCAGCGCAGTCCCGATCGCGTTGAACGTGGTGACGATCTGGCTGGAACTCGTCAGCATGTAGAACTTGTCCGGGCTGCTCGCGCAGTATTGCAGAATCGCCGAAGTGGGGTCGGCGGGCGTACTGGTGTTCGCCTGGATCGTGTAGATCGTGTACATCGGGTTGCCCTGGGAGTCCTTGGCGTTCTTCAGATTGTCGCACAGGATCTGCTGACGAGCGTCAATCAAGCCAGGGAATTGGCCGCTGCCGCTGGTGTTTTGGGTACTGCCGTTGCCATTGACCGGCCACCGATCCTCGGTATTCAAACCGTCAGACAAGATGATGATAACCCTGTTGTAGGTGGTGTTGGCGACTTCCGCCGGCGCGGGCACGGGGCTGTTTGGCAACAGGGTCTGCCACGCCCAGGCCAACCCGACCGCCTGGTTGGTGCCGCCGGTCGGCTGCATCGCATTGACGGCGGTCTTCAGCGCGGTCCAGTCGTAGCTCAACGGTATGACCGGCTCGAGAGTCGTCGAGGCGCTGCTGCTGCAGTAAGCCGTACTGTTCTCGTAATACTGGTTGGCCGGAAACGGCGTGGTGACGTCGCCTGTCGTGTCGTAGGGCTGCGTACGGTCGGTGATGCAGCCGGTCCAGGTGCTGATGGGGTTGGTGGAAGCCTGGAGCCAGACGTTCTGAACCGTGGGCGTGGAATTGGTGGGGGTCCACTTATTTCCAGCAAAACCAACAGGGACGTCGTCAGTTCCTGAAGAACCAACTTTGCCAACCCGGGGCTGGTTCAGATTATGTGTTGTGTCGCCATAACTGGGCTGCGTCCAGTTGTGGATGTAGAGATTGCCGGTGCAAACCTTGCTGCTGCCGGTGCCGCTGCAGCTACAACCCGTAACCGGATTCCCCGAGGAATTGACCGGACAAACGCAGGAATTGGATCCCGAGCAGAATGTTCCCGTGCTCGGACTGGCTACCTCACTGTCCCAGCAACCGTTGTACTGCGTGTGGGAGTTGGCATCGACGCTTGGGCAAATGTAGCCCGAATAGGTGCCGCTCGCCGGAACCGTCGAAGCGTTTGAGGTGCTGGTCGGGCCGGTGGTGCAGGTGAAGCCGCCGCTGCTGGTCGTGAACGGACACTTGGCGCCCGGTCCCACCGCATGCCAGTTCATAGGAAGCGTGGCCTGGTAGCTTCCATTGTTGGGCTGCGACGTCGGCGGATTCAGCCAGTCGGTCCAGTCGATCCAGGGCTGGCCGGAGTTGCTGGCGCCGAGGTTGACGTCCTTGGCGAAGGGGACGACCGAAATATAGACATCGCCGGGATTTTTGGCGAGCGCGCTGAGCTGGTCGATGAGACCGCCGCTGCCGGCGACGGCGTTTCTCAGTGCCGTGATCTTGCCATTCTGGGCCATCGACCCCGTGTTATCGAGCGCCAACGCAACGCGCATCTTCACGTTGCCCCATGTCGCCGTCGAATCGGCGTTGAAGCCGAGGGTCGGGAAGTTGGCTACCTTCAGGAAGTCGGTCGTGATCATGCCGCTTCCGTGGACCAGGACCGTCGAGGTTGTGCTGCCGCTGCCCGGCGTGTACGTCGCGCTGACCGTAACGCCCTGAGCGTCTTTGCTGGTGTAAAGCGAATTGAAATAGTTTTGGGCTGCCGAATTGATCTGGGATGGCGTGATCAGGCCGGACGTCAGATCCTTGGAGACCATAAGCGCCGCCGAATCGAGGGCGGACTGCATCGAGGAGCGCGCGGCATTGAGGCGGCTGTAATCGACCGCCGCGCCCACGAAGGTGATGAGGGGCACGCAGACGATGCCGAAGATCACGGCGATATTGCCTTGATCGGCGCTGGCGAAGCGGCGTGCCGCGCCACTAATACGACGGATAATGGATGTACCGGCCATGACAGACCCCGAATTCTGGTTTCTGCCGCCATTTCGGGGGGCGCCACTAAACGGCTGGTAAATCGGACCCGAGAAAAACGGGTCAATAGCCGGGCAAAGACCGAATCGGCCGCCAATACGGCTGGGATCGTCAACAGCCGCTTAAACGGCCCACGGATTTTTTGTCAAATCCGGGGGGATTGATTAACCTTGCTGGGATCGCCGGGCTTGGAATCGGACCCGCCGCAGGTCGCATCGGACCCCCATTTGCGCGCTTGCGGCGAACCGAAGGCAGTCCCATATTGCTGTTAACGATCCAGCAGATGGGTCGGCCGGCCGGGAACGGCGATCTGGAAAGCGTGTCCGGGAACTCATCAGGATGCTGTCCGGCAGGAAGGCATCTCCCGGTCGCTGTCCGGTTTCCATGGGGATTTCGAACGCCTGTGCCATGTTGCAATTAGCTTCCAGACCTGACCCGTCCGCGCCAGCCGCCGTCGCCGCATCTGCTCCCCGAATGAGCAACGATGAGAACCGCAGCGGGGCTCCCGGCGGTCCGGCCACGTCTGTCATCGCGAAGGTCAAGCCGAAGACCAAGCGTCCCAATCTCTATCGCGTCCTGATCCTGAATGACGACTACACGCCGATGGAGTTTGTCGTTCATGTGCTGGAGAAGTTCTTCCAGAAGGACGTCGAGGCCGCGACCAAGATCATGCTCCACGTCCATCATCATGGGATCGGGGAGTGCGGGGTGTTTACCTACGAGATCGCCGAGACCAAAGTCACGCAGGTGATGGATTTTGCACGCAAGCACCAACACCCCCTGCAATGCGTGATGGAAAAAAAATAGCGCCGCGCGAAATCCACCGGAAATGGGAACGGGTTTTGCATCAAAAGGCGCGGGACCAGTCAAGCCTGCGCCTTTGTCCGGGCCTTCGCCCGGCTTTTGGATGTAAGCTTGCGGTCTTGGCGAAAACGAGTCGCGGGAACCGCTCTTTTGCCGTGATCTTGTATGACTATATGACAAAGGTTGTTGTTGCCTGACCGGGCAACGGCGATCATGATGATGGCGGGGGCCACAGAGGACGCGATGCCGACTTTTTCCCAAAGCCTTGAACAATCCCTGCATCGCGCGCTGGCGATTGCAAACGAGCGTCACCACCAATATGCGACGCTTGAACACCTTCTGCTGTCGCTGATCGACGACTCGGATGCGGCGGCCGTGATGCGTGCCTGCAGTGTCGATCTCGACAAGCTGCGCACCAGTCTCGTCAACTATCTTGAGACCGAATTCGAAAACCTGGTCACCGACGGTGCCGACGACGCCAAACCGACCGCGGGCTTTCAGCGCGTGATCCAGCGCGCGGTGATCCACGTCCAGTCGTCCGGCCGCGAGGAAGTCACCGGCGCCAACGTGCTGATCGCGATCTTTGCCGAGCGCGAGAGCCATGCCGCCTATTTCCTGCAGGAGCAGGACATGACCCGCTACGACGCGGTCAATTACATCAGCCACGGCATCGCCAAGCGGCCCGGGGTTTCCGAGGCGCGCCCCGTCCGCGGGGTCGACGAAGAGACCGAGACCAAGGGCAACGAGGATTCCAAGAAGAAGGGCGAGGCGCTGGAGACCTACTGCGTCAACCTCAACAAGAAGGCGCGGGACGGCAAGATCGACCCGGTGATCGGACGCAACTCCGAGATCAATCGCGCCATCCAGGTGCTGTGCCGCCGGCAGAAGAACAATCCGCTATTCGTCGGCGAAGCCGGCGTCGGCAAGACCGCCATCGCCGAGGGCCTGGCCAAACGCATCGTCGACAGCGAAGTGCCGGAAGTGCTGGCGGCGGCCACCGTGTTCTCGCTCGACATGGGCACCTTGCTCGCAGGAACCCGCTACCGCGGCGATTTCGAGGAGCGGCTGAAGCAGGTGCTGAAGGAACTCGAGGCGCACCCGAACGCCATCCTGTTCATCGATGAAATCCACACCGTGATCGGCGCCGGCGCGACCTCCGGTGGCGCCATGGACGCGTCCAATCTGCTCAAGCCGGCGCTGGCATCGGGCACCATCCGCTGCATGGGCTCGACCACCTACAAGGAATACCGCCAGCACTTTGAAAAGGATCGTGCGCTGGTGCGCCGGTTCCAGAAGATCGACATTAACGAGCCGACGGTGGAAGACGCGATCGCGATCCTCAAGGGCCTGAAACCCTATTTCGAGGACTACCACCGGCTGAAATACACCAACGAGGCGATCGAAGCCGCGGTGCAGCTGTCGTCGCGCTACATCCACGACCGCAAGCTGCCGGACAAGGCGATCGACGTCATCGACGAATCCGGCGCGGCGCAAATGCTGGTCGCGGAGAACAAGCGCAAGAAGACCATCGGCATCAAGGAAATCGAGACCACGATCGCGACCATGGCGCGGATTCCGCCCAAGAGCGTGTCGAAGGACGATGCCGAGGTGCTGAAGCATCTCGAAACGACGCTGAAGCGCGTGGTGTTCGGCCAAGACAAGGCGATCGAAGCTCTGTCGGCCTCGATCAAGCTGTCGCGGGCCGGCCTTCGCGAACCGGAGAAGCCGATCGGCTGCTATCTGTTCTCGGGCCCGACCGGCGTCGGCAAGACCGAAGTGGCAAAGCAGCTCGCGGCCTCGCTTGGCGTCGAACTGATCCGCTTCGACATGTCGGAATACATGGAGCGGCACACGGTGTCGCGCCTGATCGGCGCGCCTCCCGGCTACGTCGGCTTCGACCAGGGCGGCCTTCTGACCGACGGCGTCGACCAGCACCCGCACTGCGTGGTGCTGCTCGACGAAATCGAGAAGGCGCATCCTGATCTCTACAACGTGCTGCTGCAGATCATGGATCATGGCAGGCTGACCGACCATAACGGCAAGCAGGTCAACTTCCGCAACGTGATCCTGATCATGACCACCAATGCGGGCGCCGCCGATCTGGCGCGCCAGGCCTTCGGCTTCACGCGCAACAGGCGGGAAGGCGACGACCACGAAGCCATCAATCGCCAGTTCGCGCCCGAGTTCCGCAACCGGCTTGATGCCATCGTCTCGTTCGCGCATCTCAATCCCGACGTGATCGGCATGGTGGTCGAGAAGTTCGTGCTGCAGCTCGAGGCCCAGCTTGCCGATCGCGACGTCACCATCGAACTGTCGGAACCGGCGAAAGCCTGGCTGATCCACCATGGCTATGATGAGCAGATGGGTGCGCGGCCGATGGCGCGCGTGATCCAGGAACACATCAAGAAGCCGCTGGCCGACGAGGTGCTGTTCGGCAAGCTGAAGGGCGGCGGCCACGTCCGTGTCGTGCTGATCAAGGATGAGGCGAGCGCCGAAGCCGGGGCGGAGAAGATCGGCTTCGAATTCGTCGAAGGACCGGTCACGCCGAAGCCGGAAAAACTGCCCGGCACGCGCAAGCGCACCGCGCCGCGCAAGCCGAAGTCGGGAGGTCCGGGCGGCGGCTCGAAGGGCCCGGCCTCGCGAGGTCCGCTGGTCAAGGTGTGAGCGGCTGACAATGCCAATCGTGAAGCCGGCGCGTCGCGAGACCGCCGGCTTTTTGATGGGCCGACGCTACTTGGGTTGTTTGTGCCCCTGGATGGACTTGAGGTAGTTGACCGCGGCCTCGGCGTCCTCCCGGCTGAACCGGAAAGTCGGCATATCCGGGTGAATGGTGCTCAGCCCTTCCTCCAACCGTGCCGCAAAGTCATTGTCGTAAAGCTTGCTGTCTCCCAGCGTGCGAAACGGCGGGGCATCGACGTGCGGGCTCCGGCCGGTCTGGCCGACGGCATGGCACCGTCCGCATAGCGTTCCCAGCAGTTCCTTTCCGTGCTGCTGCTCGCGATCGAGGGCGTAACTGGCATTGCCCCAGGCGCAGACCATCAAGACGGTAAGGCATATCTTCTTCATGACCGCTCCCTGCGATACCGCGCCTTGGCAATGGTAAAGCGGAAAACATCGACCGTATTGACCTCAGTCAAACGGACGCGTCCATGCCGCGCGATTGATGAATTGGGCGGTCGTTTGGCGCAGACAGACTGCGTCTATGGAGGGGCTGTTTGCGCTTGATTGCAACAAACAAAAGCGAAGCCACGATCGAAGTTACCAAGAATTCAGGAAGTCGGCGCGCCGCAAGGCCCGCCGTTTTTTTTCGCGGACGATGTCCTGGCTGGAGCCCGGGGCGCGTTTAGCGAAGATGCAGCGTTGGCTGAACAGCGCGACGACGGCAGGCTTACTTGACAAAGCTCAGGTACGAAGCGAGAGCTTCGATTTCGTCCGGGCCCAACGTGCTCGCAACCGTAGGCATTGGATATGCGGCCGAATGATATCCTCGGCCCCATTCTTCGAGCCGCCGCTTCAGGTAGAAATAGGACAATCCTCCGAGACGC
>NZ_JADGRI010000337.1 GCF_017881085.1 Bradyrhizobium sp.
TACGCAAAGGGCCGGCTGATCTTCAACCTCGGCCACGGCATCCAGCCGGAAACCCCGATCGCGCATGTCGAGCAGATGCTGAAGCGGGTGCGCGCGTACAGAGAGTGAGTCAGCGAACGCTCGCCAGAACCGCCTGCGACAATGTCGCGGCGTCGGCGCGCGGCAGCGGCAAATAGCGTGCCCCCATTTCCCTGGCAAAAGTTTCCGCCAAAGCGCCTGGGCGCGGCGATGTATCGACCAGCACGTCGCGATCCCTGCCGCACGCAATTGCCGCGCAGCGCTCATCGCGTCTCCCTCTGCCCGCGGACGTCCTTGTCCGCCATCGCGCGCAATGTTGGCACGGCCGTCGGTCAGCAAGATAATCGTCGGAGTTTGTCCCTAATCCGAAAGCGCGCTCCGCGCAGGCCATCGGTGCCGAGGGTCATGCAGAGCTTGGCCGCGCGTTCCAGCGCCGCGTCCGGCACAGTAAGCGACGGCAGCCGGTCGCGTGCCGAGGTGATTTTCTTCCGAAGCTTGGTTTCTTCCTTGGCCCATTTCGTGATGAAGGCCGCGGTATCGCTCTCGAACTCGTCGCGGCGGCGCACGACTTCGATGCGGCTGGGTAGATCGTCCGGCGTCTTCACTTCGACCGAGAGACCAAAACGGTCCAGCAATTGCGGGCGCAGTTCACTCCCCGTCATGGTGTGCGATCCCGTGCTGTGCAAAGAGATCAGCGACCTCTTGATCGATCGCTACGGTATCTATGTCCAGCCGATCAACTATCCGACGGTACCGCGCGGCACCGAACGGTTGCGCATCACGCCCTCACCGCACCATACCGATGCCGATATCGAGCATCTGGTCCAGGCGCTGGCGGAAATCTGGGCGGAGGTCGGGCTCGCCAAGGCCGCATGAGCTGCGCGCGTGTGCGTGTCAGCCGCGTTTGGCGCGCGCCGACGGCCGCGTAAGCCGGAGCCTGCCGTGGGTTCGCGGCAGGTATTGAGCTCCCCTGGCGCTGAGGAAATCCAGCATGGCCTGCGCTGGCGGCAGCAGGACCTTGTCCTTGCGGGAGAGCACGAACCATTGACGGATTACCGGCAGGCCATCGACATCCAGCGTCACCAGCCGCCGCTCATCGAGTTCTGTGGCCACCGTGTGCGCGGAAATGAAGGCGATCCCGAGACCTGCGATCACCGCCTGCTTGATGGTCTCGTTGCTGCTCATCGCCATGCCGATCTTCGGGCGAACGCCGGCGGTTTCGAACAGCTGCTCCATCAACCCGCGCGTCCCCGATCCGGGCTCGCGCGTGAGGAACGTCTCGTCGGCAAGCGCGGACAGTGCAAGGCGCGACTTTCGCGCGAGCCGATGCGTGGTCGGCGCGATGATGACATGGGGATGATCGCCGATCAGGTGGACGTTCATGGGAATGTCTACCGGCGGCCGGCCCATGATCGCGATGTCCAGATCATAGCCGCGAAGCGCCATTCCGATTTCCTGGCGGTTCCCAATCGAAAGCGCGACATCGATGTTGGGATAGAGCCGCGAAAATCCGGAAATGGCGAACGGCACGAAATATTTGGCGGTGCTGACGGCGCCGATCGAGATTCGCCCGGCGGTCTTTCCCGCGATCATGTCGAGCGACGTCTCGCAAGAGGCGGCGGCGGCCTCGATGCGCTCGGTGAGTGCAAGCACTTCACGGCCGGCGTCCGTCAGCAACATGCCGTCGCTGGTCCGCTGAATCAAAGGCATGCCGGCGAGCGCCTGCAGGTTGCGAAGTTGCAGCGTGACCGCGGGCTGCGTCAGATGAAGTTGCTTGGCTGCGGCGGTAACGGAGCGATGTTTCGCAACGGCGGCCAGCGCCCGCAACTGGCGCAGCGTCAATTCCCGCGAAAAACGGCCCGCCATGTCGGTATCCCTATAAGTAAAACTTTGCCCTCACAAAAGATAACAAAATTTCACTAATTCAGCAAATTGCGCTTCCTTTGCAGCGCGGATTGCCGACCGGCGAACCGCATTCAACAGCCCCGGAGAGGGCGCAGGGAGACGGCCATGGACGAGCGCGCGACGCTGCGTTCGCATCTCAACCGGTGGGCGCCGCAGACGCCGCACGGCGCTGCGGCCGCTGAGGTAATCGAGGTTATTGCCGCGGCGGCGGTCGAACTGGCCGCCCGAATCGCCGACGGACCGCTGGCCGGCATTACCGGCGCCGGCAATGGCGTCAATTCCGACGGCGATCAGCAAAAGGATATCGACGTTCTGGCCGACGAGATGATGCGGGCCGCGTTACGCAACGCCCCGGTTGCCGCGGTGTTGTCCGAGGAACTGGCGCTGCCTGAAACCCTCAACCCCGATGCGCCGCTTTGTGTCGCGATCGATCCGCTCGATGGATCCGCCAACCTCGAAAACAACATCTCGGTCGGCACCATCTTTTCGATAAGGCCGCGGGGCAATGATATCCTCTCGACTTTCTTCGAGCCCGGCACGGGGCAATGCGCCGCGGGCTTCGTCGTCTACGGTCCGCAGACCACGCTGGTGCTCGGCCACAACGGCCGCGTCGATATCTTCATCCTCGACCGGCGCACCCGGCAATTCCTGCTGATCGGGCAGGACGTCAAGATTGCACCCGACACGCCGGAATTCGCCATTAACGCGTCCAACCGCAGGCACTGGCACGGACCGGTGCGCGCCTATATCGACGAATGTCTCGCCGGCACCAACGGCGACCGCGGAGCGGATTTCAACATGCGCTGGATCGGGTCGCTGGTGGCGGAAGCGTTTCGCATTCTGGTGCGCGGCGGCGTGTTTCTGTATCCGGCCGATGCCCGGTCCGGCTATCGCGAAGGCCGGCTGCGCCTGTTGTACGAAGCCCATCCGATGGCTCTGATCATGGAGTGGGCAGGAGGCGCCGCCACCACCGGGCGCCGGCGCATCCTGGAACTCGGGGCGAAGACGCCGCACCAGCGCGTGCCGCTGATCATGGGCTCGGCGCGCGGCGTTCGCGACGTCGCCGCCATCCATGAAGGCATCGAGCCGATGTTCGACAATTCCGACGCACCGCTGTTCGCGCGGCGCGGTCTGTTTCGCTGAAAGTGCCCCGGCCGATGTCGCGCAGTCACCCCATCATCTCGATCACAGGCTCTTCCGGCGCCGGCACCAGCTCGGTCAAGAAGACCTTCGAGAACATTTTCCGTCGCGAGAAGGTCGCCGCGGCTTATATCGAGGGCGACGCATTTCACCGTTATAATCGCGCCGAGATGCGCACGAGGATGGCGGAGGAAGCCGAGCGCGGCAACAAGCACTTCAGCCATTTCAGCCCCGAGACCAATCTGTTCGAAGAGCTGGAGCGGGTATTTCGCGATTACGGCGAGTCCGGCACCGGAACGACCCGGCATTACGTGCATGACGACGACGAGGCCAAACTGTACGGCGCCGAACCAGGCACCTTCACCGAATGGGGCCAGTTACCGGAACGCTCCGACCTGTTGTTCTATGAAGGCCTGCACGGCGCCGTCGTGACCGAAAAGGTCAATATCGCCCAGCATGCCGATCTCAAGATCGGCGTCGTTCCCGTGATCAATCTGGAATGGATCCAGAAGCTGCATCGCGACCGCAGCGACCGCGGCTACAGCCAGGAAGCGGTGACCGACACCATTCTGCGGCGCATGCCGGATTACGTAAATTACATCTGTCCGCAGTTCGCCGAAACCGACATCAATTTCCAGCGCGTGCCGACCGTCGACACCTCGAACCCCTTCATCGCGCGCTGGATCCCTACGCCGGACGAATCGATGGTGGTGATCCGGCTGAAGAATCCGCGCGGCATCGATTTCCCTTACCTGCTGTCGATGATCCCGAACAGTTTCATGTCGCGCGCAAATTCGATCGTGATTCACGGGGCCAAACTCGACCTGGCGATGCAGCTCATCCTCACCCCCCTGATTCTGCAACTGATGGAACGCAAGAGGCGCACGGTATGAGTGTTCATGCTCTCCAATCCTTTACCGGCCGCGCGCATGTAGCGCATGCCGACATGGCGAACGCGATTCGCTTCCTGGCCATCGATGCGGTCGAAAAGGCGAAGTCGGGACATCCGGGCATGCCGATGGGCATGGCCGACGTCGCCACGGTGCTGTTCTCGCGTTTCCTCAAATTCGACCCCGCCGATCCGGCGTGGCCCGACCGCGACCGTTTTGTGTTGTCCGCCGGCCATGGCTCGATGTTGCTCTATGCGCTGCTTCACCTGACGGGCTACGAGGCGGTGACATCGGACGAGCTGCGGGCATTCAGACAGTGGGGATCCAAGACCCCAGGCCATCCCGAATATGGCCACACGCCCGGCGTGGAAACCACCACCGGGCCGCTCGGGCAGGGCATCGCGACGGCGGTCGGCATGGCCCTGGCCGAGCGGCTGCTGAATGCCCGCTTCGGCGACGAATTCGTCGATCATCATACCTATGTCCTCGCCGGCGATGGCTGCCTGATGGAGGGCTTGAGCCATGAGGCGATCTCACTGGCCGGGCACCTGCGGCTGAACCGGCTGATCGTGCTGTTTGACGACAACGAAATTTCAATCGACGGATCGACGTCGCTGTCCTGTTCGGATGACCAGCTGACGCGATTCCAGGCCTCAGGCTGGTCGACCTGCCGTATTGACGGGCACGATCCGGAAGCCATTACGGAGGCGATCGAACGCGCGCGGGGCAACGACCGGCCATCGCTGATCGCCTGCCGCACGGTGATCGGTTTCGGCGCCCCGAACCGGCAGGGTACCGAAAAGGCGCACGGTGCGCCGCTCGGCGCCGACGAAGTCGCCAAGACGCGCGCTGCCTTGAACTGGCCCTATCAGCCTTTCGAGATCCCGGATCAAATCGCCGAGCAATGGCGCATGATCGGGACGCGAGGGCAGGCGGCCCGGCGGAACTGGATCGAGCGGACCAGGCGTCATCAATCTCCCGCGCGTTCGCCGTTTCATGACGCGCTGAACCGGAAATTGCCGTGCGAGTACGCCGGCGCAATGGATCAGCTCCGAAACCATTTCGGCACCGAGCGGCCCACCATCGCTACCCGGCAGGCTTCGCAACTGGTGATCGACGCGATCGCGGAAGTCTTGCCGAACTTGCTGGGCGGCTCGGCCGACCTCACTCACTCCAATCTCACCCGCGCCAGGACGCAGCGGCCGGTGCGGAGCGATTTCTTCGAAGGCGATTATGTTCACTATGGCGTTCGCGAGCATGCGATGGCGGCGGCGATGAACGGCGTCGCATTGCATGGTGGCTTCATTCCCTACGGCGGCACGTTCCTCACCTTCGCCGACTACAGCCGTCCGGCAATCCGGCTGGCGGCGCTGATGGGAATCCGGGTCATTCATGTGATGACGCACGACTCGATTGGGCTGGGCGAAGACGGCCCGACCCATCAGCCGGTCGAGCATCTCGCCGCGCTGCGGGCGATTCCCGGCCTGCTGGTGTTTCGGCCCGCTGACGCCATCGAGACCGCGGAAGCCTGGGATTGCGCATTGCGCGCGGAGACCAACCCCTCGGTGCTGTGCCTGTCGCGGCAGGCGCTGCCGGCGTTCCGTG
>NZ_JADGRI010000098.1 GCF_017881085.1 Bradyrhizobium sp.
GCGACCATGATGCTTGCCTCCCAGCGCACCCTCTTCGATATGCCGCGCGATATTTGCTACCTGAACTCGGCCTCCTACAGCCCGCTGCCGCTGCGGACACAGGAAGCCGCCCGCGTTGCGGTCGGGCGCAAGGGCAGACCCTGGACCCTCGACGCTTCCTTCGCAAACGAACAGCACGAGCGCGCGCGGGCTGCTGCTGCCCGGTTGATCAATGCCGATCCCTCCGACATCGCGCTGATTCCATCGATCAGCTACGGCGTTGCGACGGCGGCGAAGGTTCTGACGATCGCGCGCGGCGCTCGCGTGCTCGTTCTGGAAAACGACCATTCCTCGCCGGTGCTCGAATGGCAAACGCGGGCGGATGCAGACGGTCTTGCCGTCGAGACGATCCGCCGGCCGGAGGACGGCGACTGGACCTGCGCCGTTCTCGCGGCCATCGAACGATCAGACGCGGCGCCGGTCGGCCTTGCCTCGATCTCATCGGTGCACTGGTCGGACGGGGGTCTGATCGACATCGAGAAAGTGGGCGCGGCGCTCCGGCAACGCGAAGCCACCTTCCTGATCGACGCAACGCACAGCGCCGGCGTGCTGACGATGGATATCGAGCGTCTCGATCCAGATTTCGTGATTTTCCCGACCTACAAGTGGCTGCTCGGGCCGTACGGTCGGGCGTTTCTCTACATTGCCAAGCGTCATCAGGGCGGCATTCCCCTCGAGCAGACCTCGTTCGGCCGCCGAGACGTATGCGCCGAGAACACGGTCTATTTCGCGGATGTCAGCCACGTTCCCGATGCCCGGCGTTTTGACATGGGCGAGCGCGACCACTTCATTTCGATGGAGATGGCCTCGATCGGTATGGAAATGATGGCCGACTGGGGCGCGGCGGCCGTTGCGCGACGCTTGCAGATGCTGACGGAGCGGATCGCGGAGGGCGTGCGCGGGACCGGTGTCAGCCTGCCGGAGCCTCGCGTACGGGCGCCGCATATCCTGAGCCTTGGCTTCGAGGAAGGGATCCCGGAAGATCTCGTTGCCGGCCTTGCAAGCGAAGGCGTCTATGTCGCGGCGCGTCTCGGCCGCATGCGCATCTCACCCCACGTTTTCAACGACGAGGCCGATACCGACCGCTTCGTTGCCGCATTGGCCGGGCGACTGCGGGGCTAACTCGCCGGACAACGCGAAGCCCGCGCGGAACCGTGCGACAGCGCCGATGCCGCAGCATCACTTACCTTGTTCCCAAAGGAATGCAGATCTGGCGGCCGAGGTTCCCAATTCTCCTCAGCCTAGTTTTAGAGCTAATCTGGATGTTGCAGCGCGGTAACACCTGCAGAAATCATTTCAAAATCTCGCGACAGCGGCTCGTTCGCACAATTATTGAGCAAATTGCCTGCTTATAACCCAACGGCTGCACGCGCCATGCATTGCGTGGGTAAGTCTGTCGCGTGTTCAATTGAACCCATGTTCGGGTGCTGATTCGTGAAGGGGCCGGGCAGCGGTGATACGGAACCTTTGCCTCGTGTTCCAGTAGTCAACTAACCGCATGAGGAGAAGGATCATGTACAACGATTCTCTGTTCAACGCTTTCGCCCGCTCCTTTGAAGCTCGAAGCGAAACCGAAATGTCGATGGCGGAATATCTCGAATCGTGTCGAGGTGATCCCATGCGATATGCCAACGCCGCTGAACGGCTGCTGGCAGCGATCGGCGAACCGCAAATGATTGACACGGCCAAGGACCCTCGCCTTGGCCGTATTTTTTTGAACAGGACCATGCGGGCCTATCCGGCCTTCGCCGGATTCTACGGCATGGAAGAAACCATCGAGCGCATCGTCGGATTCTTCCGGCACGCAGCGCAAGGTCTGGAAGAGCGCAAGCAGATCCTCTATCTGCTGGGGCCGGTGGGCGGCGGAAAGTCATCGCTTGCAGAGCGGCTGAAGTCACTGATGGAGGTTCATCCGATCTATGTGCTGAAGGCCGGCGACGAACTCAGTCCGGTCTTCGAGAGTCCCCTCAGCCTGTTCGATCCGGAAACGCTGGGTCCGATGATCGAGGAAAAGTACGGCATTCCGCGTCGCCGCCTCAATGGGCTGATGAGTCCCTGGTGCTACAAGCGGCTCGAGGCCTTCGGTGGCGACATTTCGCGGTTCCGCGTCGCCAAGATCCAGCCTTCGCGCCTGCGCCAGATTGCGATCGCAAAAACCGAACCTGGCGACGAGAACAATCAGGACATCTCGTCGCTGGTCGGCAAGGTCGATATTCGCAAGCTGGAGAGCTTTGCCCAGAACGATCCCGACGCCTACAGCTATTCCGGCGGCCTGAACCGCGCCAACCAGGGCATCCTTGAATTCGTCGAGATGTTCAAGGCGCCCATCAAGATGCTGCACCCGCTGCTGACGGCGACGCAGGAGGGCAACTACATCGGCACCGAAAATATCGGGGCGGTTCCCTTCACCGGGGTCATTCTGGCGCATTCCAACGAATCCGAATGGCAAAGCTTCAAGGCCAACAAGAACAACGAAGCCTTCATCGACCGCATCTGCGTCATCAAGGTGCCCTACTGCCTGCGGGTGACCGAGGAGCAGAAGATCTACGAAAAGCTCATTTCCGGATCCGAACTCGCCTCCGCGCCATGCGCGCCGGCAACCCTGGAGACGCTCGCGCGCTTTTCGGTGATGTCACGCCTGCGCAAGCACGAGAACTCGACCGTGTTTGCGAAAATGCGGGTCTATGACGGTGAAAGCCTCAAGGAATCCGATCCCAAAGCCCGCAGCGTTCAGGAATACAAGGACGCCGCCGGCGTCGACGAAGGCATGGACGGCATCTCGACCCGGTTCGCATTCAAGATTCTCGCCGCAACCTACAATCACGACACCTCGGAGCTCGGCGCCGATCCCGTCCACCTGATGTATACGCTCGAGCAGGCGATCCGCCGCGAGCAGCTGCCCGATGAAGTCGAAAAGCGCTACCTCGAATTCATCAAGGCCGAGCTCGTTCCGCGCTATGCGGAATTCATCGGCCACGAGATCCAGAAAGCCTATCTCGAATCCTATTCGGACTACGGTCAGAACCTGTTCGACCGCTACGTCGATTACGCCGATGCGTGGATCGAGGATCAGGACTTCAAGGACCCCGATACCGGCCAGTTGCTCAATCGCGAGCTTCTGAACCAGGAGCTGACCAAGATCGAGAAGCCCGCCGGCATCGCCAACCCGAAGGACTTCCGCAACGAGGTCGTCAAGTTCTCGCTGCGGTCGCGCGCCCAGCACGGCGGCAAGAATCCGTCATGGACCAGCTACGAGAAGATCCGCGAAGTCATCGAGAAACGGATATTCTCCCAGGTCGAGGACCTTCTTCCCGTCATCTCGTTCGGCACCAAGAAGGACGGCGATACCGAAAAGAAGCACGGCGAGTTTGTCGAGCGGATGGTCGCGCGCGGCTATACTGAACGTCAGGTGCGCCGGCTCGTCGAGTGGTACATGCGCGTGAAACAGGCCGGCTAGGGCGGATGCAGCAGTGGCCATGCACATCATCGACAGGCGCCTGAATCCGGGCAGCAAAAGCCTGGAGAACCGCCAGCGGTTCTTGCGCCGCGCCAGGGCGCTGGTTCAGGGCGCCGTCAAGAAGTCTTCGCAGGACCGCGACATCAAGGATGTCCTGGAAGGCGGCGAGGTCTCTATCCCGCTCGACGGGATGCACGAACCCCGCTTTCGGCGTGAAGGCGGCACCCGCGACATGGTGCTGCCGGGAAACAAGAAATTCGTCGAAGGCGACATGCTTCCGCGTTCCGGCGAAAGCCGCAGGAAAGCATCCGGGCCCGGCGAAGGCGACAGCGAGGACGCATTCCGGTTCGTTCTGAGCCGCGACGAATTTGTCGATCTGTTCCTGGACGATCTCGAATTGCCGGACCTCGCCAAGCGCAAGCTCGCCCAGGCGGAGAGCGAGGGGCTTCGCCGCGCCGGCTATACGACCTCCGGCTCACCGGCGAACCTGTCGGTAAGCCGCACGGTGCGCCTCGCGCTGGCGCGACGGGTCGCGTTACGGCGACCTCGGCCGGAGACGATCGCCCAACTCGAGGCCGAGCTCGCCGATTGCGACGAGGCGCGCCGCGCCGCGCTGCTGGCCGAGATCGAGACATTGAAGGCGAAGATCCGGCGGATTCCGTTCATCGATCCGATCGACATCCGGTACCGCCGCTTCGAAACCGTGCCGAAGCCGGTCGCCCAGGCCGTCATGTTCTGTCTGATGGACGTGTCGGGCTCGATGTCCGAACACATGAAAGACCTGGCCAAGCGCTTCTACATGCTGCTCTACGTGTTTCTGACGCGGCGCTATCGGCATGTGGAGATCGTCTTCATTCGTCATACCGACCGTGCGGAAGAGGTCGACGAGGATACTTTCTTTCACGGGCCGGCATCGGGCGGCACCCTGGTATCGAGCGCGCTGGAGGCAATGCACGAGATCGTCAGGTCACGGTTTCGTCCCGCGGACTGGAACATCTACGCCGCCCAGGCCTCCGACGGGGACAACTCCACTTCTGACAGCGACGCCGTAAGCCGGCTGCTTACCGATAAAATACTCCCGGTCAGCCAGTTCTTTGCCTACCTCGAAGTCGGCGAGGCCGGCGGCAGCACGTTCGAGATGCCCGATTCCTCGCTTTGGACGCTATACCAGCGCCTGCGCGCCGAAGGAGCGCCGCTGTCGATCCGCAAGGTAAGCGAGCGGAGCGAGATCTTTCCGGTGTTTCACGACCTCTTTCAACGCCGTCAAAAACGGGAGAAAGCCGCGTCATGACAGCAACGACCGATCGCCTGTTCGAGGGGGCGGACTGGGACTTCCAGACCCTGCAGCGTATCCACGATGCATGCGAGGAGATTGCACGATCCGAATTGGGGCTCGACACCTACCCGAACCAGATCGAGGTCATTACCGCGGAGCAGATGCTGGATGCCTACTCCTCGGTCGGCATGCCGCTGTTCTACAAACATTGGTCGTTCGGCAAGCATTTCGCCCATCAGGAGGCGTCCTATCGCAAAGGCCTGATGGGCCTCGCATATGAGATCGTGATCAACAGTTCGCCATGCATTTCCTATCTGATGGAGGAAAATACCGCGACCATGCAGACGCTGGTGATTGCTCACGCGGCGTTCGGCCACAACCATTTCTTCAAGAACAACTATCTTTTCAAGCAATGGACGGATGCCGAGGGGATCCTCGATTATCTCGATTTTGCCAAGAATTACGTGGCGCAATGCGAGGAGCGTCATGGCCGGTTGGCGGTCGAACAGACGCTCGATGCCGCGCATGCCCTGATGTCGCACGGCATCGACCGCTATCCCGGCAAGAAGAAGCTCGATCTTCGCGCGGAGGAGAAGCGCGCGGGAGACCGCCGTCTGCACGAGGAAGGTGCGTTCAACGACCTGTGGCGAACCGTTCCGACCGGACCGATCAAGAGCCCGGAATTGCTGAACACGGAGCGGCGCCGCAATCTACTTGGGCTGCCACAGGAAAATCTGTTGTACTTCCTGGAAAAAACGGCGCCGCGCCTGCAGCCCTGGCAACGCGAGGTGCTCCGGATCGTGCGGCACATCGCGCAGTATTTTTATCCGCAGAGCCAGACCAAGGTCATGAACGAAGGCACCGCCACCTATGTGCATTACCGCATCATGACCCGGCTGCACGAACAGGGGCAGATTTCCGACGGCAATTTCCTCGAGTTCTTGCAGTCGCACACCAATGTGGTGTTTCAGCCCGAATTCGACGATCAGCGTTTCTCAGGCTTCAATCCCTACGCGCTCGGCTTCGCGATGATGCAGGACATCGAACGCATCGTCTCCAGTCCCGACGACGAGGATCGTGAGTGGTTTCCGGATATTGCCGGCACCGGCGATGTGATGGCGGTACTGCGCGACATATGGGCGAATTACCGCGATGAAAGTTTCATCAGTCAGTTCCTCAGCCCGCGACTGATGCGGCACTTGCGACTATTTCATCTGCATGACGATCCGGCGGAAAGCGCCGGCGTCCTCGTCGACGCCATTCATGATGAACGCGGCTATCGTCGCGTTCGCCGTGAATTGGCGCGGCAGTACGATGTTGGTTACATCGACGCCAACATAGAAGTGGTCGACGTCGATCTGGCGGGCGATCGCCGCCTGATGCTGCGCCATTCCGTGGTGAAAGGAGCTCAACTGAACGAGGCGGATGCCAAGCGCGTTCTTCAGCATCTGGCCGACCTCTGGAGCTATGACGTATCGCTCGTCGAAGTCGACCCCACGGACACGATCGAGAAGGAGTACGTCGTGAGCCCGCGCGAACTCGCTGCCGCCGCGGCGTAGATTGATGCGACCGACGACCCGTCTCCGGAATTCAGCGGCAGCGGATGATGCGGCGCGACCTCATTCCTTCAGCGTGAACTTCTTCCGCAGCTCCGCAGCTATCTTGTCCGCGAGCTCCTGCGCGTTTCTGGTGTGCTTCGGCGCAGTTACGACCGTCGGTCGCCAGCCGAGGATGGGATCCCTGCGCACCGATACGAACACACCGCCGATCACCAGTCTCTGAAGGATCATGTCTTCGAGTTCGGCGTCGGTTTTTGCTTCCTTTTCCACTGGATCCTGTTCTGTCGCCCGCTACATGCTGAAGCCCGAATCTGACGATTTTGGGGAAGAAAGCCCACTGTAACTCTTATGAAACCGCCTGTTTGGTGAACCGGCTCCTTCCTCCCGGCCAAATCCACCCCCCAGCGCCAATAACAGTGCCAATAGTTATTAAAGGCTTTGTGTCACCCGTTGTGAGCCGTTTGTCGTGCTTTCCGCCCCGGGCGGTGAGGCACGAAATCCTGCAGCTTTCGCGGAATATTTCGCTCGCTTTCCCCGACGGTCCCGAGCGCCCAAGCCCTCTCGCCTGCTTGTGCAAGGCCCACCCTGCCGTCTACATTGCCGGCAACGAGCAGACAGATCGCCCGAACGAGGGAATAAACGAGCTGCGCGAATGGGAGGTTGCCATGAAACACGCCTATGTGCCCCGCATGACGTCCTACAGCCTGAACCCCGAGGACGAACTCAACGATCTGCGCATGTCGGAACAGGTTCGGCCGCTCTACGACCACGTGCGGCAATTCATTCGCGAAACGGTCGATCCGATGGCGGCGGAGTTTTACCGGCTCGGCGAGAAAAAGACCGATCGCTGGAGCTTTACGCCGGGCCAGATCGAGGTGCTGGAGAAAGCCAAGGCAAAGGCCAAGGAAGTGGGCCTGTGGAATTTCTTCCTGCCGAATGCCGAGACCGGCGAAGGCCTGGGGAATCTCGACTACGCCTATATCGCAGCCGAGCTTGGCAAGAGCCCGCTGGCCTCGGAAACCATGAACTGCTCGGCGCCGGACACCGGCAACATGGAGGTGCTGGAGCGCGTCGGCACCAAGGAGCAGAAAGAGAAATGGCTCAAACCGCTCCTGAACGGCGAAATCCGCTCGGCCTACGCCATGACCGAACCCAACGTCGCTTCGTCGGACGCGAAGAATATTTCGACGACCGCAAAGCTCGTCGGCGACGAATGGGTGATCAACGGAGAGAAGTACTACATCTCCGGCCTCGGCGACCCCCGCTGCAAGATCATGATCGTGATGGTGAAGACCAATCCGGACGCGCCGCCGAGCAAGCAGCAGTCGCAGATCTTGGTGCCAAAGGACACCCCGGGCGTCGAGATCCTCGGGCCGATGCATGTGTTCGGGCACGACCATGCTCCGCGCGGCCACATGCATCTGCGCTTCAACAATGTCAGGGTGCCCAAGGACAACATGCTGCTCGGTGAAGGCCGCGGCTTCGAGATTTCGCAGGTCCGCCTCGGCCCGGGCCGCATCCATCACTGCATGCGGACGATCGGCAAGGCCGAAAAAGCGCTCGACATGATGGTGCAGCGCGGCCTGACGCGCGAAGCCTTCGGCAAGAAGATCGCCCATCTCGGCGGCAATCTTCAGATCATCGCGCAAGCCCGCTGCGAAATCGAGGCGATGCGGCTGATGGTGCTGAAGGCCGCCAAGGCGATGGACGTGCTCGGCAACAAGGAAGCGCGGATCTGGGTCAGCATGGTCAAGGCCATGGTGCCCGAGCGTGCCTGCAGGATCATAGACCAGGCGATCCAGATGCACGGGGCGACCGGCATTTCGCAATGGACCCCGCTCGCCGAAATGTACCAGGACGTGCGCCATTTGCGCTTCGCCGACGGCCCCGATGAAGTGCACTGGATGGTCGTCGGCCGCCACGAACTCAGCATGCCGTAGGCCCTGCACCATGGAATACGCCCCCAACGATCTCACCCCCCGTGAGTGCTACAAGGTGCTCACGGGATTCGTGCTGCCGCGGCCGATCGCGTGGGTGACGACGGTCGGGCCCACCGGCGTGGTCAACGCTGCACCCTTCAGCTTCTTCAACGTGTTCTGCGAGGATCCCCCGCTCTGCATGTTCGCCGTCAACCAGCGGCCCGACGGCCGTCCCAAGGACACGCAGGCCAACATCGATCGTACCGGGGAGTTCGTGGTCAACCTCGCCGATGAGCCGCTGGCGCGCGCGATGCATGACTCCAGCGGCGACTTTCCGCCCGATATCGGCGAGCCCGGCTATCTCGGCCTGAAGCTCGCGCCCTCGACCAAGATCGCCGTGCCGCGGCTTGCCGACGCGCCATGGGCGATGGAATGCAAGACCTGGAAAACCATCGATGTGAACGGCGACCGCCAGCTCATCATGGGTGAAGGCATCCACTTCCATATCCGCGACGAGTTGTGGGATGACAGCACCATGCGCGTGCACATGGACCGCTATCATCCGGTCGGCCGCATGTTCGCCGACCGCTACTGCCGGACCGACGACCGAATGGTGTTCCCGCCGGCCCAGGGAGCCCCTGGGGTCTAGCCGGTTCGCGAGACAGGAGCGCGAATGACCGACAATTTCCGCGACCACGAGGACCGCAATCGGTTCGAGCTCGATGTCGAGGGAACGACCGCCTTTGTCACCTACCGGAAATCACCGGGCGAGATCACGCTCGTGCATACCGAGGTGCCGCCGGAATTGGGCGGACGGGGGATAGGCTCGAAGCTCGGGCGTGCGACCCTTGACGCCGTGCGCGCTCAGGGACGTAAACTCCGTGTCGAATGCGACTTCATCCGGAACTTCATGACGAAGCATCCGGAATACAATGATCTGCTGGCGCCCGGCGAAGAGCAGAAAGCAGACGCCATCACCTACAAGGCCGGCTGCTTTTGCGGCGCTGTCGAACTCGAAGTGACGGGCAGTCCGGTATTCGCAGGCTATTGTCACTGCCATGACTGCCAGGCCTGGTCGGCGGCGCCGATCAACGCCTTCAGCCTGTGGAAGTCGGACAGCGTGAGGATCACCCGGGGCGAAACTGATATAGCAACCTTTCACAAGACCAAAAATTCCTACCGCAAGTTCTGCAAGCTGTGCGGCGGCCACCTCATGACCGAGCATCCACGCATGCGGTTGATCGATGTCTATGCCAATCTGTTGCAGGGCTACACGCATGAGCCGACCCTGCATGCGCATTACGGGAGCAAGATGGTTTCCGTCCGCGACGGCTTGCCGAAATACCGGGATCTCCCCGCCGATCTCGGTGGCTCCGGAGAAACGCTGGCCGACTAGCCGGCCGGGCCGGCAGGCCGATGCGCACGGAGAAACGAACGTATCTGGCGAACCGCCACCGGAATGCGCTCCTTGGGCTCCTTCCAGGGGAACATGCTCACTTCGGCCTTCGGCGCCAGCATCGCCGTCTCCATGGCAACCGCATAGGGATGGGCCGGAACATCATCAGGGAGGATCAGCACGGGCGTCTGGCAATTGCGCACGAAATCGCGCGTCACGGTGAATACGAAATCGGGGTTGGTGCGGTACATCCTGGTCAGGAATTTTTCGGCCATCTCCATCGTGATGTCGGGCCGGCGTTTGATCAGCTCCGGAGCCCAGCCCTTGATGTTGTTATCGTAGAACAGGTCGCGCATCTCCGGCCGCGACCCGCTGGGCTGCGCCAGCACGGCGGCGACGACACGATCGGGCGCTCGTTTCAGGAGATTCCAGATCAAGGGACCGCCTATGCAGAAGCCCAGCACCATGAACTTGTCGATGCCGAGATGATCCATGAGACCGAGTTGGTCGTCGGTGTGGGAATCCCAGGGACGGTCGATCTCGAGAGGGCCGCTGGACTGGCCGGGATTGGCGTTGCGCAGGTCGAAAGCGATGCAGCGGTACTCACCCCTGAACTCCTCGATGGCGTTGAAGGGCGGATAGCTGCCGGTAATGCCCGAGATCGTCGAGTTCAATCCGCCGCCGGCGATGAGCAGCAACGGGAAGCCCGAACCGGCCTCTTCGAAGTGAATGCGAACCGCGCCTTTTTCATAAGTGCCCATGGCAGCTCCCCCTCCCCCTTTTCTGTCACGTCTTGCTGGTATCTCCGATCTTGTCCTGCGTCCTGGTCTCGAAATCGCCGGCGTCATGGCGTTCGTGCAACTGGCTGGCGGGCTCGCCCCAGGTACGGTTGACCATGCGCCCGCGCTGCACCGCCGGGCGTTTGGCGATGGCGTCGGTCCAGCGCTGCACGTTCTTGTATTCCTGCACGGACAGGAACTCGCCGGCGCCATAGAGCAGTCCCTTCGCCAAACCGCCGTACCAAGGCCACACCGCGATGTCGGCGATCGAATAGCCGCCGCCCGAGAGATATTCGTTATCGGCGAGGCGCCGGTCGAGCACGTCGAGCTGGCGCTTCACCTCCATGGCGAAGCGGTCGATGGCGTATTCGATCTTGGTCGGCGCATAGGCGTAGAAATGGCCGAACCCGCCACCGAGATAGGGCGCGCTGCCCATCTGCCAGAACAGCCAGGACAGGCATTCGGCGCGCTCCTGGCCGCCGGAGGGAAGAAACGCCCCGAACTTCTCGGCGAGATGCATCAGGATCGAACCGGATTCGAACACCCTGATCGGAGTTGGCCCGCTGCGGTCCATCAGCGCCGGGATCTTGGAGTTCGGGTTGACCGCTACAAACCCGCTGCCGAACTGGTTCCCGTCGATCTTGATCAGCCAGGCGTCGTACTCCGCGCCCTTATGGCCCGCCGCCAGCAGTTCTTCCAGCATCACCGTGACCTTGGTGCCGTTCGGCGTGGCCAGCGAATAAAGCTGCATTGGATGGCGGCCGACTGGCAGCTCCTTCTCATGGGTCGGTCCTGCGATCGGGCGGTTGATACCCGAAAACTGCCCGCCATTCTCCTTGTTCCAGGTCCAGACTTTCGGTGGCACGTAGGGGGATGCTTCGGTCACTTATTTGGCTCCTGGCGGTTGTTTCGTCATGACCGGGCATAGCCGTCCGAAGAACGGCGGCGCTTCCGCGCGCCTGTGCCCCGGCCATCGACGTGTTGCGGCATGGGGAAAGTAAGGACGTAGGTGCCCGGGACAAGCCCGGGGCATGACAGGTCAGCTATCTCGGCCGCACCTGGAATATTCGGGCATCACGACGACGCGCGTTGTTGAACCGGCGGCGCCGCCACCATCGCAAACCCCTCATAGCCGTTCGCCGCGATTTCGTTGCAGATCTGGCGGTAGGCGCCGACGCCGCCAATATAGGGCATGAAGATTTGCGGCTTGCCGGGGATGTTGGCGCCCATATACCAGGAATTGGCCTGCGGATAGAGCGTGGTGTGCGCGACCTCGTTGACATGTGCCACCCACTTGTCCTCGGCGTCTGTCCTCGCCTCCATGGCATCGAGACCGCGGTCGCGCATCCAGGCGATGCAGTCGGTGATCCAGTCGACATGCTGCTCGATCGAGACGATCATGTTGGAGAGCACGGACGGACTGCCGGGGCCGGTGATGATGAACAGATTGGGAAAACCCGCGCTCATCAGGCCGAGATACGTCTTCGGCCCCTCCGCCCATTTCTGGTTCAGCGTCCGCCCATCGCGGCCGCGAATGTCGATCTTTGCCACCGAGCCCGTCATGGCGTCGAAGCCGGTCGCCAGCACCAGCGCGTCGACCTCGTAATCCTCGGCCCCGGTGCGCACGGCATTCGCCGTGATCTCCTCGATCGGATTCGACCTGATATCGACCAGGGTCACGTTCGGGCGATTGAACGTGGCAAAATAGTCCGTATCGATGCAAATGCGCTTCGACCCGATCGGATGGTTGTTGGGCTGCAGCAGTTTTGCGGTCTCGGGATCCCCAACAATCTCCGCGATCTTTTCGCGGACGAAATCGGCGGCGGTGTCGTTGGCCGCCTTGTCGATCGCGAGGTTATTGTAGACTGACATAAAGGTGAGACCGCCGCGGTTCCAGCGCGCCTCGTATTTCGCGCGCCGTTCGTTGTCGCCATCGTCCAGCGCGCCGCGGTCGGGCAACTCGGTATAGATGCCGTTGCGCGCCTCCTCGCGCGCGAAGCGCCGGATTTCCGGATATCTGGCGCGGAACGTCTCGCGCTCCTCCGCCGTCAGCGGCGCATTGCGGGCCGGAATCGAGAAATTCGGGGTGCGCTGAAACACTGTGAGCCGGCTCGCCTGGCGAGCGATGATGGGCACCGACTGGATCGCCGACGAGCCCGTTCCTATCACGCCGACGCGCAGGCCCGTGAAATCGACCGGCTCATGCGGCCAGTGGCCGGTGTGATAGACCTTGCCCTTGAAATCCGACAGGCCCTTGATTTCGGGCATCCGCGCATTCGACAGACAGCCGGTGGCAAGCACGACGTATTTTGCGGTGACGGTCTTGCTATCGGACGTCGTAACCGACCACAGGCTGGTACTCTCATCGAAGGCGGCGCGATCGACGCGGGTGTTGAGCTGAATGTCGGAACGCAGATCAAACCGGTCGGCGACATGGATGGCGTATTTCAGGATCTCGGGCTGCGGCGCGTAGCGCTCGCTCCAGTTCCATTCCTGCTGCAATTCTTCCGAGAACGAATAGGAATATTGCATGCTCTCGACGTCGCAGCGGGCGCCGGGGTAACGGTTCCAGTACCAGGTGCCGCCGACGTCCCCGCCCTGCTCGTAAACCCGGACCGAAAAGCCCTGCCCGCGCAGCCGGTGCAGCATGTACATGCCGGCAAAACCTGCGCCGACCACGACGGCATCGTAAGCCTCGGTGGCTGCAGCGGAGTTGTTGCCGGAAACGGATCGCAAGGCGGACATTCGAACTCCCAAGGATTTTCTACTATCGCCGGCCAGCATTCTACCGGTGCCCCGAAAGCGCAAGAGACAAAACGGCAGGCCGGGGACCACATATTTTGCCGTACGGAATGCGCCGCAGCCGGCACCCGGCGCAGCCCGTTTCCTGACGTCTCCACGCAAGATTTGGCATGGCAAACCGGCTTGGCTTCGGTGCCCGCGATGGGCTAGCGTCGCCTGAGCATTTTTGCATTCAAAACGAACAACGAGCAGCGCCGGAAAGGCCGCCAGCGGGAGCGAACACAGCCATGAAATCGCCGATCTGCGACATGCTGGGAATAGAATTTCCCCTGCTCGCCTTCAGCCATTGCCGCGACGTGGTTGCCGCCGTCAGCCGCGCCGGCGGTTTCGGCGTGCTGGGCGCCACCGTGCACACGCCCGAGACCATCGAGCAGGAACTGAACTGGATCGACGATCACGTCGACGGCAAGCCCTATGGGCTCGACGTGCTGATCCCCGAGAACATCTCGACCGCGGGCGAGAAGGATGTCACCTGGAAGAGCCTGGAATCGCGGATCTCGAACGAGCACCGCGACTTCACCCGCAACCTGTTGAAGAAATACGGCATCGAACTGACGACGACGGAAGTGCCGAAGAATCAGCCGCAGCCATTCGATGCGGAATGCGCCCTGGAGGTTCTCGACGCCTCGTTCCGCCACCCGATCCGGCTGATCGCGAATGCGCTCGGCGTGCCGCCGAAGGCAATGATCGACATGGGCAGGAAGCACGGCGTCCCGGTGGCGGCGCTGGTCGGTGCCAAGGAGCATGCGCTGCGTCAGGTCGCGGCTGGCGTCGATATATTGGTGGTGCAAGGCACCGAGGCCGGCGGCCATTGTGGCGAAGTCTCTACCATGGTGCTGGTGCCCGAGGTGATCAAGGCGATCAAGAATATCCGCGACGTGCCGGTGCTGGCGGCGGGCGGCATCATGACCGGGCGCCAGATGGCGGCGTGCATGGCGATGGGCGCGGCCGGGGTATGGACCGGCTCGGTGTGGCTCGCCACCGTCGAATCTGAAACATCGGAAATCTTCCGCGAGAAGATGATCGCGGCCTCCTCGCGCGACGCCATCCGCTCCAGGGGCCGCACCGGCAAGCCCGCGCGACAACTGCGTTCGATCTGGACCGATGCCTGGGACCGCGGGCCCGACAGCCCCGGCGCGCTGCCGATGCCGCTGCAGAGCATCATCAGCCGCGACGCCTTCAACTCGATCGATCGCGCCGCGGCGAGCGGCAATGCTCAGGCGCGCGACCTCGTGAGCTACTTCGTCGGACAAGGGGTCGGCCTGATCGACAGCGTGAAATCCGCAGGCGCCGTGGTGCAGGAATTCAAGGAAGATTTTGTCGAGGCGGTCGAACACATGAACGCGCTGGTGGCGGAGTAGAGCGATCCCTCATGGTGAAAGTTTGTGAGTATTACTCCGACCTCATCCTGAGGAGCGCGTTCTTCATGCGCGTCTCGAAGGATGGCCACGAGTCCATGCGTTGCATCCATCCTTCGAGACGCGGCCGAATGGCCGCTGCTCAGGATGAGGTCAGTCTGTGTTGAGAAAGCGAAAACAAGAAAATGCCGAACCCAACTGCTCCCGCTTCCGACGACCGCATTCCCGTCATCGTGGGCATCGGAGAAATCGTCGATCGCCCGAAAGAAATTACCGAAGGCCTCGAACCCCTCATCTTGCTGGAACAGGCGCTGAGGCGCGCGGAAGCGGACAGCGGCGCCAGGCTGCTGGGCGAGATCGGCTCGCTCGACATCGTCAATTTCCTGAGCTGGCGTTACCGCGATCCGGAAATCCAGCTTGCGGGCCGTCTCGGTATCAAGCCGAAGCACGCCTATTACGGCCCGGTCGGCGGCGAAAGCCCGATCCGTTATCTGCATGAGGCCGCCCAGCGCATCGCGCGCGGCGAGTGCGACGTCGCCGCGGTCTGCGGCGCGGAGGCGCAGTCCACCGCCACCAAGGCCGACCGGGCCGGCGTCGGACTGCCATGGACGCCGTTCGCCCATGATGTGCCGGAGCCGAAGCGTGGCGCGGCGTTCCAGAAGCCGATGGCGGTCAAACTCGGCGTGTTCAGGCCGGTCACGGTTTATCCGTTTTACGAAGCCGCCACCTCGGCGCATTGGGGCCAGACCCCGCGCGAGGCGATGGCGGAATCCGGCGAATTATGGTCGCGCTATTCGGAAGCAGCCGCGCAAAATCCCAATGCCTGGCTGAAGCGGCGTTTTACGCCGGAGGAAATCACGACGCCGACGCCGGACAACCGCCTGATCGCGTGGCCCTACACCAAGCTGCAGGTGGCCAATCCGACCGTCAATATGGGCGCGGCACTGCTGATGACCAGCCTCGCCAAGGCGCGTGCGGCCGGCATCGCCGAGGATCGCCTCATTCACGTCTGGGGCGGCGCATCGGCGGAAGAGCCGCGCGATTATCTGATCCGCGACCAGTTCTTCCAGAGTCACCCGCAGAACGCCGTGCTCAGGGCAGTGATGGATCTCGTCGGCGGCGACGGCAGGGCGTTCGACGCCATCGAACTCTACAGCTGCTTTCCCTGCGTGCCAAAAATGGCGCGGCGGACGCTGGGCCTGGGCCCCGATGTGCAGCCGACAGTGACCGGCGGGCTGACGTTCTTCGGCGCGCCGCTCAACACCTACATGACGCACGCGGCCTGCGCGATGGTGCGCAAGCTGCGCGACGGCGCCA
>NZ_JADGRI010000338.1 GCF_017881085.1 Bradyrhizobium sp.
CCGGTCGGTGGCAGCACGGCCCCGGCGAAAGAAGGCAAGCTGCTCGGCCTTGTCGGCGGGTCAAAGGCCGATGTCGCCCGGGCGATGCCGATCATGGAGCAAATGTGCCGCCGCGTCGAACATGTCGGCGACATCGGCACCGGCTCGATGATGAAACTCGCGGTCAACCTGCCGCTCCTGGTGTACTGGCAGGCGCTGGGCGAGGCCTTGACGATCTGCAAGCCGCTCAATCTTCCGGCCGACCGGCTGATCGACATCCTGACCGACACGTCAGGCGCGCCCACCGCCATGAAGGGCCGCGGCCCCGTTATCGCCAAGGTGTTGGCCGGAGCGCCGCTTGGCGAGACGGCGTTCGGCCTCAATGCAGCAAAAAAAGATCTCGACTATGCGGTCCAATTCGGCGCGTCCCTTCATGCCGAGATGCCGGTCACCGCCAGCGCGCTCGCCTGCTATGAGGAAGCCGAAGCTGCGGGCCTTGGCGATGCCGACGCCACCGCGGTATCGACCCGCTGGACCCAGCGCAAGGCCAAGTCATAATTCCGTCAATCGTCACGCCCCGCAAATTCATTCAATCGCAGAGTCCCTTCAAATGATTGATCGCAAGAACCGCTATGGCCGCACCGCCGCACGTATCAACGACGCCGACGGCCTCGCCCGGCGGCCGTCTTCCGCCACGATCGACATCCATGCCCACATCGTGGTCCCCCAGGCCGCCAAGCTGGCGCAACCGCATGTCGATATCAGCCGGATCCCGCTGGCGTATTTTGCGGACGCCGCGACCAAGGAAATCAATGCGCAGCAGGAGAAGGACGTCGGCGAGGTCATGACCACGATCGACCGCCGCCTGTTCGATCTCGACAAGATGGGCATCGACATCCAGGTCGTGGCGCCAGCGCCTGGGCAGTGTTACTACACGATCGATCCGAAAATCGCCGAAGCCGCCCATCGCCTCGCCAACGACGGCGTCGTGGAATATTGCTCGCGCAAACCCGATCGCTTCGTCGGGCTGGGCGTGGTCACCCTGCAGGAGCCGGAAATCGCGGTCCGCGAACTCGACTACATCATGAAGGATTTGAAATTAAAGGGCGTCGAAATCCTGACCAATGTCGACGGCCAGGAATTGTCCGATCCGAAATTCCGCCCCTTCTTCGCCAAAGCTGAGCAGCTCGGAGCGTTCATCATGATGCATCCGAACGGATTCACCCACGGGGAACGGCTGACCCATTTCTATTTCAACAACGTGCTCGGCAACCCCCTCGATACGACGCTCGCGCTTCACAATCTGATCTTCTCGGGAACGCTGGCTCGCTTCCCCGATTTAAAGTTGATGGCCGTGCACGGCGGCGGTTATCTGCCGGCCTATTCCGGACGGATCGATCACGCTTGGGGCGCGCGTCAGGATTGCCACGCCGATCTGCCATTGCCGCCGACGACCTATCTGCGGCAGGTCTATCTCGACACCGTGGTGTTTTCCTATCACCAGCTCGCCTATCTGATCGATGTGTTCGGTCCCGACCGGATCGTGATGGGCACCGACTATCCCTTCGATATGGGCGAATATAACCCGGTCGGACATGTCGCGGGCGTGCAGGGCATGGATGAGGCGACGCTAGCCCAGATCGCCGGTGGCAATGCCGCGCGGGTACTCGGACTGGATGTCTAGGGCGTCGCCGCTTTAGTGGCGTGCGCCTGAAGTCTTGTATCCCGGTTGTTCGTACGGATGGGATGTTGCGAAGGCCGGTATCGCAAAGCAGCGGTCGGCCAGGCGCGCTACCACCGGAAAGGCGCTCAGCTCCAGTTTGAGATATTGCGCGGTTACGACATGTCCGGCGATGCAGATATCCGCAAGGCCCGGTTCGGCGCCCAGGGCAAAAGGCGCAGGCACGCGGCGGGCGAGCAGTCGCTCATAGGTCGCAAGCCCTTCGGTTGTCCAATGCGTGCCCCAGTCCTCGATTGCTTTGGCATCGGCGCCAAACGTTGCGGCGATATGATTGCGGACACGCGGCGTCACCAGCGGATGCGCATCGGCGACCGTCATCAGCGCCAGCGAGCGCGCATAGGCGCGTTCCCTGGAATCCTGCGGCAGCAGCCGCGGTTCGGGCTGAATATCATCGAGGTATTCCATGATCGCCAGGGACTGGAAGATGGAATGGCCGTCGTGAATGAAGGTCGGCACCACACGCTCGGCGTTGACGGCCTCATAGCCCGGCTTGAACTGCTCACCGGAAAGGATGTCGATCGAGGTTTCCTCGAATGCCAATCCCTTCAGCCGCAAAGCCACCCGGACCCGAAACGACGCAATCGACCGCCAAAATCCGTAAATTCGTAAGCTCATCGGAGTCCCCTTGAATAGCCGTTATTCTGCGTCATCCCGAAACCTTGTTGCCAGCCAGCTAAGCTGATTGTTATCTGCCGGGCAATATCTCTCCAACAACTGAAAATTACCGAGGAGAAATGTCCCGACCCAAGAACGTCCTCTGGATCATGTGCGATCAGCTTCGCTTCGATTATTTGGGGTGCACGGGACACCCCACCCTGAGGACGCCGAATATCGGCGCCATGGCCACGCGGGGCGTGCGCCTTTCGAATGCCTATGTGCAGTCGCCGATCTGCGGGCCGTCGCGGATGTCGTTCTATACCGGCCGCTGCGCGTGGGCGAGCCGACGCTGGGCGATCATCTCGAGAAAATCGGCATGCGCAATGTGCTGGTCGGCAAGACCCATATGACGCCTGACCTCGAAGGCCTGAAGATGCTCGGAAACGAGGAAGCTGAACGGCAATCCCAAAAACAAAAAAAGCCCGGCGGCCATCAGGCCACCGGGCGGTATGCGATCTCGTAAGTGTGGTGCGTGCTCCGATACCCCGCGAGGAGGACGGTTCACACGTCAGCCGTTGTCCGTACCATCCCAAAAACCCCCGCTTCGGAGAGCGCAGCGATACGCGCATCGTCATAACCCAGCGTCTTGCGCAGGACTTCCTTCGTGTGCTCGCCGAGCAAGGGCGCGGCGACAGGGTCGACCACCGGCGTCAGGGCGAGATTGATCGGCGGTTCGATATTGGGGACTGAGCCCGCGGCCGGGTGCGAAATCCGGCTGACGCGATGGCGCTCGCGTACTTCCGGCGAGTTGAAAGCCTCCTCGACGGTGCGAAGAAACCCGACGGGAATGTTGGCCGTCTTCATCTTCGCTACCCAGTTCTCGCGAAGGTCCTGCACAAATATCCCGGTAAGGATCGCGCGCAGCTTCTCCTTGTTGGCCGTTCGCGAGCGCCGGTCGCCGAATTCGCCGCTGGCGAGATCGGCGCGGCCGAGCACTTCTATGACGAGGCGGCGATACAGCCGGTCATTGGCGCAGGCGATATAAAACGGCGCGTCGGAAGCCTCGTAAACGCCGACGGAGGGCGACCCGTTTGGCGAATTACCCTGGCGACTCGGATTCACGCCGGTCATCAAGTAAGCCATGCCGTAGAATTGTGTCATCGCCACCGCAGTGTCGAACAGCGCCACTTCGACATGCTGGCCGCGGCCGAGCCGATCGCGGGCGAACAACGCCAGCAGGATGGCGTTGCAGGCCGACATGCCCGTCAGCAGGTCGACTGCGGGTGGTCCGGTCCGCACCGGTGGCCCATCCGGAAAGCCGTTGAGCGACATAAACCCGCTTTCGGCCTGGGTGATCGGATCGAAGCCCGGACGGGATGCAAATGGCCCCTGGCGGCCGTAAGCCGAGATCGAGCAATAGACCAGGCGGGGATTGCCCGGCGCCACTGACGCATAGTCGATGCCATATTTCTTCATCACGCCGGAGGAGAAGTTCTCCACCACGACATCCGCCCGCGCGATCAACTCGCGCGCCACTTCGCATCCCTCGGGCTTGGTGAGGTCAAGCGCGATGCCGCGCTTGTTTCGGTTGAGACTGACGAAGGCAGCACTTTCGCCCGCGAGATCGGCATGTTCATAGTGCCGCGTATCGTCGCCACCGTCGGGGTTCTCGATCTTGATGACTTCGGCGCCAAAATCGGCCAGCGTTTGCGTGCAGGCCGGACCAGCAACGACCCGGGTGAAATCCACCACCAGCAGACCGTCGAGCGCGGTTGGCGCGCCCTTTGTTCGTGGCGCGCGGTCGGGCAATTGCGGTCTGGCAGTCATGATCGGTCTCTTCCCTTCCGGTTCTCATTGGCGCCACGGCCGACAGCGCGAGTCGAGTTTAGGGCCTATTTCCGGAAGGGCAATGTTGGCAATAGCTTGGGGGCATGCGCGAATCGCGTCCTACGGCATTTCATTTGATGGATTTGCGCCAATATAGCGTATTCGGCCAGGCCCATGGATCCTGCGGCCGGTACAACCGATAGCCGGCCCGAATGAAGTTGTTTGCGGAGGCAAGATTATCCGTCGTATCCGACACGATGCAGCCCCACCCATTGTGCCGCGCCCGTGATTCGAGCGCCCTCATCAGTCGCAGTTGAAGGGCGTTGCCGCAGTGTTTTCTCAGCACACCTACCCGGCAAAAATATCCGGCGTTGACCGCATGGGTCGACGGGACAACCCCGGCAAAGGCAACCGGGATCGCATCGCAAAATGCGAGCCACCAGTGCCCGTGATCGAATTTAGGAATGGGAGCGCCGCCAAAGAATGTCAGTTGATGAAGGTCGGCGAGCGCGTCGGCGATTTCGTCGTCATGCCCGTCGACCTCGCGTATCCTGTACATCGGCTTCAAACCCTCATCCCTTGAACCGCATTTGTCTTCTTGCTCAGCGCGGAGGCCGGTTCGCACCGCCGGGCTTTTTCGATTTCTTTTTCGGAAAATGCCCCTTGCCCTCGCCCAGGACCCAACGGCCGCTGCGCCGTATTGAGCCGCGTCCTGCCGAATCAACCAGCGGGGAACGGCATGTGCTGGGACGGGCCACAGCAGCGCTGCGGTCACCAGGCAGGAGCGCATCATTTGCCGAGCACGACCTTGATGCCGAGCCAAACAGCCCCGACAAAGCCGGTGACGATCACGGTGATGACGGCCTTAAATGTGTAACTCTGCGCCTGCTCGACGCTCTTGCGCCACCGCCGCAAATGTTGAAAATCCGCGCGCAGTTCTTTCCGGTCCTCCTCCTCGATTCCGAACGAGGTCAGGATGGTCGCGATGGTCCGGAGGACCAAGGCGTCGATCTCCTCGTAGTGAAGTCTCTGCTGTTCGGCCAACGTTTCGGCAACGACGGTCCGGATATCCTCATCACGCATGGTATTCATCGCTTGATGATCCTGGCCACGTTCTCGAAACCACGCTTGGCAAAGTAGAACGACACAACTAGATTCGATGTAACCGAGGCGAACCCGGCGAGTGGATCGGTGGTTCCCAGCCCGAGAACCTTGTCCCAGACGAGCAACTTACCAAAATAGAGAGCGACGAAATATCCCATCAGCTTGTCGGGCTCGTACCGCTGGCCAAGAAGCTGGCAAGCGAGTTGGAGGACTGAACCATGGCAAAAGCCAAACCGTTTGATCCGGCTGACTACCTCGACAGCCCGGAAATGATCGC
>NZ_JADGRI010000339.1 GCF_017881085.1 Bradyrhizobium sp.
GGTTTCGCGGCTATGGCGCCTCGCAGACCACCTTTGCGGTGGAATGTGCGATCGACGAGCTGGCAAGACTGCTCGACATCGACCCGTTCGAGATGCGGCGCAAGAATGTGGTGCAGCCGGGCGACAACATCGAATCGATCTGGAAGGAAGCAAACGACGCCAGCTTCGGCAGCTATGGCATCGGTGAATGCCTTGATATCGTCGAGCGGGAGCTGCAGAAAGGCAATGGCGTCACGAGGCCCGAAGGTGCGGAATGGGCCGAGGGCAACGGTGTTGCATTGGCCATGCTGGAATGCGGGCCGCCGACCGAGCATCGCTCGGGCGCCGAGATGCGACTGCTGCCGGACGGCACCTACCATCTCGCCTGCGGCTCGACCGAAATGGGCAACGGAATCATCACGGCGCACAAGCAGATCGCCGCATCGATGCTGGGCACGCGCGCTGATGATATCGACATCATCAACGCCGATACCGATCGCACACCCTATGACACCGGCACCTTTGCGAGCACGGGTGTTGTGGTAGGAGGCAAGGCGGTTCACCTGGCTGCCCTGGCCATGTCGGACGATATAATCAACTTTGCCAGTCGCTACGCCGGCGTGGCAATCGACCAATGCCGCCTCGACAACGACGGTGTCATCTGCGGCAACCAGCGGATTTCGCTGCGTGAGCTGCATGCTGAAGGTGCGAAGGTCGACCATCGCTTCTCGGTCAGCCGTCGGGCCTATCTCTCGCCGCGCACGATCGCCTTCAACGTCCAAGGGGTGCGACTTGCAGTGCACCGCGTGACCGGCGAAATCCGTGTACTGCACAGCGTGCATGCGGCCGATATCGGCCGGCCGATCAACCCGATGCAGTGCCGCGGCCAGCTCGATGGCGCCGTTGCAATGGGCTATGGCTGGGCGCTGGTCGAGAACATGGTGCATGACGACGAAGGGCACATGGTCAATCCGCAGCTGCGCAACTGCCGCATCCCCACCTTTGCCGACACGCCGCATACCGACATCTTCTTTGCCGACACGATCGACCTGATCGGGCCTCTTGGTGCGAAGTCCCAGGGTGAGTGCGGCATCAATCCGGTGGCGCCGGCTGTCTCGAATGCGTTGGCCAATGCCACTGGTGTGCGTTTTGCCCATCTGCCATTCACGCCCGATCGTCTTTTCGCGAAACTCGCGGCCGCTACATGAGCGATGCTGCGACCAGCGTAAGCATCGTCACGCAAACGTGCGTTCGGCCAGAGAGCGCCGCCGCGTTCGCGCGATGGCAGGGCGAAACCAGCACGGTGATCTCCAGTTTCCCCGGGTTCATCGAGCAGCGACTGATGCCGCCCCATCCGCCGCTGCAGGTCGATTGGGTGATCCTGCAGCGTTTCGTCAGCCTGGAAGATGCCAGGCGATGGCTGGGCTCGTCCGAACGGCAGTCCCGCATCGAAGGGGCCACCCCAATGCTTGTGGGGCGCGACGACGTTCACATCGTGCGCGACGATGCCAGTGCCGCGCGCGCAGCGCCGGTCTCCGCGGTGATCAGTACGCGAGTGAAGCCCGGCATGGAGGCTGAATACCTGAAATGGGAGCAGAAGGTCGCCGCGGCGCAGTCGAAGGCAGCGGGGTTGCAGGGTTATCGCTTCGAACCGGCTGTGCCGGGCGTGCAGGAGGACTTTATCGCGATCTTGCGTTTTGACAGCGAGACCAATCTGCAGGCCTGGCTGGAGTCACCGCAACGACGTCAGCTGCTCGACGAAGCCGCACCGCTGACGGCTGAGTTCCACACGCGAATGGCGCAAAGCGGTTTCGAGCAATGGTTTCGCGACGCCACGCCTGAGGGTGCGCCGGCGCCCGCAGCGTGGAAGATGAACATGATCGTCCTTCTGACGCTCTATCCGGTCGTATTCCTGTGGGGCCTATTGGTGGGCACTCCAATTCTGACAGGGGTGCTAAAGCTGAATTTCCCGGTTGCACTGTTCATTGGCAACGCGTTCAGCGTCATCCTTACCTCGTATCTGGTGCAGTGGACCGCCAACCGGCTCGGGTGGTGGCTAACACCACCGAAGCCCGGACGAACTCTTGTGCACCTACAGGGCGCCAGTTTGCTGGTCGCAGCCTATTTAATCATGATCTTGCTGTTCTGGAGAGCTTTATAGCTGGTCGTGCGGCCCGTGTTTGCGATCAGGCTGACCCTCACCAGCCGCTTTGAGTGTTGAACGGTCGAACAACAGCGCAGACTTGATCTAGGACCGCCACATCCCGCGCATGCGGGCACCAACATCTATTCGGGGACTTTGGTTCGAAGATCGCGCTGCGCTGCCTGCTACGGCAATCGGCCAAGTTGTTCGCTCGAACAGGCCAAGCAAACGGTCAGGGATAAAGCGCGTCCGTGAGGCATAAACATGCCGGTCGCCCCTGGCGTTTTGCCCATGTGTAAAGAAGCGTTGCGGCACGATCAGATGAAGGACGTCCTTGGCGCGCGTCATCGCCACATACAATAGTCGGCGTTCCTCCTCGATTTCGGCGGAAGTACCAACACCTAGGTCGGATGGCATGCATCCATCGACGACGTTCAAGACGAATACAGATTTCCACTCCTGGCCTTTGGCAGAATGGATGGTGGAGAGGATGAGATAGTCGTCATCGAGCAGGGGCACGCCGGCTTGGTCGCTGGTCGCATCTGGAGGATCGAGGGTTAGCTCGGTCAGGAAACGCTCGCGCGACGGATAACCACCGGCAATCTGCTCAAGCTGGACCAGATCGGCGCGACGGGTATTGGCGTCCTCATGGATCCGGTCGAGATGCGGCTCGTACCAAAGACGGGCGCGCTCCAGCTCCGCAGGCCAGCCTGCACGACCCGAGCGCAAGTCAGTGACGATCTCGACGAAGCTGAGCCATTCGTCGCCGCCGCGAGGAGGAGCGGGAGCATTGGCCAGCGCCGAAATGGGGTCTGCGGCGTTGGACATATGGTCGAGCACGCGTTGCGCCGAAGTGGGTCCAACACCGGGAATAAGGTGCAAAAGTCGAAACCCGGCGACGCGGTCGCGCGGGTTCTCGACGAAGCGGAGCAAAGCAAGCATATCCTTGATATGCGCCGCGTCCAGAAACTTGAGCCCGCCAAATTTCACGAAGGGAATATTACGCCTGGTCAATTCGATCTCAAGCGGGCCGCTGTGATGTGAGGTCCGGAACAGCACTGCCTGTTGTTTGAGGACCGTCCCGGACTCGCGGTTCTCAAGGACCCGTTCAACAATAAAGCGGGCCTGGTCAGCCTCATCGCGCACCGATACCAACTGCGGCTTTGCTGAGGATGTTCGCTCGGTCCAGAGGTTCTTGGTAAAGCGCTCGCTTTCAAGCTCAATTACGCCATTGGCGGCGGAGAGGATGGTCTGCGTCGAGCGGTAGTTTCGATCAAGGGTGACAATCGTGGCCGGCGGACTGAATTGACTTGGGAAGTCGAGAATGTTGCGAACGGTTGCTGCACGAAACGAATATATCGACTGCGCGTCATCGCCGACGACGGTAAGGCCCCGGCCGCCGGGCTTGAGAGCCAGAAGGATAGAGGACTGCAGCCGGTTTGTGTCCTGGTACTCGTCCACGAGGACATGGTCGAACCGACTGCCGATGTCTTCAGCCAAAACGGGATCGCCGACTGTCTGGGCCCAATAAAGCAAGAGGTCGTCGTAATCGAGGATGTTCTGACGCTGTTTTGCCGCGACATATGCCGCGAACAGTTGCTTAAGCTCGACGGCCCATCCCGAACACCATGGAAACGACTTGCCTAGCACTTGTTCGATCTCGCTCTCTGCGTTGACGCATCGCGAGTAGATCGTGAGGCAAGTGTTCTTGGTAGGAAAGCGACTTTCGGTTTTAGAAAAGCCGAGCTCGTGTCTTGCCAAATTTAGTAGATCCGCGGAGTCTTCGCGATCATGAATTGTAAAAGCGGGATCCAAGCCAATCTGATCGGCATAGTCGCGCAACAGCCGCGCTCCGATGCCGTGAAAAGTGCCGGCCCAAGACAGCGCATCTGTCATGACACCGGCGTTGTCGCCCATGACTTTGCGCGCAATTCGCTCGACGCGGCGGGTCATTTCGGCCGCGGCGCGGCGCGAGAATGTCATCATCAGAATTCGCCGGGGATCGGTGCCGTTCACGATCAGATGGGCCACCCGGTGCGCCAACGTGTTGGTTTTGCCGGATCCCGCGCCTGCGATGACGAGCAGGGGAGATCCTGGCGTACAGTCATTCTCGAGCACGCCATGCTCGACCGCCTGCCGCTGCTGAATATTGAGAGTGTCGAGATAGGCCGCAGCTGACATGAGCGAATCGCCTGGGGAGGGCGGACGGTCGCTGATTCCCGCTTTGTTCGCAATGACGGAGTGATTTAGAGCGTTTCCCGGTTTAATTGAATCGGGAGGGATTCCGGTTCTGCGGCGAATGTGATTCAAGATGCTGGCTGGGATGGAGGCCAGCATCTGATGGTCCGACCTCTTTCCAATGATTTGCGCAAGCGCGTGGTTGCGGCGGTCTCGAAGGGCGAGAGCTGCCGGGCGGTGGCGTTGCGGTTTGGGGTTTCAGTTTCGTCGGCGGTGAAGTGGTCGCAGCGGTACCGTTCGACGGGCTCTGTTGCGCCCGGCAAGATGGGCGGTCACCGCAAGCCGGTGCTTGACCCGCATCGGGCGTTTATCGTGAAGCGGCTGAGCCAGACGCCGCATTTGACGCTGCACGCGCTGAAGGACGAACTGGCGGCGCGCGGGGTCACGGTTTCGCACAACGCGGTCTGGCTGTTCCTGCGTCGCGAGGGGCTACGATTCAAAAAAAACGCTGTTCGCTCTTGAACAGGGCCGTTCCGATGTCGCCCGCCGGCGCCGCCGCTGGCGATCGTGGCAGGCCAGCCTCGATCCGCGACACCTGGTCTTTATCGATGAGACATGGATCAAGACCAACATGGTTCCGCTGCGTGGATGGGCGCCTAAGGGCGCTCGCCTGCGCGGCTTCGCGCCGCATGGCCACTGGCGCACCATGACGTTCCTCGGCGCGCTGCGTTGCGACCGACTAACCGCGCCTTGCGTATTCGATGGGCCGATCAATGGCGAGTGCTTCCGCGCCTATGTCGAACAGTTGCTCGTTCCATGCCTCAGACCAGGCGACATCGTCATCATGGACAATCTCGGGAGCCACAAGTCTGCAGAGTTGCGTCGCATCATCAGGGCTGCAGGCGCAAGGCTGTGGTATCTGCCGCCCTACTCACCAGACCTCAACCCAATCGAGCAAGCCTTCGCCAAGATCAAGCATTGGATGCGCGCGGCCCAGAAACGCACCGTCGACGAACTCTGGCGGCACATCGGCGACCTCATCAGCCAAATCCAGGCCCCTGAATGCAGCAACTACTTCGCCAACGCTGGATACGCTTCAATCAAACTGTGAAACGCTCTAGTGAAGTCGAGGAACATTGCCGAATTGCAGCAGGTGGCAACGACTCGCCGGGTCGCGGATTCAGGCTTGAGCCGATGCTCTTCAAGATACGCCTGTCCC
>NZ_JADGRI010000340.1 GCF_017881085.1 Bradyrhizobium sp.
CGGGTTCTCGCGCGACTGCTCGATCACCTTGGCGAGGTCGAAATCCAGCACCGCGTCGTTCTTGCGGTAGAGCATCATGAAGCGGACGGCGTCCTTGCCTACTTCGTCGACCACCTCGCGCAAGGTGACGAAATCGCCGGAGCGTTTCGACATCTTCACGGGCTCGCCGTTGCGCAGCAGCTTGACGAGCTGGACGATCTTCACATCCAGCGTCGCCTTGCCTGATGTAACGGCTTTGACCGCCGCCTGCATGCGCTTGATGTAGCCGCCGTGGTCGGCGCCAAACACATCGATGAGATTGGTAAAGCCGCGGTCGAACTTGTTCTTGTGGTTGGCGATGTCGGAGGCGAAATAGGTATAGGCGCCGTCTGACTTCATCAGCGGACGATCAACATCGTCGCCATAGGCGGTGGCCCGGAACAGCGTTTGCTCGCGGTCCTCGTAATCCTCGACCGGCCCGCCCTTCGGCGGCGGCAGGCGGCCTTCATAAACATCGCCCCGCGAGCGCAGGAAATCGATGGTCTCGGCTACCTTGTTGTTGCCGGCTTCGGTCAGCGAACGCTCGGAAAAGAACACGTCGTGCCTGATGTTGAGGGCTGCGAGATCGCCCTTGATCTCCTCCATCATCATCGCGATCGACTTGTCGCGCACGACCGGAAGCCATCGGCCTTCCGGCATTGCCAGCAGCTTGTCGCCATATTCGGCGGCCAGCGCCTGCCCGACAGGCTTCAGATAGTCGCCGGGATAAAGCCCTTCCGGAATCGCGCCGATGTCCTCGCCGAGCGCCTCGCGATACCTCAGGAAAGCCGAGCGCGCGAGCACATCGACCTGCGCGCCGGCATCGTTGATGTAATATTCGCGCGTGACGTCATAGCCCGCGAAAGCAAGCAGGCTGCACAGCGCGTCGCCGAACACCGCGCCGCGGCAATGCCCGACATGCATCGGCCCGGTCGGATTGGCCGAGACATATTCGACATTGACCTTCTCGCCCGCGCCCAACCCGCTTTGCCCGTAGGCGTCGCCCTCGCGCAGCACGGTACGCAGCGCGTCGGACCAGGCCTTTGGCTTCAGGGTGAGATTGATGAAGCCCGGACCGGCGACATCGACGGATGCGATCAGATCGTCCCCGCGCAATTTGGCCGCGATCGCTTCCGCCAGGTCGCGCGGTTTTGCCCTGGCTTCCTTGGCCAGCACCATCGCCGCGTTGGTCGCCATATCGCCATGCGCGGCGTCGCGCGGCGGTTCGACCACGACCCGCGACAGGTCGATTCCGGCAGGCCATCCGCCTTCTGCCGCGAGCACGCCGCAAACCGCGTGCACGCGCGCCAGCACGTCGGCGAAAAGATGCGGATGTGTAGCTTTATCGGCCATGGGCGGAAAGTGACCTGGGATTGCGCCGCGCATGCGGCTTTGAGGCCGCCGCCTAACGCAAATCCGGGGTCGAGTCAAAAAGCCTTTGGTGCTCGGTCAGCGCGAAACGGTCGGTCATCCCGGCGATGAAGTTGCCGATCCGCCGGGCGCGCTCGGTTTCGCTGTCCCCGCCGTCCGGCGGCAGCCACTCCGCCGGCAGATCACCAGGGGTGTTCTGATAGCGCGCGAACAGATCGAACAGGATCTGTTCGGCCTCGCCCATTACCCGCATCACCCGCTCGTGCCGGTACATCCGCAGCTTCAGGAACGCCTTGATCTCGGCCTCGGCTCGCGCGACGTCGGCGGCAAACGCGATCAGCGCGTTGCCAAGGTTGCGGACATCGTCGGCCGATTGCGGTCCTGCTGCTTCCAGGCGCCGTCGCGCTTCCGAGATGACGGCGCCGATAAGGCAGGAAATCAGCTCGCGCACAAGTTCGGCGCCGCGCCTGTCGTCATCCAGCGCGGGATAGCGCCGGTCGATTTCGGCGATCATTTCCGCCGTCAGCGGCATGACCCTGAGATCGTCGACGGTGAACAGACCGGCCCGCAGGCCATCGTCGATATCGTGGGCGTCATAGGCAATGTCGTCGGCAATCGCCGCGACCTGCGCTTCCAGCGAGGCAAAGCTCCACAATTCCAGATCGTATTTGCCGTTATATTCGGAAATGGCCACGGGAATGCCGCGGTCGCGATAGCGCCCGCCGGCGAGCCCATTTCGTTCCGTCAACGGGCCGTTGTGCTTGACGATGCCCTCCAGCGCTTCCCAGGTCAGGTTGAGCCCGTCGAATTCGGGATAGCGATGCTCCAGCGAGGTGACCACCCGCAAGGTCTGGGCGTTGTGGTCGAACCCGCCATGGGGCTGCAGGCAGGCATCCAGCGCCCGCTCGCCGGCATGCCCGAACGGCGGATGGCCGAGGTCATGGGCGAGCGCCAGCGTTTCCGTGAGATCCTCATCGAGACCGAGCTGCCGCGCCAGTGCGCGCGCGATCTGCGCCACCTCGAGCGAATGGGTCAGCCGGGTGCGGTAATGATCGCCTTCGTGGAACACGAACACCTGGGTCTTGTACTTGAGGCGGCGAAAGGCGGTGGAATGGATCACCCGGTCGCAATCGCGCCGGAACGGGCTGCGGGTCTTGCTCGGCGGCTCCTGGAACAGCCGCCCGCGGCTGCGTTCGGAATCGCAGGCAAAGACCGAACGAGGAGCAGCCATTCCGACCGACACGGTGTAATAGTCTCCCTCAGGGGTTTGATTCCAGCGTCCGGCACACTTAACTAGACTTGGGCGCCGGACACCAAATAATTTGGCTATCGGCCGGCGATCGGAGCTACTTCATGACAGCAGCCAATGTGGTCATTAGCGAGCGGGCGGCCCGCCGGATCGGGGAAATCCTCAAGACCGAGGGCGAAGGTGCGATGCTGCGCATCAGCGTCGAGGGCGGCGGCTGCTCCGGCTTTCAATACAAATTCGATATCGAACGCGCCAAGGCGGAAGACGACCTGGTGATCGCGCGCGACAGCGCCGTGGTGCTGGTCGACCCCGCCTCGGTGCCGTTTCTGGCGGGCTCCGAGGTCGACTTCGTCGACGACCTGATCGGCGCCTCGTTCCGGGTGGTCAACCCCAACGCCACCGCATCCTGCGGCTGCGGCACCAGTTTTTCGATCTGAGAACATCGAACGCGGTCGGTCCCGGCACGGCCGAAACCCTCGCGGGCCCGTGCTACGCGATCCCTGCTTTGTCCGTCTCGAACTCCCGGCGCATTTTGCGATAGGCGTCGTCCAGCTGCAAAACCGCCTCCCGCAACTCGTCGGCGCTGATCTTGGCCGCCCGGTGTTCGATCAACCTTGCGATATCTGCCATCTCGCCGGCGCCGAGCGTCCTGGCCGATCCCTTTAGCGCATGCGCCTCGATCTCGATCTGCTCGCGATCGTTGCCCTCCTCGAATTCCTGGAACAAGGCGAGCCGGGCCTCGGTCTCGCGTGCGAAGAGCGCGAATGTCTGACGCACGCCGTCTGCGCCGATTGCCTCGGTGAGTTGCGCCAGCGCGTTCCGGTCAAGCGGCGCGGATCCCGTCGATGGGGCCGGTAACACCGGCGATGAAGCGGCCGGCACAGCGGCCCGATCGACGGCGCGCAGTATCGCTGCCACCATCGCCGGCTTGCGCAGCGGCTTGGCAAGGAAGTCGGACATGCCGGAGTCGCGGCACTGCTTGACATCTTCGGGGAATGCATTCGCGGTCAGCGCAATAATCGGCAGCGTGGCAAAGCGCCCGCCGCGGGCGCGGATCGCCCGCGTTGCCGCAAGGCCGTCCATCTCCGGCATGCGCACATCCATCAGGATCAGGTCGTAGTCGGCTTCGGATGCTGCCCGTACCGCCTGCACGCCATCGGTCGCGATCCGCGTCTCCGCGTTGAATTCCTGCAGCATCTTCACGACAACCATCCGGTTGGTCGCGTCATCCTCCGCGATCAGCACCCGCAACGGTCGGCCGAGCGCGGCGATGCCGGCCTTGAGGTCGTCGGCCCCGACCCGATCGGCGCGCTGGTCCGAGACCGGTTTTTCGCTCCACGGCAGGGTCAGGCTGAACCGGAACGTTGCGCCAACGCCGGGGATGGAGCTAACGGCGATGCTGCCGCCCATTTGCTCGACGATGCGCCGGCTGATGGCAAGGCCGAGCCCGGTGCCGCCGAAGCGGCGATTGATCGAGACATCGGCCTGGACAAAATCCGCAAAAAGACCGCCGACGCGGTCGGGCGGGATTCCGATGCCGGTATCCGTCACCCGCCATTCAACGGTAGCGCAACTATCGTCCCGCGATGTGCAGGCGACCGCGATGGTCACGCCGCCGAGCTCGGTGAATTTGATGGCATTGGTGGCAAGATTGAGCAGGACCTGACGGATCCTGGCGACGTCTCCGCGCAGGGCGCGGGGTAGTTTCGGATCGACATCGATCTTGACCGTCAGTCCCTTGGTCTTCGCGCTGGATCCGATAATCGACGAAACGGCGTCCATCAGCGCGGCCGGCGAGAAATCGATCGCCTCAAACTCCAGCCGGCCAGCCTCGAGCTTCGAGAGGTCGAGAATGTCATTGAGGATCCGCTGCAGATTGTCGCCGGATTCCCTGATGGTGGCAACCGCATGATGCTGCTCCGGATCGAGCTTGGTCTCCAGCAGCATGCTCGCCAGGCCGAGTACGCCGTTCATCGGGGTCCGGATTTCGTGGCTCATCATCGCAAGGAACCGGGACTTCGCCCGGTTCTCCGCTTCGGCCTGCTCGGCCCGCCAGCGCTCGGTGACGTCGTGCCCGACACCGCGATAGCCGACGAAGACGCCGTCGTGGTCGACCGCCGGCTTTGCCGACAACGACCACATCCGGGCTTGGCCGCCGGCGACGACATGAACGATGACATCGTGCAGCGGTTCGTGCTTTTCCATCAGCCCGGCAAGTGCGGCGACGGCCGCGCCATCGGAAGGGCAAAGCACCTCGAGGGCTTCGACGAACCTGGCGCCGAGCAGCAATTGAGGCGGCATCTGCGCCACCTCGACGAAACGTTCGGGAACGTGGGTCAGGCTTCCTTCCGCATCGGTCTGCCAAAGCCAGTCGCTGGCATTTTCCTGAAATTCCTTGAGCAAGAGCGAGATGGTCTCGGTCTGGCGTTCGAGTTGCAAGCGCGCCGACAAATTGTCGAAAAACAGATTTCCGTTCGACACCACGTTGCGCGAGATAAAGACCGCATAGATTACGAGGAAAATCGCGGTGATCGCGAACGTCTCGTCCCGGCAGAGCAGCAGAGCCAGCACGGATGCGCAGGTCATCGTCCACGTGTAGGCCAGTCCCGCGCTCGGCACGCTTGCGAGCGCGAACCCGCCTGCCGAGATCATTCCCGCCATCAGGCAGGCGACGATCAATTGATGCTGCGGCTCGATCCCGGGAAGCAGCACCACCGGCATCGCGCCCCAGCTCAGCGCGAGCACGAACGCCTGAATCGTCATTCGCTTCGTGGCATTGCGCGATGCTTCTTTGGGCGGCTTGCGGCGCGACCGTGCCCACGACCGCGTCGCCATGACGGCGGCTACCGCGATAACCGAAGCCCAAGCACCGAGGAAAAG
>NZ_JADGRI010000341.1 GCF_017881085.1 Bradyrhizobium sp.
GCCCTCGCCCCGCCAATGACCGGCCCCCACCACCACAATCTGGGACGGCGGCGCCGACATTTCAACCTCCAGCCCGGTCGGATCGTTGGGCGGAAACAGCGCGCCGCGCGAAATCGAGAGCGCCGCCAGTCCTATTCCCAGCGGAAACTGGGTTTCCAGGGTATGGCCGAACATGGTGCCGGTGGCCCGTACCGCAAAATCCGGATGCTTGCCCAGGAAGGCGCGTTCTTCCGAGGTGGCGGGTTCGGCGCCGGTGGCGCCGGTGATGATGGCGCCCTTGGTCTCGAGCTTGCCGAGTTTGCCCCACAGCTTTTCGAGCGTTGCGGTCACCGCACCGGGCTGCTCGCGCTGCGCCAGATCGGCGACCACATTGGTCAGGCGCGCATACGGCTTGGCGCCGCGGGCCTGTGCGTGGGCCTTGGATTCGATCACAAGGAAGGCGCCGGCGGACCCTAGTGCAAAACCGGAATGGCCCTCACGCGCCCAGACCGGGGCAAACTTGTCCTTCAGGTTGAAGCCGCCGAATTCGTAGAGCACCAGCAGGTCCTTGCGCTCGCCGTTTTGCGAGCCGCCGATCAGCGCGATGTCGCTCTGACCGGCGGCGATTCGCGCGAGCGCGATCCGCGCCGCGTCCACGCCCGCGGCTTCCTCGCCCATGAAGGTACGCGACGACCCGGTGACGCCGTGCACGATCGCGATGTTGCCGGCCAGCAGGTTGGAGAGCTGCGCCAAGAACAGGGTCGGGCGCAGATCGTTCATCAGCCGTTCGTTGAGAAAACCGGGCGCCGAGTTGCCCTTGGCTTCCTGGTTGAGGATGCTGCAGTCCACCGCGAGATCGCGCTCGCCGCCACCGGCAGCGACGATCATGTCCATCCGTCCCAGGATTTCCTTGTTGCCCTTGACGCCCGCGGAATCCAGCGCCAGCCCGGCGGCATAGGTCCCGATGCGCTGCCAGGCTTCCATCTGGCGCTGATCGCCTTTCTTGGGGATCTGGGCGTCCAGGTTTACCGGGGCAAAGGGATGAACGATGTAGGGCGCGAAGCCCTTCTCGTCGACGTTGACGCGCCGCGCCTTGAGTGCGTCCCAGTTCGCGTCGAGCCCCTCGCCAAGCGAGGTCGCCAGACCGATGCCGGTAATCCAGACTTCCGCCGGCTCACTCATGCGATATTGCCTGCTGCGGAAAGCCGATCTTGCGGGCCATCGCGTCCATATGCACGCGCAAGTCGGGATGGGGGAAGGGGACGTGGCGGAAGGTCAGATCAGCGCTGCACTTCAGTTCGGTGCCGACGCGCACTCTCGCCGACGTGACCGCAAAGCCCGAGCCTTCGTGCTCGATCTTTGCATCGATCGTCAGCAACTGACCGGGACTGACGAACCCGCGCATCTTGGCTTCCTTGATCATCGCCAGGAATGGCATGCGCTCGAACTTCAACAGAGCAAGAAGAAGCCAGCCGGAACTTTGCGCCATCGCTTCGGTCAAGAGCACGCCGGGCATGATCGGATAGCCGGGAAAGTGACCCTCGAAGATCGTGCTTTTCTCGGGAACCTGGGCCTCGACGGTGATGGTCTTCTCGCCGATGTTGAGGGCGACGATGCGGTCGATCAGCTGGAAATATTCGATTTGCATGATGGGCGATTACGCGCCCTTGGCCGCGACCAATTCGTCGATGCGGGTGGCGAGGTTCTTCAGCACGAAATACTGCTCGGTGGTCGCCTTGCCGTCATTGACCTCCTGGGTCCACTTCTCCAGCGGCAGCTTGATGCCGAACGCCTTGTCGATCGCGAAGGCGATGTCGAGAAAATCCAGGCTGTCGATCCCCAAATCGTCGATCGCGTGGCTCTCCGGCGTGATCGTGTCGCGCGGGATGTCGCAGGTTTCAGCGATAATCGTGGCGATCTGATCGTATGTGGAAGACATCACTAAACCTTTGATATATTGAGGATAAATCCCGGAGTGACACGGGAATCGGGCGCAGCGCCCCGGAATGCCCGATCCGCCGTCCGGAGTCGAGTGCCCGTATATCGGAGCGCCGCCCTGAGTTCAATGGAGGCGGGCCGTAGCTGCACACTGGATTTGCGGGCCGGACAGCCCGGCCCGGTCCCCAAAAAAGCCTAGAAATGCGGCGTGGAAATGCGCGCGCAATCGCTGCGTCCCATCAGCACGCAATCCTGGGTCTTGCGCAGGTCGGCGATGCTCATGGCGAGCCAGATTCCGACCGCCGTCAGCGCGATGGTAAAGGCGAAGGCCGCGATGTTGGCCAGCATGCGAAGGCGAAAATCGTCCGGCTCATCCCGCGGCCGTTCGTAGCGCGACAGGTCATCCGGCCCGTGATCGACGTCCTGTTTTAGAGCCGGCTCGCCCGGATATGCACGCCGCTCCGGCGGGTGCGCCGTGGTGCGCGGCCGGAACTTGAGCACGCGGTGCTCTTCTTCCGACGCAATGGGCTGCCGGTTATTCACTGCTGCCAGCTCTCCGGGTCATCCTGATCTTATCTAGCACGGCCGCTGACGCGTCCCACAGAAAATGTTGTCATGCCGGCAATGCGATAATCTATTGCTTCAAGGTCTCATGGAACTTGCCGTAGTCGATCTGATCCGGCCGTCGTCCGAGGTGTCGAGGATATCGGCGTAGCGGTGGCCGAAACGGATGTTGGAATGGTCGTAGGATCGCCGGGCGTGGACGGTTTGCGCCGCAACAACATCATATCCGGACACCACCACGACCAGCGAAACCTCCGACGCGTCGAGGTCGCCGGCATTTAGCCCGTAAAGCGGGCTCTGCTCGTCCAGCACATGATAGAGCGTCCAGCTCAGGGCGAGCGCGGGGTGCTCGTTCCGCACCAGCGGCAGCTCGTAGAACCGCCGGAACGACTGGCCCTCCAGGCTGACTTCGTTGCGGAGCAACCATAGCCTGGCGGTGGCGTTGCCGATGATGTTGTGGCGTTCGTTGGCGAAGCGCACCATCAGGGTCGGCTTGCCGTCATGGTCTGATATCACCGGGTGGTCGGCGAACAGCAGTCGTGCATTCGGCCGCGAGAACCGCGCAAAGATCAGTCCGGTCATCAGCGACATCGAAAAGATGCCCGTGAACAGCTCGACCGCGGCGACGAAATGCCCGTAGTGGGTCTGCGGATGCATGTCGCCGTAGCCGGCGGTCGAAAGCGTCTCGATGCTGAAATAGAGATAGTCGATATAGGCGCCGCCGGGCACGTTCGCGATCGGCTGGTTTCCGATCCAGTAGAACACGGCGAATACCGCGTTGAAGGCGACAAACACCAGCGCGGCGCCGCCGATGAAAGCCGGCCACGACGCCGTCATGCAGCGATGGCTGATATCCGCCCAGAAGCTGAGACGAAGGCCCTCGGCGATGACTTCGCGGTTGCCGAGCCGAACGGTCTGCGGCTTCGATGTTCGTTCGCTCGGGCTGCTGGCCATCTCTTTCGTTTCTCGTCGCATGTCGGGTTTAAGGCATTTGATGGCTTGCGCCATCATGGCATAATCGCTGCCGTTTCAGAGTAATTTTTGCCAATTTGTCGGGAGTTTTGAACATGGCGAATACACGCGAACCGATCCTGCAGCCGATCCCGATCCTCTCGCTGCGTCCGACCCAGATGACGGTCGGAATGATCGAGGTCAAGGAAAAGCGCAAGCGCTTGCGGGAACATTGGAAGGAGCAAAAGTCGAAGAAGAAGCAGGGCGAGTTTCTCGGCAGGCATATGATCCCGGTGGTGCTGGGACCGGGCAAGCTGCACTACGTCGTCGACCACCATCATCTGGCGCGCGCGCTGCACGAGGAGGGCGTCGACGACATTCTGGTGAGCGTGATCGCCGATCTCACCATGGTTGACAAAGACGCATTCTGGGGCGTGCTCGACAATCACAAATGGGTCTATCCCTACGACGCCAAAGGCGAGCGTCACCACTTCAGGGACATTCCGAGGTCGGTGGTGGACCTGAAGGACGATCCGTTCCGCAGCCTGGCCGGGGAAGTGCGCCGCATGGGCGGTTTTGCCAAGGACACGACGCCGTTCAGCGAATTCCTGTGGGCGGATTTCCTGCGCCGCAAAATGTCGCGCCAGAGCGTGGACGACAATTTCAAGAAGGCCATCGAGAAGGCGATTGGTTTCGCGAAAAGCAAGGACGCGGTCTATCTGCCCGGCTGGTGCGGCGCCGCCTCGGACGATTAGGAAGGGGCGAATGGCGAGTAGCGAATAGGGTAGCAGGTCGCCATGACGCACAGCTTCTTCTATTCGCCATTCGCCATTCGCCATTCGCTACTCGCCATTCCCCCAGTCCTATTTCGGCAGCCTGCCCATCATGTAGAATTCGTCGTTCGGGCGCATCGCGGTGACGTTCGCCATCCGGTTCGACAGCGCGAAGAACGCCGAGATCGCGGCGATGTCCCAGATGTCGTCGTCGGAAAAGCCGTGGCCGGCGACTGTGGCAAAATCCGCCTCCGAGATCTTGTGCGCCTCAATGCTCACCTTCATCGCGAAGTCGAGCATCGCGCGCTGGCGCGGCGTGATGTCCGCCTTGCGGTAGTTGACGGCGATCTGGTCTGCGATCTGCGGGTTCTTGGCCCGGATGCGCAGGATGGCGCCATGCGCGATCACGCAATAATGGCATTGGTTGGCGCTGGAGGTCGCCACCACGATCATCTCGCGCTCGGCCTTGGAGAGGCCGCTGTCCTTCTCCATCAGGGCATCGTGATAGGCGAAGAAGGCGCGGAATTCGTCGGGCCGGTAGGCCAGCGTCAAAAACACGTTCGGAACGAAGCCGGATTTCTCCTGCACTGTGGTGAGGCGGGTTCGGATGTCGTCCGGCAGGCTGTCGATGGCGGGAGCGGGGAAGCGCTTTGCGACGGGGTGGGTCATGGGCAGGTTCCGGATATACGCAGCCAGGTGCGGCGATCCGGACCATAGTCGATGGCAGAGGCTCTCGCAAAGTATGGCCCGCGCGGTCATTGCCGTGTTGGGGGAGCGCGGCCTAACCGGGGGGCGACGGCACAGGCGAGGCGAGCCATGCGGCATGGTGCCAAACAAAGCGAGGGAGTCATTGAGTGCGCTGTCACCGCAGTTCTTCTAGCTCATGAAGCGCCGCGCCGCGGCAAAATTGTCCGTCACAAACCCAAATGGGGTATATCCCCGGTTGCGGAGTTGCTGAGCCATCTCCGCGGCACCATTAGCGGCTGGGGTCACCTTCGCCGCTTCGGCGTAAAATCTAATTTCTTGAGCCCGATCAACGTGATTTGGGCTGTCCAGTCCCATTCGAAAAAATATTCTGATTTTCAGAAATGGCAAATCACTTCTATATCCACCGCCGTCCTGTCCCACTGGAGGGGCGGCTCGAGATCGTCACGGACGCGGGACAGGATGCGGTGGACGCAAGGGGCGCCAACGACGAGGGCGCTTTTCTTGCGGACGGCGAAGTCGTGTGGTCCTGACGCCCCGACGCTGGCGTCAAGTTCGCGGGAAGCAGTTCCCGCGGATGATGGTGGCAAGAAAGCCCGGTC
>NZ_JADGRI010000342.1 GCF_017881085.1 Bradyrhizobium sp.
GCCTCACAACGAGGGGAATCCGGGGCCATCTGGCGGCCGACGCCAGGCTTGCCGCACGAGGAATAAACGCGAACCGGTGTTGCAAGAAATCATCAATCCGCTTCGAATTGGGTGTCTGGAACCGAAACCTTTTGACTGTTCGAACGGACAATCGTTCTGTTCGAGCAGGGGCGCGCGATAGGTGGTGTACCATGCGTGATGAATTCGCTTCTAACAGCTTCCTCGCCGTGACCGTTGCCGGTTTTGTCCTACTTTGCTCTGGTTTGGTCGCTTTCGTATTTGCCTAATCTGTGACCGTTGAAAAGAACTCGGCGCCAACCGGCGAGGCCCGTGACCGCGGATCTAAGCGCCCCCACTCTTGTTCTCCGCGGCGGCGGTTTCCGTCCCGCGCGCTCACGTTGGTGTCACGCTCGACTAGCCGTTTTGGAATTTTTCCAGCAAAGGAGCCTGACTGACCATGATCCGTCTATTGGTCCTCGCGATTTTGGTGGCATCTGGCGGAGCCGCTTCAGCTCAGACGACGGGATTGGTTAGACCGGCTGCTGTTCTGCCGTCGGACAAGAACGAGGTACCGCCCGGTGGCTGCACGCCCATCGGCGTCACCGCTTCAGGGGAGATCGTATTCCCGTTTACATGCAAGGCGTTACTCGAAAGGGTCCGCGGACCGATCGAAAACCCGAAAGCTGTCGCGCGGGACGAAAAACCGGTCCAGCCCGAAAACGAAAAGGTGGAAACGCCGGCCGCCGCGGTCTCTATTCAAGCAGACGCCCCAGCACAAAATGAGCCTGTCATCCAACCGGTGGAAACGGTTCCTTTGCCGAAGCCGAGAACAGGAAAATGGCGACGACCGAAAGCGGAGCCACCAGAGGAAGCGGCGACGGCCGGACGCGTTGGCCGGCGACACCAACAAGCTCTAAGCCGGGCTACGCACCAGCGGCCTTCCTAGAGTCGTGGAGCCATTGCGGAAGCCGTCGCTCATAACGGCGGCAAGATTATGCAGATTCTCATCCTGCTTGGGCTGACCAACATCGCCGGCCGCGAGGGAAACGATGCCGTAGATGCTGAGGGTCGGGAGTACGAGAATGAAGGCAGCGTTGGTTCGGCTCGGCATTCGCGGTTTCAATCCTAAGCTGAAAAGGGCCAGCACGCGCCTAGACGGCTTGCGCACGCCTGAGGGCGAGCCAATCCCGCCCAACGCGCTGGCTGAGTTACGTCGCGACATGGAGCGCCGACGACTCGTCAATAATCAAATCCGGCAGATTGAGGAGGAACGCCTGAAGCGTATCGACCAAGCGCCCTGTGATGGACCGAACATCATGGTGCGCCTGTTAGCGCGCGTGATGGGGGTCGGCATAGAGACAGCCGACATGCTGGTGCACGAGGTGTTGTCGCGAAACATGCGCGACCGACGGGCCGTAGCGCGTTATGCCGGCCTCACTGGTTCACCCGACGAGAGCGGAAGGAAACGCCGAGAGAAAGGGCTAGCCCGCTCGGGCAATACCCGGGTCCGACGAGGCATGATTCAATTGGCGTGGCGGTTCCTTCTACACCAGAAGAATAGCGCCTTGACGAAGTGGTATCGATCGCGCACCGAGAACGCTCGCGGTACTCGAAAGCCCATGATCGTGGGGTCATCAACGGCCCTGACGGCTCTGAAATCCGACTTCCGTTCTACCCCCAAGACCGAACATCGCCGAGCAGGCCGGCCATGTGGGTTTCGTGCCATGTCCGGAAATGAGCGCCCAAGGGAGCAATCTCGATCCTTGCCGACCATTCCACCCCTCTTAACGTGCATTGCTGTGCGTTCATCCGACCACATTCGGCTCCGCCGCACTGCGCACTTTTGTCCAATAGGGCCGACGACGCGATCACGAAAGAGTCAGTAACCAAACCTGCTCGTCGAACAGGACCGCTGCGCCAGCTATGTATGGCAGCAACGCGGGATCGGCACCCGGACGTCGGGCATATCGAATGACGCTATCCTGCTAAGCGCTCCTCGATCATTGCTTCAGATGCTTCAAGTCGCTGCCTAAGGGCAGCGATGGTGACATTCAAATTGTCACGGCGAGCCCGGAGTTGCCGGGCCATGATGGGATACGCCGGGTCCGAAACATCCTTGACCCTTGCGCGCTCCTCCTCATTATCGATATCGACGTTAAGAAGTTCAACGGACCGATTGAGGTTCGCGATTAATGTTTCAATTCGCGCCGTCTCTGCAAGGGGAGGGTGTTTCATGGCGGAACTCGCTTGCTCGGTTTTGACACAAGTGCGGCTTTGTCTTCCTATTGAGCAATCACCGTGCCATCGTTCCGGATCACGTTGAGCGCTTGCCGCGCATTCGGGCCGCGCGGACGGAGCGGTGCGGTCTCGAAGGATTTGGAGGGCGGGAACCAAATCGTCGCCCAAAGCCGTGTTTCCGGATGCCCGATCCGATTGAACAGGTCCCAAGGGAAACCAGTAACGGCAAGGTGGTTCAGGCTGCGTGGTGGGTGTGGATCGAAGAGGTTGTCCACGCTATCCACACCCCCCACTAGCCGTATGGCAGCAACTTGCTGTTGCCGATAGGTTTGGTGCTTGGGGGAAGTTCCATGCTCGATTTTAAAACCAATCTCGATAGGTTCATCGAAGAGACGGAGGCGTTCAGGAAGAGCGTTCCTGTGGAGCAACTAATGACGCGAACTGTCGTCGAACCGAACCGAACGCCATCGGTAAACTGGGAAGAGTCAGAGCGCGAAGAAATTGGACGTCGCGTCGCCAACTTTAAGGTCCATCAGCAGCGCTTCACAAGGGAGCGTGAGGATTACGCCGCGTCCGAATTGAAGCGAATGCTGGCGCGTCGATATTAACCGAACCAGCATGCCAGAGCCGGGCCATAGATTATGCGGTTGTGGGGCGATTTATCGCCGCACACAGGTGATGGCACCTACTCGACAGGTGAGCAGCTTTGAGTGCGCCGTCTGTGAGACGACCTTGGAAAGCTGGAATACAGCTTGGGTCCCGAAATATCGGCTGATCGTGGGCAGCCCCGCAAGAAAGTCAGAACGCGGGTGAAATTCTGCTTGCCACGAGATGGTCAGCCCGCGCCGCCAGCTCGCCTTGTGGCTGACCTGTGCGGTATCTCACGGCAAACTCGGTATTTGCCGACAAGGTCGCAGCGCCTTAGCTCGCTGCGGCCACGCTTTCTACCAGCCGAAGGAGTGCCGTATTTGACGCAGCATGGCTAGGACACCATCCGTGTAAAAGCCGCTGTCGTAATACTGGTCAACTTGAACGGCAATGAACATTACCACTGCCGCAATTGCTGCGCCTTTAATCATGGCAGGTTCTCCCGAACACCGGGCACGGGGTGTTTCCGAAATCGAAATATAGACAGCCCGCAGGCCCAAAACGGCAATACAGTCGAAGTGGCAAGAATGGTCTCAGGTCGTAAACAAGTGGCTAAGGGTCGTTCCCGAGGTCCTTGACACCCGTGGTTACAGCTCGTCGAGCCGTTCCAGAATTCGGCGTCTCATACCAGCCGATGTCGGATACGCCGCGAATATACGAAAGCCAAAAATCGGTTATCCGTTTTGATCTTGGTCAACACGTTAGATTTTAGGGGGCTAAGTTAGTCCTAATTTCATTTTTCCTACGTTGTCGCATGACGAGATTGCCAACTGTCGGTTTAGATTACGGAGCCTTGCGTCGAGAGTGCCTCAATGCGGTTAGGCAGTGGCCCGGCTGCGCGACCGTGGCGGGCATCCAAATTCTTCGTGAAAACTCGCCGGGTGGCTTTTCCGTGCGCGTGACATTGTACGGCAATGCCAATCAGAAAATTGCCAATCGCGCAGCAAGATTTGTCGAACGCGAGAAGCGACGACTTTACCATTTAATTGGATAGGTTTGACGGTGACGCTGCACCTACTTTTGGTGGCGTTCCCATCGCTCAAATCATTTCATTGAGGTCGATTTTGTTGGTCATTCAGCAGTTCAATACCGTTGCAACCAGTTCCGGTCTAACCCCAATTTCAGACATATCGCTGCATCGCACTAACCGACGCGATGTGCCATGAACAGACATGCTCGTTAATGCCGGCATTAACGGACTGCTGGTGCGATTCGGCGCTTTTCGTGACACGCGCCGGCTGCTAGTTTCCCGATAATGATTGGGGATGCATTGGGGATGCACCGGCGGCTCACGAATTGGACGGGAAATCGCGGCGCAATCGCCGCCGCGATCGCGCTACTGTCGCTTGTATCGGCATCTCCCGCCGCAGCCGAGAAGCGCATCGCGCTGGTGGTGGGCAATTCCGCCTATCAAAACATCACCCGACTCGACAATCCCCGCAACGATGCGACGCTGATGGCCGACACGCTCTCGAGCCTCGGCTTTACCCTGATAGGTGGACGCGCCCAGCTTGATCTCGACAAAGCCGCGCTCGATATCGACGTGCAGAACTTCGGGCGTCAAATCCAGGGCGCCGAAGTCGCGCTGTTCTATTATGCCGGCCACGGCGTGCAGGTGAGCGGCTCGAACTACCTAGTACCGGTGAACGCCAACCCGACCCGCGAAGCCGATGTCGATTTCCAGATGGTGGACGTCAATCTTGTGCTCCGCCAGATGCAGGGTTCGGGCACCCGACTCAACATGGTAATCCTCGACGCTTGCCGCAACAATCCGTTCGGCGCGCGCGGGCTGCGCTCCGCCGATGGCGGGCTTGCCCAGATGCGGGCGCCGGAAGGAACGTTGATCTCCTATGCGACGCAGCCCGGCAGCGTCGCCCAGGACGGCAGCGACGGCCACAGTCCCTATACGAAGGCCTTGGCGACGACCATCAAGCAGACGGGGCTCGACATCTTTCAAACCTTCAACCAGGTCGGCCTCGCCGTGAAGCGGGAGACGGGCGGATCGCAGCAGCCCTGGGTGTCCTCCTCGCCGATCGACGGCTCCTTCTATTTCGCCGCGCCCGCGGTGGCGGCCGGGCCGCAAGTTGCGATCGCGCCGCCGCCACAGCAAGAACTCGCCGGTACGCTGCGCGCGGACCCCGACTTCGTCCCGATTAAAGATGCCGCGCTGCTGCGCGAATTGAGCGAACGGCTCTACGAGCACAACTTCGACCCGGACGTCCCCGACAGCAAGACCGGCATGAAGCTCGCGATCAGCAAGTTTCAGGAAAAGAGCAACCTGTCGCCGTCAGGTGAAGCAACCGAAGGCGTGCTGACGCGGTTGCGCAAGATGGACGATCTGAAGCCATGGGGATCGATCGTCTATGGTCCCGATAGCAACAATTGGGGGATTTCCTGGAATCACAAGTCGCGCAGGGCGGCCGTGGACGACGCGCGCTCCAATTGCGGAGCAGGCCGATGCCCGATTGAACTGAGCTTCTACGGCCATGGCTGTGGGGCTTTCGCGGTTTCAGGCAAATCATGGTCGCTGGTTCAGCGCGACACCGTGCAAAAGGCCAAGGATGCCGCGCTTGACGATTGCGGGAGAACTGGCAAGTCTTGCCGCATCATCGGGGCGGT
>NZ_JADGRI010000343.1 GCF_017881085.1 Bradyrhizobium sp.
TCCAGTTTTGAACGCGCCTCATTGGAAAGCCCCGGCACCATCAAGTAATCGATATCGCCAAGGATCAGCCCTTCGTCGCGCCGGAAGGCATCGACATCGGCGGTCTGGCGCTTGAGATAGACGTCGTACTTGGCATCGATCTCGAGATGGCCCGCGATCGCTGGTTCAATGGCCGACAGCTCCGGCCAGATGCCGCGGATCTCCGTCCATCCGATCTCCGGATAGGCCAGGAGTTCGAAGGCCGAGCGGCGCTGGCCATCCTTGTTGAGCGCCAGGCCATGCCGGGCGGCTTCATTGGGCGTCAGCGCCAGCGATTTTGTCAGAGCCTTTGCGGCATTCAAGGCGGCCATCTTGGTGCCGTGCCGCTGCGAACGCGCCGGTTCGACGCAGCCCAGCGCAATCCCCTTGTCGGTCAGGCGCTGATCCGCATTGTCGGCACGCAGGGTCAGCCGGTACTCGGCCCGCGAGGTGAACATCCGGTAGGGCTCGGTGATCCCACGGGTCACGAGATCGTCGATCATGACCCCGAGATAGCCGTCGGCGCGGTCGAACACGACAGGGTCAGAGCCACCAGCGGCCAAGGCCGCATTCAACCCCGCTACCAGCCCCTGTGCCGCTGCCTCTTCATACCCGGTGGTACCGTTGATCTGTCCGGCCAGGAACAGGCCCCGCAGACGCTTGGTCTGCAGGGTGGGATCGAGTTCGCGGGGGTCAACGTGATCGTATTCGATGGCGTAGCCCGGGCGAACCATGCGCACGCGCTCCAGCCCCGGGATCGAGGCCAATATCTTGAGCTGTACCTCTTCCGGCAGCGAGGTCGAAATGCCGTTGGGGTAAACCGTGGAATCGTCGAGCCCCTCCGGCTCCAGAAAAATCTGATGGCCGTCGCGGTCGCCGAAGCGGACGATCTTGTCCTCAATCGACGGGCAATAGCGCGGCCCGGTGCTCCTGATCTGACCGGAATACATCGGCGAGCGATGCACATTGGCCCGGATCACCTCATGGGTGGCCGCCGTGGTGCGGGTGATGCCGCACTGGATCTGGGGCGTTGTGATTTTCCCGGTCATCACCGAAAAGGGCTCCGGCGGATCATCGCCGGGCTGCATTTCTACCGCGGACCAGTCGATCGTCTTGCCGTCAAGCCGGGGTGGAGTCCCCGTCTTCAGCCGTCCGAGGGTAAACCCCGCGCTCTCAAAAGACTTCGAAAGCCCCAGCGCCGGCGCCTCCCCGACTCGGCCAGCGGGCCAGCTCTTCTCACCGAGATGGATCAGCCCGCGCAGAAAGGTCCCGGTCGTTATCACCACGGCGCCCGCGGATAGCGCCCGGCCGTCGGCCAGACGAATGCCGCTAACTCGGCCGTCCGAGACAATCAGCTCGTCGGCCTCGCCTTCGATGACGCTGAGGTTCGCCGTCTCCCGGATGGCGGCCTGCATCGCCGCCGCGTAGAGCTTGCGGTCGGCCTGGGCGCGCGGTCCGCGCACCGCCGGACCCTTGCGCCGGTTGAGCATGCGAAACTGAATGCCACCGGCATCGGCGATGCGGCCCATCAGGCCATCCAGCGCATCGACTTCGCGGACCAGATGGCCCTTGCCGAGCCCGCCGATCGCGGGGTTGCAGGACATCGCGCCGATGGTCGCAAAGCGATGGGTCACCAATGCCGTCTGGGCGCCCATGCGCGCGGAGGCGCTGGCGGCTTCGCAGCCAGCGTGGCCGCCGCCAATGACGATGACGTCGAATGATTCTGAGCGGGTCAGCATGGCCGACTTTTATCGCGGGGCCACAGATCCCGAAAGTGGTAAGTTCGTTGTTGGCGAATGTTTCACGTGAAACACGCTCCCAGCGGGTCATCGAAAGATTGTTTCACGTGAAACAATCCAATGAAATGAACCAAGAAATATTTCTTTTTATTTATATTCTTACTTACCGATACAGAACTCCCGGAAGATCACGTCGAGGATATCCTCGACATCGACCCGGCCGAGCAACCGGCCCAGGGAATAGGCCGCCATCCGCAGATCCTCGGCGGCCAGCTCTTCGCCGTCGCCAAGGACCGTGATGCTGCGCTGGAGCGACTCCGCGGTCTGCCGCAGCAAGTTCCGCTGCCGCTCCCGTCCGATCAGACTGCCCTCGTCCGAACCAAAATATTTTTCCGCAAAACCGACCAGAGCGGCGATCAGCTCGGCGATCCCGTCGCCCCGACTCGCCGAAATGCTGAAGTCGACCGCCTCCCTGCCCGGCCCCAGACCGCCGGCCGGTGCTTTCGCGCGCCCGGCATCACGCGCCGCCGTATCGAGGTCGATCTTGTTCCGGACCCGCCACACCGGCGCGTCGCCCTGCTGCGGAGCTTCGTCGTGCTGCGGATCGCTCATCCACACCACCAGGTCGGCTTCCGCCGCCCGCGCCCTTGCCCGGCGCACGCCTTCCTGCTCGACGGGATCGTCGGTCTCGCGAATTCCGGCGGTGTCGATCACCGTCACCGGAAAGCCGTCGAGATCGAGCTGCACTTCGATTACGTCACGCGTGGTGCCCGCGTGCGGCGAGACGATCGCCACCTCGCGCCGCGCCAGCGCATTCATCAGCGTCGATTTGCCGACATTCGGCGGACCGGCGATCGCGACCGCCAGTCCCTCGCGTAGCCGTTCACTGCGCCCCTGCGCCGCCAGCACTTCCTCGATCTCGCCCAGCAGCGTTTCGATCCTTGCAACTGCCGGCGCGATCAACTCGGCGGGCACGTCGCCTTCGTCGGAAAAATCGATGCCGGCTTCGATCAACGCGGAGGCCTCGATGATCTGATCGCGCCAGTTGCGCGCGCGGTCACCGAGCAGTCCCTTCAACTGGCGCAGCGCCTGGCGGCGTTGCCGATCGGTGTCGGCGTGGATCAAATCGTCGAGGCCTTCGGCCTCGGTCAGGTCAAGCTTGCCATTCTCGAAGGCACGCCGGGTGAATTCGCCGGGCTCCGCCGCACGAAGTTCGGCGAAAGCCGAAAGCGCCGCGAACAGCGCCGCCAACACCGCCCGCCCGCCATGGACGTGAAATTCCGCGACGTCCTCACCGGTCGCACTTGCCGGGCCCGGAAACCAGAGCACCACCGCATCGTCGATCGGCTGCTGATTCGCATCACGCAGCAATACCCGCGTCGCCAGCCGCGGCGCCGGCATCTTGCCGGCAAGCGCCGTTAGCACCGGCCCCGCCTGCGGACCGGAAACACGCACCACGGCGATCGCGCTCGGCGGCCGGCCCGACGAGAGTGCAAAAATGGTCTGTTCGCGGGGATGCATCACCTATTTGTTTTCCGAGCTCCTTGAAAAGGCAACGTAATTTCCAGTCTGCGACGCCAGCCGGGCGATCCATCGAGTCGCCAGCGACCGGCACTCAAAGGATGCGGAGATCCACCGATTCAAGGCTTCGCACCAGAAAATATAATATTATATAGCAATTTCAATCATTTGGAGATACATCGCAAACGGGCGGAGTTCTTCCATGCTGCACTTTTGCTGCAGCAAATCATGCAGCAAAAAGGGGCGCCCCTCGCAAGGACGCCCCAGTCAGTGCCGCCGAAACGGCTCAGGTATTCATCGACTCGAAGAATTCCGCGTTGTTCTTGGTGTTACGCAGCTTGTCGAGCAGGAAGTCGATCGCGTCCATGGTGCCCATCGGATTGAGGATCCGGCGCAGCACGTACATTTTCTTCAGGAGCTGCGGATCGGTGATCAGCTCTTCCTTGCGGGTGCCGGAACGCGAAATGTCGATCGCGGGGAAGGTCCGCTTGTCGGAAACCTTGCGGTCGAGAATCAGTTCCGAATTGCCGGTACCCTTGAACTCTTCGAAGATAACTTCGTCCATCCGGCTGCCGGTATCGACCAGCGCGGTCGCGATGATGGTGAGCGAACCGCCCTCTTCGATGTTGCGCGCGGCGCCGAAGAAACGCTTCGGCCGCTGCAGCGCATTGGCATCGACGCCGCCGGTCAGCACCTTGCCGGATGACGGCACCACGGTGTTGTAGGCGCGGCCGAGCCGCGTAATCGAGTCCAGGAGGATCACGACGTCACGGCCGTGCTCGACCAGGCGCTTTGCTTTTTCGATCACCATTTCGGCGACCTGGACGTGACGCACCGCGGGCTCGTCGAAGGTCGAGGACACGACCTCGCCTTTCACCGAGCGCTGCATGTCCGTGACTTCCTCGGGCCGCTCGTCGATCAGCAGCACGATCAGATAGCACTCCGGATGATTGGCCGTGATCGAGTGCGCGATGTTCTGCATCAGCACGGTCTTGCCGGTGCGGGGCGGCGCCACGATCAGGGCGCGCTGGCCCTTGCCGATCGGGGCGACGATGTCGATAACCCTTGCAGAAAGGTCCTTTCTGGTGGGGTCTTCGAGCTCGAGCCGGAACCGCTGATCGGGAAACAGCGGGGTCAAATTGTCGAAATTGACCTTGTGCTTGGACTTTTCCGGGTCCTCGAAATTCAGCGTGTTGACCTTCAGCAGCGCGAAATAACGCTCGCCTTCTTTCGGGCTGCGGATGTGGCCTTCGATGGTATCGCCGGTGCGAAGCCCGAAGCGGCGGATCTGCGAGGGCGAGACGTAGATGTCGTCCGGTCCCGGCAGATAGTTTGCGTCCGGCGAGCGCAAAAATCCGAAACCGTCGGAGAGAACCTCGACGACGCCTTCGCCGATAATGTCGGTTTCCTGGATCGCGAGCTGCTTGAGGATGGCGAACATCAGCTCCTGCTTGCGCATGGTGCTGGCGTTTTCGACCCCTTTTTCTTCCGCAAACGAAACCAGCTCGGCTGGCGTTTGCGCTTTGAGGTCTTGAAGTTTCATTTCCCGCATTGGGATGGTCCTGTGGAGAAGTTTGGGGGAGGAATTGCGAGGTGGCTTTATGAAAATGCGGACGCGAAATCAGGAAGGTCCGCAGGTCTGAGCAAGGAAGGTGCCGGAGAGGCTTCAAACCTGATGCGGCGGCCGGTTCAACAAGGAACCGAAACGCAACCACATCCGCCTGCGTGGGGTGGGATTTCAACAATATAGAAAATCGCGGGGCTTTCCGCAAGCAGGCCGGCAGCCTCAGCTGTCAGCAGCCCTGCCCATCAAAACGGCTTCACAATCACCAAAATCACTATTCCGATCATCAGAATCGTCGGTACCTCATTGATAAAACGATAGAATCTCTGACTTCTCGCATTCCGGTCGGCGGCGAAATCCTTCACGCTGCGGGCAAAAAAGCCGTGGGCGCCGGACAACAACAGCACCAACAGCAGTTTACCGTGAAACCATCCCGCCGAAAACAAATGACCCGCCCAGGCGAGGTAGAGTCCTGCTAACCATGTCACGACCATTGCCGGATTGATGATCGCTTTCAGCAACCGCCGTTCCATCACCTTGAAGGTTTCGGATTGCTTCGATCCGGCCTCCGCCTCGCAATGATAAACGAACAGCCGCGGCAGATAAAGCATGCCGGCCATCCAGGCGATGACCGCGATCACATGCAACGCTTTGA
>NZ_JADGRI010000099.1 GCF_017881085.1 Bradyrhizobium sp.
GACGGCATTCGCGATTTCGTCGCGTGGTATCGCGACCACTACAAGGTTTGAGGCGCCGATGGACGGACGAATTATTCCACTGATCATGTGCGGCGGGGCCGGGACGCGGCTGTGGCCGGCGTCGCGCGAAGTCAATCCCAAACAATTTCTGGCTCTGTTCGGGTCGCGTTCGACGTTCCAGAATACGCTATTGCGGGTGTCCGATGCGGAGCTGTTCGAGCGCCCGATCGTGATCACCAACAAGGCCTATCGCTTCATGGTGCTGGAGCAGCTCGCCGAAATCGGGATCGAGGCCGATGTGCTGCTGGAACCGATGCGGCGGGATTCCGGCCCGGCCATTGCCGCCGGTGCTGTGTTCGCGCAAACGCGCGACGAGGACGCGGTAGTGCTGGCGCTCGCCGCCGATCACGTGGTGCGCGACACCGATGCTTTCGTCGCCGCCTGCCGCCAGGGTCTGGTGGCAGCGCGACAGGGGCGGATCGTGACCTTCGGCGTTCAGCCGGAGCGGCCGGCCACCGAGTACGGCTATATCAGCCCGGGTGAGGTCATTGCCGGCGAGGTCCGCAGCGTCGCGAAATTCGTCGAGAAGCCGGATCCGAAAACGGCGGCGGAATACATCCAGGCCGGCTATCTCTGGAACAGCGGCAATTTCATGTTCCGCGCCTCGGTGCTGCTCGACGAATACCGCAACGTCGATGCCGCGAGCGTGGCGGCGATCACCGATGCCGTGGTCAAGGCCGGGCGCGATCTCGGCTTTGTCACGCTGGACGAGGGCGCCTTCGGATCGGCGAAAGCAATCTCGATCGACTACGCGGTGATGGAAAAAACGTCGCGCGCCGCCGTGGTGCCGGTCAAGTGCGGCTGGTCCGACGTCGGCTCCTGGCATGCGGTGTGGGAACTGTCAGACAAGGACAGCGAAGGCAACGCCGCGCAGGGCGCGGCCGTATTCGAGGATTCCCGCAACTGCAATGTGTCGACCGACAGGGCGCTGGTCGCGCTGGAAGGTGTCGACGATCTGGTCGTGGTGGCAACCCAGGACGCCGTGCTGGTGTCGCGCCAGAAGGATGCCAACGGGCTGAAGCGGCTGGTCGCGAAACTGAAGACCGTCGCGCCGCAGGTGACCGAAGAGCACCTCAAGGTGCATAGGCCCTGGGGTTCCTATCAGTCGGTCGACATGGGCGAGCGGCACCAGGTCAAACGCATCATCGTCAAGCCCGGCGGCCGGCTCTCGCTGCAGAAGCATCACCACCGCTCCGAGCACTGGATCGTGGTGCGGGGTGCCGCGCGGGTGACGGTCAACGAACTGGTCAAGACCGTGCATGAGAACGAATCGATCTATATCCCGATCGGCGCGACCCACCGGATGGAAAACCCCGGCAAGATTGCGCTGGAACTGATCGAGGTCCAGACCGGCAGCTATCTCGGCGAGGACGACATCATCCGCATCGAGGACGATTACCAGCGCAGCTAGCGTGGTCAGGGGGCCGTTCGACCTCGAATCGACTCATTCTTGGTCATGCTCGGTGCCGAATCAGTCGGCGGAACGATGTAATTTTTTGAATCAAAACGTGTCCGGGATCGGCTCTCGGCATTCGCCACATCTGTGGCGACGTGCTAGGAGAGCGCCGGGGATATTTGCTTGCGTAGGCGACGGCGGGGATGACGAGATGAGTTCAAAAGGGTCCGCATCGGGCGTGAAAGGCGAGGCGAAGCGCGCGCTTCGCGTGGGCGTGATCGGCGCCGGCGTGATGGGCAGCAACCATGCCCGGGTGCTGGCCGGTCTGCCGGACGTCACGCTGGTCGGAGTCGTCGATCCCTTGCCGGCGCATCGGACGCGGGCGACGGACCTGGCGGGCTGCCGCACCTTCGAACGCCTCGACGAACTGATCGCGGAGGGCGTCGATGCCATCACCATCGCCGCGCCGACGCATCTCCACCACGAGACGGCGCTCGCCTGCATCGCGCGCGGCGTTCACATCCTGGTCGAAAAGCCGATTGCCTCCACGGTCGAGGAGGGGCGGGACATCGTCGCCGCCGCGCACCGCGCCGGCGTGACCTTGATGGTAGGGCATGTCGAGCGCTTCAACCCGGCGGTCGCCGCCATCAAGCAGGCGATCTCGGGCGAAGACATCCTTTCTATCGCGATCACGCGCGTGGGACCGTTTCCGCCGCGCATGTCGAATGTCGGCGTCGTCATCGACCTCGCCGTCCACGATATCGACCTGATCCGCTGGTTTACCGAGTCCGATATCGTCGAGGTGCAGCCCCAGCTCTCCAGCGCCGTTGCCGAGCGCGAGGATATCGCGCTCTTGCAGTTCCGAACCGCATCCGGCGTGCTCGCCCACATCAACACCAACTGGCTGACGCCGTTCAAGGCGCGCAACGTCACCGTCGCCACCCGCGGCAAATATGTGATGGGCGATCTGCTTACCCGTCAGGTCACCGAATGCTTCGGCTTCAAGCCTGACGGCAGCTACTCGATGCGTCATCTGCCGGTTGGCCATGACGAACCGCTGCGCGCCGAGTTGATCGCCTTCCTTCACTCCGTACGCACCGGCGGCATCCCGGCGGTAACCGGCGATGAAGGGGTAGCCAGCCTTGAAATCGCGATCCGCTGCCTCGAAACTCCTGCCAAGCCCGCCGCGGCCTCGCCCGCGCGCAAGGGGCCGCGGCGAGTTGTGGCCGGCTAGTCGCGCGTGTCCCGCTCTCAATCCCTGCAAGGCTCCATGAACCAGCACCTGCGTCCCGATCCCGTTGCCTTCATCGACATCGCCGCGCAGCGCCGGCGGCTCGGCAAATCCATCGATGACGCGGTGGCCCGCGTGCTCGGCCATTGCCAGTTCATCAACGGTCCGGAAGTGACCGAGCTCGAGGCCGCACTTGCCGACTTCAGCGGCGCCAAACATGTGGTGAGCTGCGCGAGCGGCACCGACGCGCTGCTGATGGTGCTGATGGCCAAGGGCGTCGGCCGCGGCGATGCGGTGTTCTGTCCGTCCTTTACGTTTTGCGCGACCGGCGAGGCGGTGGCGCTGACCGGTGCGACACCTGTGTTCGTTGATGTCGATGAGGCAACCTTCAACATCGATTCGGCTTCGCTGAAGCGCGGCATCGCCGCCGCCAAGAGGCTCGGCCTCAAGCCTGTCGCGGTGATTCCTGTCGACCTGTTCGGGCAGAGTGCCGACCATGACGTCATTGGCGCGATCGCGGCGGAAGAGGGCCTGTTCGTGCTCGATGACGCGGCGCAGGCCTTTGGCGCGAGCTACAAGGGCCGCCGTCTCGGCACTTTGGGCCTTGCGACGGCGACCAGCTTCTTCCCGGCCAAGCCGCTCGGCTGCTTCGGCGACGGCGGCGCGATCTTCACCGACGACGCCGAACTCGCGACAGCATTGCGCAGCGTTCGCGTCCATGGCCAGGGTTCGGACAAATACGACAACGTGCGGCTCGGGCTGACCGGCCGCCTCGACACCGTCCAGGCGGCGATCCTGATCGAGAAACTCAGGATATTCGAGGACGAGATCGCCGCGCGCAACAAGGTGGCCGAGCGCTACGCGCAGGGACTCGGCAACGTCGTGGGCGTTCCGCGCCTCGCCGCCGGCTGCACCTCGGTCTGGGCGCAATACACCGTCCGGCTGCCGGCGGGCTGCGATCGCGACGGCTTCGCGGCGGCGCTGAAGGCGCAGGGCATTCCGACCGCGATCTATTATCCGAAGTCGATGCATCAGCAGACCGCCTATCGGGATTTCCCGGTCGCCGATGGCGGCTTGCCGGCCAGCGAGCGCTTGTCGAGCGACGTCATCAGCCTGCCGATGCACGCCTATCTCGACGAGCCGACGCAGGAACGGGTCGTCAAGGCTGTGCGCGGCGCACTTTCTTCCTGATTTCGCCGTTTTGCAGCGCCGCCGCATGCGCTAGAAGCGGCGGATGCTCGGTCGTATCTTCACCGTCGGCGGCTATACGCTTCTTTCGCGGCTGACGGGCTTTGCGCGCGACATCATGCTCGCGGCCATCCTCGGTGCCGGTCCGGTGGCGGACGCGTTCTTCGTGGCGTTTCGCCTGCCCAACCATTTCCGTGCGATCTTTGCCGAGGGCGCGTTCAATGCGGCGTTCGTGCCGGCTTACGCCCACGTCCACGGCGAGCGGGGGGCGGCGGCGGCGGGGCTGTTCGCCAATCGCATCTTTACGCTTTTGTTTGTGTCGCAACTGGTTCTGCTGGTGGCCGCCTGGCTGTTCATGCCGCAGGCGATGAGCCTGCTGGCGCCCGGCTTCACCGACGATGCCGAGCAGCGCCGGCTCGCCATCGACCTGACGCGGATCACCTTTCCCTATCTCCTGCTGATCACGCTGGTGACGCTCTATGGCGGCATGCTCAACGTGATGCATCGCTTCGCCAGCGCCGCGGCGGCGTCGATCTTCCTGAATCTCGCCATGATGATGACACTGGCGCTGGTGGCGTTTTTCCCGACCGCCGGCCACGCCGCCGCCTGGGGCGTGCTGATTTCCGGCTTCCTGCAATATTTCCTGCTGGCGGGGGACCTCGCGCGCCATGGCGGCGTGCCGCGATTCGCGCCGCTCAAGCTCGACGAGGATGTCCGTGCGTTCTTTCGCGCGCTCGGGCCCGCCACCGTCGGCTCGATGGGGACGCAGGTGGCGCTGTTCGCCGATACCATCATCGCGACCTTCCTGCCGGCGGGCGCGCTGTCGGCGCTGTATTATGCCGACCGGCTCAACCAGCTGCCGATCGGTGTGATCGGGATCGCGATCGGCACGGTGTTGCTGCCGGAAATGTCGCGGCAGCTGACGGCGGAGGATCACCAGGGCGCGATGGCGTCGCAGCGGCGTGCCTTCGATTTTACGCTTCTGTTCTCGGTGCCGTTCGTGGCCGCGTTCCTGACGGTGCCCGACGTCATCACGCGGGCGATGTTCGCGCGCGGCGCGTTCTCGAAGGCGGACGCCGCGGCGGCCGGCGCGACGCTCGCGGCCTATGCGATCGGGCTTATTCCGTTCGTGCTGATCCGCAGCGCGGTTGCGACCTTCTACGCCCGCAAGGATACGGCCACGCCGGTGAAGGCGGCGCTGACCGGGGTCGCCGTCAATGTTGCGTTGAAGATTGCGCTGGTGGGCTCGCTGGCGCAGGTCGGTCTTGCGCTCGCGACCGCCGTCGGCGCCTGGATCAATCTTCTGCTGGTGGTCGGGTTTGCGGCGCGGGCCGGCTACCTTGAACTCGATCACGCCCTGACGCGATCGCTGGCGAAGTTCGCTGGTTGCGGCGTGGTGCTGGGAGCGGCGCTGTGGCTGACCGCGAGGTTTGCTGCATCGCATCTTGCCCAGCTCAGCGCCTTTCGCGACGAGGCCTTGCTGCTGGTGCTGATCGTCGTTGGCGCCATCGTCTACGCCGGATCGATCCTGCTCTTGTTCGGCAGGCGCTGGCTGGGCTCGCTGGTGCGCAGCTAAACCCTTTGCGCTGCCCCGCGATCCGCTGCAATATGGGCCGGAAATAATTACCGGGTAAAACGGAGATACGATGGCCCCCCTCAAATTCGGCGTCGGTCAGAGCGTCCTGCGCAAGGAAGACGACGCGCTCATTCGCGGCAAGGGTCGCTACACCGACGATCACGCGCCGCAGCCGGCGCTGCACGCGCTGGTGCTGCGCTCGCCGCATGCGCATGCGAAATTCACCATCAACGCCGCCCGCGCCCGCGGCCTGCCGGGGGTCGCCCTGATCCTGACCGGCGAGGACGTCAAGGATCTCGGCTCGCTGCCCTGCCTGTTCAATCTCGAGGTCAATCCGTTCACGGGCCCGCCCTATCCGATCCTTGCCTTGGGCGAAGTGCGTCATGTCGGCGATGCCGTCGCCTTCGTCGTCGCCGACACCATCGATCAGGCGCGCGATGCGCTGGAGGCGATCGAGGTCAACTGGACGCCGCTGCCGGCCGTGGTCGGCGTGGTGCACGCGGTCAAGCCGGGCGCGCCGCAGGTCTGGCCCGGCCATCCCGGAAACGTGCTGTTCGACGTGCCGATCGGCGACAAGAACGCCACCGACGCCGCCTTCGCCAAGGCGCATGCCGTCGCCGAAATCGCAATCGTCAATCCCCGCATCGTCACCAACTTCATGGAAACCCGCGCCGCGGTCTGCGAATACGACGCCAAGCGAGATCATCTGACGCTGACGATCGGCAGCCAGGGCAGCCACCGCCTGCGCGAGATCATCGGCGGAATGGTCCTGAAGATGCCGCTCGAAAAGATGCGGGTGATCTGCCCGGACGTCGGGGGCGGCTTCGGCACCAAGCTGTTTCCCTATCGCGAATACGCGTTGATCGCGGTGGCTTCGCGCAAGCTGCGCAAGACCGTCAAATGGACCGCCGACCGCTCCGACCACTTCATGGGCGACGCGCAAGGGCGCGACAACGTCACCACGGCGCGGATGGCGCTGGCCGAGGACGGCAAGTTCCTCGCGATGGACGTCGATCTGATGGGCGACATGGGGGCCTATCTGTCCACCTTCGGGCCTTATATTCCCCATGGCGGCGCCGGCATGCTGCCCGGCCTCTACGACATCCAGGCGTTCCATTGCCGCGTCCGCACCGTGTTCACCAATACCGTGCCGGTCGACGCCTATCGCGGCGCCGGGCGCCCCGAGGCGGCTTACGTGCTCGAACGTCTGGTCGACGCGGCGGCGCGCAAGCTCGGGATGACGCCGGATGCGATCCGGCGCAAGAACTTCATCTCGCCGCGCGCGATGCCCTACAAGACCGCGACCGGCAAGGTCTACGATTCCGGCGACTTCACCGCGCATATGAAGCGCGCCATGGAGATCGCCAACTGGAAGGAATTTCCCAAGCGCGCCAAGGCCGCGAAGAAGCAGGGGCTGGTGCGCGGCATCGGGCTTGCGACCTATGTCGAGGTCTGCGGCACCATGGGCGAGGAAACCGCCAAGGTGCAGCTCGATCCCACTGGCGACGTCACCATCCTGATCGGCACCCAGTCGAGCGGGCAGGGCCACCAGACCGCCTACGCCCAGCTGGTCGCCGAGCAGTTCGGGCTGCCGCCCGAGCGCGTTCATATCCTGCAGGGTGACACCGACAAGATCGCCACCGGCCTCGGCACCGGCGGCTCGGCGTCGATTCCGACCGGCGGCGTCAGCGTCGAGCGCGCGACCCGCGAGCTCGGCAAGAAATTGCGCGAGATCGCCGCCGAGGCGCTGGAAGCAGGCAGCGGCGATCTCGAGATCAGCAACGGCACCATCCGCGTCGCCGGCACCGACCGCTCCGTCAGCTTCGCCGATCTGGCGAAGCGGCCGGGCGTTGATCCCTCGAAGCTGAGCGCCAGCGCGACCTTCACGCAGGCCGATGGCACGTTCCCCAACGGCACGCATCTGGCCGAAGTCGAGATCGACCCGTCCACCGGCATCATCAAGATCGTCAACTACGTCATCGTCGATGATTTCGGCGTGACGCTGAATCCGCTGCTGCTCGCCGGCCAGGTTCATGGCGGCGCAATGCAGGGGATCGGGCAGGCCCTGATGGAGCAGGCGGTCTACAGCGCCAAGGACGGCCAGCTCGTCACCGGCACCTTCATGGACTATGCGATGCCGCGCGCGGCCGACGGTCCGTCCTTCGTGTTCGAGACCCACAACGTGCCCTGCAAGACCAATCCGCTCGGCGTCAAGGGCGCGGGCGAGGCCGGCGCGATCGGCTCCTGTCCGGCGGTGGTCAATGCGATCATCGAGGGGCTGTGGCGCGAATACAAGATCGATCACATCGACATGCCCGCGACGCCCGAGCGGGTCTGGATTGCGATCCGCGAGCATCAGCGCCAGCACAGCCTCTGATATTTTCCCGCGCGCGGGAATGAAATGCGGGGCGGGGAGTTCTACGCAGTGATGAGCCGCGGACCGCGCAAGCGCGTTCCGCGGTATCGCCTGGAAACGCTAACGGAGAATTGGCCGATGATACGAACGGTTATTGTTGCGGGAGCCTTGCTGCTCGGTGCCGGCGCCGTGATGGCGCAGCAGGATGTCGCCGTTAAGCAGGACAATCTGATGCGGGCGCAGGGCAAGAGCATGTACGGGGTGATCCTGAAGATGACGAAGGGCGAGATCCCCTACGATCAGAAGGCGGTCGATGCCGCCATCGCGCAGCTCTCGGAAAGCGTGCCCACGATCCCCAAGGTGTTCGAGACCAATCCGAGGGAAGACGTGGTGAATGCGAGCTATGGATCATCGCAAAAAATCTGGCAGAACAAGGCCGATTTCGACTCGAAGGTCCCTCCCGTCGCCAAGACCATCGCCGACGTCAAGGCCAGGATCAAGGATGTCGCCAGCCTGAAGGTCGCTTACGACGAGATCCAGGCCAAATGCACCGACTGTCACGACACCTACCGGCTCAAGCTGAAATAGTTCGTCGCGAGATCTAGAGCGTTTTCGAGCGAAGTGGATACCGGTTCGCGTAAAGAAAACGCGTCAAGACAAGGAATCCCGAGCTTTGGTTCTGATTTAATCAGAACCGATCATGCTCGGGCGCGGCTCAAACAGCAGAAGGGTGGACGCCGCAAGGCGATCCACCCTTTGTCGTCAAGATCGAACAATCTTGCTCGTCCGAAGCGCCGCTGTGGCAAACCTCTCTGGTTAGATATTCGAAATGACAAAATTACTTCGTTACCTGTCCGCGGATTTCGCCGCCCGGATTGGCCGCGGTATGGACGTTGACGTAGTACTTGCCGGCCGCGAGATCGGCGGCCTGGGCGTCCGTCAGCGTGGCGCTGCCTTCGGCGGGGCTTGCGGTCGCATTCGGGATGGCGACGGCGACGCCGGCGTTCTTGCCGGGTTCGGCCGGCCCGTGGAAGTGGGCGGCGGTGGCGGGGCCGGTGAGCCCCGAATAGCTCAGCTTCCAGCTCAGCTTCTTGGTGGCGGCATCGTAGTCGATATCGGCGATGCCGGTGCCCGCGCTGGTGTTCGGGGGCACCTCGGACTTGCCGTCCAGCGTCGCCTTCATCTTCTCGGCGAAGGCGGGTCCGGCGAACGCAACGGTCGCACCCAACGCAAGCATGACAAGCATGGTCTTGGTCTTCATGGTTCTCTCCCTGTTGGCTTTTAAGTGACGGTGTCGATCTCAAAACAAGGCGATTTCGGCTTTATTCCCGTAACGCGATCAAATGCTTCAAATTTCCGGGAAGCGTTTGGTCCGAATAATCGCCATAGTCGGCGTTAGTTTAGGATGATTGGTGACGGATCGGTGAATGCGACGAGTCTTTCTGAGCCTGGTTCTGATTTGCGCCGCCGGGTTCGCCGTCTATTGGTGGCTGACGGCTATCCCGTTCGTGATAGCGGTTACCGAGAGGGCCTATACGCCCAACCCTGCGAACGGGCAGACAACATTCAATGCCGGGGGATGTTCCTCCTGCCATGCCGTACCCGGCCAGCCCGATCGCAAAAAACTCGGCGGTGGCCTGGCGATCCCGTCGCCGTTCGGGACGTTCTACGCGCCGAACATCTCGCCCGATCCGGCCGACGGCATCGGGCGCTGGAGCGAGGCCGAGTTCGTCCGCGCGGTGACGCTGGGGGTTTCGCCGGCGGGCTACCATTATTTTCCGGCCTTTCCCTATCCGTCCTACGCGCATGCCAGGGTCGACGATATCCGCGACCTCTTCGCCTATCTGAAATCGCTTCCTGCCGTCCCGGGCAAGGTGCGCGATCACGACGTTTCGTTTCCATTCAATGTCAGGCGCAACATCGGAATCTGGAAATGGCTGTTCATGGACAGCAAGCCCTTCGTGCCGGATCCGGCGCATTCGCATAACTGGAATCGCGGCGCCTATCTCGTCAACGGCCTCGGCCATTGCGCCGAATGTCACAGTCCGCGGAATTTCCTCGGCGGCATCATCCCCGCGCAGCGCTTCGCCGGCGGGCCCAATCCGGAGGGCGAGGGCTGGGTGCCTAACATCACGCAGAAGGGAATCGGCGACTGGAGCGAAAAGGACATCGCTTATTTCCTGCAAACCGGCGAGCTGCCCGAGGGCGACACCGCCAGCGGCTCGATGGCGCGCGTGATCAAGAATACCTCGCAAATGAGCCCCGAAGATCGCGCCGATATCGCGGAATATCTCAAATCGCTGCCGCCGGTCGACGGGCCGCCGCGGCCCAAGAAGGCGGCGAACAGCGGCGACAAGTCCTGAGCAGGGGCGCCGCGCGCAAACAGCACCGGGTCCGATCCGGCCGGCTACACGAGCTTGGCAATTCCGAGGTCGCCGGCGACCTGGTCCAGTCCGCGCAATAGCGGCGGCGCGATCGGTATGCCATCGCGGGCCCGGGTCGCCCGCGTGGCATGGCTACGCTCGCCCGGCACGTAGATCCGGTCGACGCCGGGAATCCGCTCGCTGTTGCGGAAGTCGCGCACCAGCGCATCGACGCTGGCCTTGAATGCGGCGACATCGCCGAAAGCGGCGATGTTGATGGCCGCGATCGCCTGTCCGGTGTTGGTGACGCTGTCGTCATCATGATTGAAGTCGATCACGTTCCGGCCCATCGCAGCGCCTCCGAGCGTGCCGGCGAGCAGGCCGATGATCATGGCAAGGCCGTAGCCCTTGTAGCCGGCCTCCATGCCGCCGAGCGGCAGCAGCATGCCTTCGTCGGCGCGCTTCGGATCGGTCAAGGGCTTGCCCTCGCGATCGATCATCCAGCCCTCCGGCATCATCTCGCCGCGCAGTGCCTTGGTCTTTACCTTGCCATAGGCCGCGACCGTGGTCGCCATGTCGAGCACGATCGGCTTTTCGTCGCCGGCCGGTATCGCGGCGGCTATCGGATTGGTGGACAGCAGCATGTCGAGGCCGCCCCAGGGCGGCAGGTGGTTGGCGTTGCCGACCGCGAAATAGAGCCCGATCATGTCGTGCGCGAGCGGCATGGTGGCGTAGAGCGAGGCCGGGCCGGCATGGTTGCTGTATTGCGAGTTGACCCAGGCGATGCCTGTCGTGCGCGCCTTTTCGATCGCGATCTCGGCGGCGCGCTTCATGACGAGGTGGCCCATGCCGTTGTCGCCGTTCACCAGCGCGGTAGAAACCTGCTCGCGCACCACGCGGATGTCGGGCCTGACGTTAAAACCGCCGGCCTTGATGCGGCGGACATATTGCGGCAGCCGGCTCACGCCGTGTCCATCCGAGCCCTGCAGGTCGGCTTCCGCCATCAGGGCGGCGACCGTCATGGCGTCGGAATCCGGCAGGCCCAGCTTGGTCAGCGCTTCCTGGATGAAGGCCTTCAGCCGGTCGAAAGTCACTGTCATCTCTGGCAGGATCGGCACTCCAGTTTCGGTGGGGGCCTACGCGTGAGCTAGCCGGTGCCGAACGCCTTGAAGGTGATGATGGTGTGGGTGTCCTGGATACCGGGAATGACCTGCACCTTCTCGTTGACGAAATGGCCGATGTCGGTGTCGTTGTCGACGTAGAACTTGACCAGGAGGTCGTAATCGCCCGCGGTGGAGTAGATCTCGGAGGCGATCTCGGCCTCGGCCAGCGCGTTGGCGACCGCGTAGGACTGGCCGAGCTTGCATTTGAACTGAACGAAGAAGGGAACCATCGCTGTCGTCTCCGGAAGGCGCTTTTCGGGGTTCAATATAGCGTTCAAGAACTTGCTGGCAATAACACGTCGCGCTAGAGCATGATTGCGGAAAAGTGGGTACCGGTTTTTCGAAAAGATCATGCTCAAACAAAGAGATGAGATCATGATCCGATCGGATCATGATCGGGGACAGGACATGCTTCTGACGCTACAGCCTCAATCCCGGCGGGCAGGGCGATGACGACGCCGATCGCGCTCACCATCGCCGGCTCGGATTCGTCCGGAGGAGCCGGCATCCAGGCCGACCTGAAGAGCTTTGCCGCGCTCGGCGTCTATGGCGCCTCGGTGATCACCGCGCTGACCGCGCAGAACACGCGCGGCGTCACCGGCATCCACCAGGTGCCGGCCGATTTCGTCACCGCGCAGATCGATGCGGTTTTCAGCGATCTCGCCGTCGATGCCGTCAAGATCGGCATGGTAGCGCAACTTGCGACCATCGACGTCATCGCTGCTGGCCTTGAGCGCTGGCAGCCGAAACATGTCGTGCTCGACCCCGTGATGGTGGCGACCTCGGGGGATCGGCTCTTGGCGGCGGACGCCGTCGAGGCCTTGCGGACAAAACTCATTCCGCGCGCCTCGCTGATCACGCCGAACCTGCCCGAGGCGGCAGCGCTGCTGGACGAACCGGTCGCCGCGAGCGAGGCTCAGATCGAGGGCCAGGGCAGGCGGCTGTTGGCGATGGGCTGCCCGGCGGTGCTGATCAAGGGCGGGCACGGGCAGGGCGCCGAGAGCACCGACTATCTCGTCACCGGGAACGGCACCGTCGCACTCGCTGCGCCCCGCATCGCCACCCAAAATACCCACGGCACCGGATGCTCGCTGTCCTCAGCCATTGCGGCAGGCCTCGCGAAGGGCGAAGATATGGAAACGGCGGTGCGCAATGCCAAGGCCTGGGTCAGCGCGGCGATATCAGCGGCCGATCGCTTCAGCGTCGGTCTTGGCCACGGCCCGATCCATCATTTCCACCGGTTTTACTAGGCGCGCCAAAGCTGCCTGCGAGCAACTTCGCTGGATCAGAGACTCAATAGCAGGCCCTGGTCCGGTTGTAGATGCTGCAGCTCCCCGACTTTTTCTCGGCGTAAGGCGTGCCGGAATATGGACCGACGAAGACGCCGGTTTTCTGACAACTTTCCCCCGCGGCCGTGCACTTCGCAACGCTGTCCGGTTTACCTGCCGAGACCCTGATGCATTTGCTTGTGGCGCCCGCGCAGTCAGCTGCAAACGCTGACGACCCAAACCAAATCGACGCCGAAATGGACATGGCCGAAATCAGAATCGCCGGAACAAGACCGCGTTTCAGTTTAAGCATTTTTCCCTCCAAAAATTTCATTGCTAATCGCTCGGTTGCTTTGACGCACCCTCACCATATCGTCCGAGGGGTGCTCCCGCCATGACGGAAGTGCGGCATCGATCAACAACCCTGACCAATATATTTCGGAGCCCCCGCGCCTCGCTGATCACGCCGAACCTCCCCGAGGCGGCTGCGCTGCTGGACGCGCCGGTCGCCGCGAGCGAGGCCGGGTACGCAGCTGTCCTGTCCTGCGGTTTCCTTTGCTGGGAAGTCTGAAGTGCAATGCGGTGTAACATTCGACGCGCGCCAAGGAACAAGTGAGCCGAACAACAGTTGCCAGCGACGACACCGAGTTAACCCGTGATTTAAACGCCGCCGGAAGTCCGAATTTCGCGGCGGCGTGTTTGAACCGACATGAGTTTCAAAAACGAACTCATCGAGAGACGTTAAGATCAGGGAAGAATAGCCCATGCGTGTCTTGATTCTGGCATTTTCAGTCCTGGGAATTCTGGTCGGTGCGGATGCTGCCAAAGCCGGTCCGAGCACGGCCGACCGCGACCTGTTGGCATCCGTCGATCCGGCGGCCTTCGAGGCAACCCAGGAAACTGAAGATCGGATAGGCCTCGACAAGGGAAAGCGCCGCGACGTGCAGCGCCGGCTGACCGGTCTCGGCATGGATACCAGGGTCAACGGCCGGTTCGACGAGTCGACCCGCGCCGTCATCGCACGCTGGCAGGCGGCACGCGGCTATCCCGGGACTGGCTTCCTCAACACGCCGCAGTATCAGGCGCTGCTGTCCGAGTCTGTCTCGGCGGCGCACGCCAGCTTCAGCAGCGGCGACAAACCCGATGAGGACCGTCCGGCCCCTCGTCGCGGCGGAGGTAGTGCTCACCATCACCGCAGCGGCGGCGGACCGGGTGGACTGATCGGCGGCGTGATGGGCGGACTGTTCGGACGCAGGTGACCCGACAAAATTCGGAGCGTTAGTTATCAAACGTTTTCGGTCCGCGCGAACAATAGGGCCCCGGCACGTTAGCGTTAGAATGTCCGCTAATCGGGGGGCAAAGCGGAAAGCAGCTACGCGTAGTTCTCGTTATTTTGACCCAGCTGCATCGAGCCTGATCGATATCCGAGCCGGTTTGGGTGCAATTTCTCGCTCGCCGCCGGTCGCAGGGTGCTAGGCTCATGCATCGCACAAGGCCTGGTCCCCAGGGGCGCAAATGAAGCGGCGCGAGTTCATCACGCTCCTTGGCGGCGCGGTGTTGGCTGGGCCGATTGTCAGCAGGCAGCGAGGCTCTGCCGCGTAGGCTGGTTATTTGCCGCGACAACCCGACGGGCAAACCAGTGATTTGCCTGTCCAGCCCCTTTCGTAAAAATATTTTGCTTCAGTGTTGGCGCAAATCACCTTCCTATCCGCCGCCATCCCGTCCCACACAGAGGGGCGTTTCGCGATCGTCACGGACGTTGGCGGCGGGATGCGGTGGACGCAGGCGGCGCTTTGACGAGAGCGTGTGCATGCGGACGGCGAAGTCGTGTGGTCCTGACGCCCCGACGCTGGCGTCAAGTTGGCGGAAGCGATTCCGCCAATGACGGTGGCAAGAAAGCCCGGTCACCGGGGGAGCGCGGAGTAAACCGTAAACCATCGCGCAGGGAAAGCCGGAGTGTTTCTGGTTGAACCTGTGGTCCTACCCCCGTGCTTTTTTTGCACGGGACCCACGGGTGCAACCGGCACCCGGCTTTCCCTGCGCCCTCTGATTGGAGAGGGCGGGACGCTAGAAGCAAAACTCGGACGTATTCAGTCGCGAGAGCGCGAAGCTGTGTTTGAACGACGTTGTCCAAGAATTGCGATTCCTGTGCATGCCCACCGTCGTCGTCCCCGCGAAATTGAGACAAGAACTTGCCGCCGTTCCCACCTGCGCGTGTCGCTTGGCTGTCGTACAGCGCTGCTATTTCGCATTCAGCACAGGCGGATGGTTGATTCGAAGGCCGCCTGGTTTGCGACCCGGAAACTGGTGGCCCCCGGGTTTTCAATCGCCAGGACGGCACACCCGGAACCGCTTTCGAGGTGAGTGCAAACACGGTGCGTTTTCTCTCGACGAAAGGAGATGCAGGAGAAACTGAATCTGCTCCAGCCGAGAAGGCAGGCACGGAGGTTCCATTTTAAAAAAATATTGAAGTAGGCAGTCACAGGAGAAGGACACGCTAATTTTGGCGTGTCCTTCTTTTTTTAACTGGAAGTCTCAAAAGGTTACAAGAAACAGATTTTCAATGATGAAAGTTAAAAAGGAGGATCACATGATTATAGGAACGATCAGGATAAGGAACTGTTATGGCGATGCTGACATTCAGGTTGAGGTACTCAGTAAAGGTCCTCGCCCCGGAACAACATGGGTCAAGGCAATAGGGAATCTGGAACCCTTTACGAAGATCAGCCATGGAGGACCCTTTCAGGCCAGCACCGAACTTGTCTCAAGGACTTCCTTGAAGAATGTTCACTTTGAAAAGCATCTGGATGAAAAGCCGGTCCGCGACAAAGTTGGTGAGCCCGAGGTCAAAAAACCACAACGGGTTCCAGCCTGGTTCCTGGAGAGCGCTTATGAATCCCGCGTTGGTGATGAATGAGCCGCTCCAAGCCGAAAATAGAAGCAGTCTGATCCAGGGAATGCCCCCTTGTCCGATCTGCGGAAGCAAAACATACCGGGATCGAACCTGGGATGGCAAATACACCAAAACCCTGGGCTGGCGCTGCGAGAAAGGCGGCCTGAGCCACTTCCTGGAAGCCAAAGCTGAACGGATCAAGCAGCAGCTCGCTGAAAATCCATGGCTCATCCCACCTGCGCCGGGTTATCCTGGCGTC
>NZ_JADGRI010000344.1 GCF_017881085.1 Bradyrhizobium sp.
CGCGAAAACTGCCGGTGCACGATCTGTTGTTCCTGCCGCGTGACATCAGCGAACCCAAGGTGCTGGCCGCCTGGATCAAGGAGATCGAGCGCGGCGCGATCGTAAGCCTGCTCGCGGTGCAGACGGGCAGGGTGATCGGATGCGGCACGCTGGTGCGCGATCCCCTGTCGTGGTCGCCGCACGTCGGTGAAATCCGCAACGTCGTTGCTTTGGATGTACGCGGCCGAGGTGTCGGGCGGGCGCTGTCGCAGGAGATCTTTGCGCTGGCTTTGGGCGCGGGGCTCGAAAAGTTGGTGGTGCAGATGACGGTCGATCAAACCGGCGCCATCGCCATCTTTGAAGGCATGGGCTTCAAGGCCGAGGCTTTGTTGCGCGACCACGTGAAGGACAAGGCGGGCAAGGAGCACGATATCGTCGTGCTGGCGCATAATGTGGCGCAGGTCCGGGCCCAGATGGAAGCCTATGGGCTGCCGGAAGCGGTTCAGCCTTAGGGCAGGCTGCAAGCCGGTTTATCGGGCGGATTGCGCAGGGCTTGCGCTGATCACCAATTCGTGATATCGCAGCGCACCATATATATTGCAGTGCACCATTAACTATGCCATATAGGGATTGCCCCGGGCCAGTCCGGACGGGGTGAGCCCATAGCTCAAATCTGAGGATGGAGAAACCCCAATGACCACCGAAACCAATTCAGTGCTGAATTCCGTCAAGGAAGCTTTCGCGCCCGTCACCGACGCGCTCAAGAACCTCCAGAACCTGGAAGTTCCCGAGGCTGCCCGTGAGTTCGTGAAGAAGCAGACCGAAACCGCCAAGGAGCGTGCGGCCGACCTTCATGCCGGTTCGGAGAAGGTGACTGCCGCGATCGAGACCGCCGTTGCCGGTTCGGTCACCGAAGCCGCCAAGATCAGCCGCAACATCCAGAGTGCGCTTTATCAGGATGCCGAGGCTTTCTTCGCCGGCATCGACAAGCTGGCTTCCGCCAAGTCGCTCAACGAAGCGGTGCAGATCCAGTCCGATCTGCTGCGCTCGCGCGGCGAAGTGCTGGTGTCGCGGGCGAAGGCCTCGACCGAATATCTCGGCAAGCTCGTCGCCGACGGCGCCAAGACCGCCCAGGACAATTTCAGCAAGGTCTACACCAAGACCGCCTGATCGTCGTCTGACGGCCAACTGCTCTTTCGAAGGCTCGCTCAGGCGGGCCTTCTTTTTGTCCGCTATCCGCATAGATCAGGGTTGCATCCGCGTCATTGCGAGGAGCCGACGGGTCGCGCGAAGCGCGCCCGATGACAAGCTCCGCGACGAAGCAATCCAGCTTCGTCCGCGGCGCGATGGATTGCTTCGCTTCGCTCGCAACGACGAAGGCTGCTATCCTGCATCCGCGCGAACTTCAGCCTGTCCCGAAAGCCGCCATGACCGTCCCCGCCACCTTCTCCTTCGACGCGCCCGGCGACGCCGCGCGCGCCGCCGAGCTGCGGCGGGTCAAGGCGCTGGCGACGCTGGTGCTGACGGGCACGCTGGCGCTGTTCGTCACGGCAAAGGTGCTGCTGCCTCTGCATCCGGCGTTCGGTTTCGTCGCGGCGTTCGCGGAAGCCGCCACCATCGGTGGGCTCGCCGACTGGTACGCCGTGGTGGCGCTGTTCAAGAGGCCTTTGGGACTGCCGATCCCGCATACCGCGATTATCCAGGGCAATCAGCACCGCATCGCCGACAAGCTCGGCGAGTTCATCGAGGTGCATTTTCTCGAAGCCGCCCCCGTGGAAGCCAAGCTGCGCCAGATCGACTTCGGCTCGTTCATCGCCGACTGGCTGCGCGACCGCAAGCGCAGCGCCGATCTCGCCCGCTTCACGCTGCGCCTGCTGCCGGAGGCGGTCAGTGCTACGGAAACATCCGGCCTGATGAGTTTCATCACCCGCCGCATCACGATGCAGCTGCAATCGATCGATCTCGCGCCGCTCGCCGCCGGCACGCTGCGCGGCTTCGTGCAGGAAGGCAAGCATCAGGGTTTGCTCGACGATCTCCTGCGGGTGATGCATCAAACGCTGACCCAGCCTGACACCATGGCCGTGATCCGCGACAAGATCCGCGCCGAGTTGCCGACGCTGCTGAAGCTTTATCGCGCCGACAAATTCCTGGTGAACAGGATCGTGGCTTCCGCGACGAATTTCTTCGAGGAAGTGCGAAAAGACCCGCAACATCCATTCCGCGGCGAGTTCGATTCTATGTTGCTGTCGTTCGTCGACCGGCTCGGCACCGATCCGGCCTTCGCCGGCCGCATCGACGGATTGAAGCGCGACCTCCTGGCACGTCCCGAACTCGCCGAGCTTGCGAAGAATATCTGGTCCAACGCGCGCTCGTTCATCGAACGCAGCGCCAGCGGCGAAACGCAGGTGCTGCAGCAGCATCTTGCGGGAATGTTCGTCAAAGCGGGCGAGGCGCTGGCCGCCGATGCCGAGCTGCGCGCCGAGATCAATCAGGGTCTGGTCGCCGTGCTCAGGAGTTTCATCGCCGACCAGAAGAGCGGTGTCTCGACTTTCATTTCCGATCAGGTCAAGAGCTGGGACATGGGGCAACTGATTTCCCTGATCGAAATCAATATCGGCCGGGACCTGCAATACATCCGCTTCAACGGCTCGCTGATCGGCGGACTTGCCGGGCTCGCGCTCTATACCGCCGAGTTCCTGCTGCGGCTGTTGTGACTTTTGGATCACTGAACCCGTTTTTAAGTGTTGAGACCCATTGTCCCGTCGCGGGCCAGGCGCTTGAATGACGGAATCAGGGCCCATGGCTCTGAGGTTGTTGCAGTGCGGAACGATTTTGTGCGAGCCGCGTTTCGTTCGATCGATTGGGCCGTCTAGTGGTCCGGAAGAGGAAATACGATGTTCGTGACTGCCGATACGCTGCCCCCGCCGTCGAAAACCCTGATGTTTCTCGAGGGGCGGGCCTTCCATGAGCTTGGCGCGTTTCTCGGCGCATTGCCGCTGCTCAGCCTGGCGCCGAAGGGTGACGGACATCCGGTTCTGGTTTTGCCCGGGCTGGTCGCGTCCGACACCTCGACGCGTCCGCTGCGCAGCTTCTTGAAGAATCGCGGCTACGCCGTGAGCGGCTGGCGTCAGGGCCGTAATATGGGCCTGCGCGACGGCGTGGAGCACGCGATGGTCGATCTCGTGCACGAGCTCAGCGATGTCAGCGGTCGCAAGATCAGCCTGGTCGGCTGGAGCCTCGGCGGCCTTTACGCGCGACAATTGGCAAAAATGATGCCGGAGCGCGTGCGCTCGGTGATCACGCTCGGCAGTCCGTTCGCGGGCCACCCGAAGGCGACCAACGCCTGGCGCATCTATGAGATGGCGAGCGGGCGCCGCGCCGACGAAGAGGACACCCGGTTCGGCGGGCCACTTTCGGACACGCCGCCGGTGCCGACCACGGCGATCTTCAGCCGCACCGACGGCATCTGCGCCTGGCAGGGCTGCATGGAAAAGCCGTCCGCTGGTTGCGAGAATATCGAGGTCGAGAGCAGCCATTGCGGCATGGGCCATCATCCGGCCGCGGTCTACGCGGTGGCGGATCGTCTGGCGCAGCCCGAGGGCAACTGGGCGCCGTTCGACCGCAGCGGCTGGCGCAGCATCGTCTATCCAGATCCGACGCGGTAACCTCGGACGTTTTTCTTACCTCGCCCGCTTGCGGGGAGAGGTCGCCCGGCGAAGCGCAGCGAAGTCGGGCGGGTGAGGGGGACTCTCCGCACATTCGGTGTTCGCGGCAGCAGCCCCGCAAGAGCGGGGCGAGGGAGAAGTTGGCGTCGCGTTGTTACTTCCCGGGAAAAAGCGCTATGCGTTGATCATGCCGCATCCGCTTGCCCGCATCATCGACCAGCTCAAGCGCGAACCTTCGCGCACCGGCTCCCTCGTCATCACCGTGTTCGGGGACGCGATCGTGCCGCGCGGCGGGTCGGTTTGGCTCGGAACGTTGCTGGAGTTCTTCAGGATACTGGACGTCGACAGCGGCGTGGTGCGCACGGCGATGTCACGGCTTGCCGCCGATGGCTGGCTCGAGCGCGAGAAGGTCGGCCGCAACAGCTTTTATCGTCTGGTGAAGAAGGGGCGGCAAACCTTTGATGCCGCGACCAAACATATCTACGATCCGCAGCCGTCCGACTGGACCGGACGCTTCAAGCTCCTGTTGATCGGCAACGGCGAGGACCGCGACGCCTCGCGCGAGGCATTGAAGAATGCCGGCTTCGGCAGTCCGCTGCCGGGTGTGTGGGTCGCGCCTTCGGGCGTTCCGATCCCCGAGGAAGCGGCCAGCGCGATCCGGCTCGAAGTCTCCGCCGAGGACGACAGCGGCCGGCGCCTGCTCCGCGAAAGCTGGCCGCTCGATCGCACCGCGGACGCGTATCTGAAATTCATGAAGACCTTCGAGCCGTTGCGGGGGTGGATCGGGCGGCGCGAGCGGCTGTCGGAGGCCGACGCCTTCACCGCGCGGATCCTGCTGATCCACTATTACCGTCGGGTGGTATTGCGGGATCCGCTGTTACCGACGGCCTTGCTGCCGAACGACTGGCCGGGCAGGGCCGCCCGAACACTCTGCGGCGAGATCTATCGCGGGCTGTTGCCGCCTTCCGAAAAATGGCTGGATCGCAATGGGTTGAACGAAAACGGCCCGTTGCCCGCGGCCGGCGCCGAGCTGGCGCGCCGCTTCGGCGGCTGATATGTTACAGAAATATATTGCAGGTTGATATTTTTGTTATATATTTAGTCCCAACGATCGGGGAGGTCGGCGCATGTACACCCAGGCGCTCAATACGTCGGAAGCCGAAGAGCGCAATATCGAGGACGCCGGGCGCGCCGCGCAGTTTCAGGCGCGCATCGACGCCGAGGAGCGCATCGAGCCGAATGACTGGATGCCCGCGGCCTATCGCAAGACGCTGACCCGGCAGATTTCACAGCACGCCCATTCCGAAATCGTCGGCATGCTTCCGGAAGGCAACTGGATCACCCGCGCGCCGTCGCTGCGCCGCAAGGCCGCGCTGCTCGCCAAAGTGCAGGACGAGTGTGGCCACGGGCTTTACCTCTACGCCGCCGCCGAAACCCTCGGCACCTCGCGCGAAGAGCTGGTCGACCAGATGCTGGCCGGCAAGGCCAAGTATTCCTCGATCTTCAATTACCCGACACTGACCTGGGCCGACATCGGCGTGATCGGCTGGCTGGTCGATGGCGCGGCGATCATGAACCAGATTCCGCTATGCCGTTGTTCCTACGGTCCCTATGCGCGCGCGATGATCCGCGTCTGCAAGGAGGAATCCTTTCACCAGCGGCAGGGCTACGAGATCATGGTGACGCTGTCGCGCGGCTCCGACGAGCAGAAGGCGATGGCGCAGGAGGCGTTGAACCGCTGGTGGTGGCCCGTCCTGATGATGTTCGGGCCGCCCGACCAGGTCAGCCAGCACAGCGACACTTCCACGAAATGGAAGATCAAACGCTTCTCCAACGACGA
>NZ_JADGRI010000007.1 GCF_017881085.1 Bradyrhizobium sp.
GGAGCAGTTTTTCGCGCAGGCGCCGCGCGGATCCCACCACGGCACGAATTGATCGGGTCCATTGAATTGCGTTACCACCACCGGGCGCGGGCGGCCCCAATAGCTCTTGAAGGTAAGATTGGTGAGGATGCCCGCGGACAGCATGAGCGTGACCAGCAGGAAGACGATCGCGCGCCCGGAGATCAACAGCGGCCGGTCCGGCCGCGCCAGCTTTACCACCAAAGCGACGATCGCCGGCAGCGCCAGCCCCCACGCGATCCACATCGCGCCGTCGCGCGCGATCGCCGCGAGTGTATTGAGTTTCAATGGAAACGATTTGGACGTCGCATCATAGAACAGACCTGCGAGCTTGAGATCGAGTTCGGGATAAATCCCGAACAGCAGTCCGACAGCAAGCGCCATGGCGAGCGCAATGAAGAGTCCGGTCCGGTTCATGGCGCGGGGTTTAGCCGAGGAGGTTCACGATGAAAAGGCTTCGGAGTGCGCTTCTTCACGATGCCGGCGGTGAAGGTGAATGCGACGGCAGCGGGGGCGGCGGCCTCACGGGGCGCGGCGGTTCGCGCCAGGCGCCGGCATTGCGGCCCGCGATCAGCCAGTAGACCATGCCGGCGACGATGCCCGCACCGGTCATGATTTCGAGATGACGCCGGACGATGCCTTCGAAGCGAAACGTATCGGTGTCGAACGGAACCAGGCCGAGATAGCAGGCGAGCCCGACCAGTCCACCGCCGACCGCATAGGTCAGCGCACCCCTGACATAAAAGGCTTCGGTGATCAGCGCCACGAGCATCGCCGGCAGCAGGGCAAAGCCGCTGATGAAGATGAAGCCGAAACCGAGCATGACGTTCAGCGCGCCCTGATCGACGGGGCCGGCCCCGAGATCGCTGAATTCCGGAAACAAGACCGCGCCGACCACGATCATCCCCGCCACCAGGCAGGCGGCGAGGAAGGCGAAGAGAATGACGAACAGCCGGCCGATCAATGCCATGAAGTTCGCACCCTCAATCCGTCATCGCCATCGCGCGCAGCGCCTGGCGCTCGCGCGCCGACATTTTCTCGGTCTCCGATTTCAACTGGCCGCAGGCGGCGAGGATGTCGCGGCCGCGCGGCGTGCGCACCGGCGAGGAGTAGCCGGCGTTGAAGATGTATTCGGAGAATCTTTCGATCTGCTCCCAGTCCGAACATTCGTAACGCGTGCCCGGCCACGGATTGAACGGAATGAGATTGATCTTGGCCGGAATGCCCTTGAGCAGCTTCACGAGCAGCTTGGCGTCATCGAGCGAATCGTTGACGCCCTTCAGCATCACATATTCGAAGGTGATGCGCCGCGCATTGGAGGAACCGGGATAATCGCGACACGCCTGCAGCAATTCGGCAATCGGATATTTCCGGTTCAACGGTACCAGCTCATTGCGCAATTCGTCGCGCACCGCGTGCAGCGAGATCGCCAGCATGACGCCGATTTCTTCTCCGGTGCGGATGATGTTGGGCACCACGCCCGAGGTCGACAGAGTGATGCGGCGGCGGGAAATGCCGATGCCCTCATTGTCGGAAACGATCAGGAGCGCATCGCGCACCGCGTCGAAATTGTACAGCGGCTCGCCCATGCCCATCATTACCACATTGGTGACGAGTCGGCCGCCGGTCGGCGTATCGCGGTCGGCCCAGTCGTTGAGGCGATCGCGCGCCACCATGATCTGGCCGACGATCTCGCCCGCGGTGAGGTTGCGCACCAGCCGCTGGGTGCCGGTATGGCAGAACGAGCAGCTCAGGGTGCAGCCGACCTGCGAGGAAACGCACAGCGTGCCGCGATCGGTTTCCGGTATATAGACGCACTCGACTTCATGGGCCTTCTCGACCGAATCGCCGCTCGGCAGGCGCAACAGCCATTTGCGGGTGCCGTCGGCGGAGATCTGCTCGGCGACCACTTCGGGCCGTGCGACGGTGAAATGCGCTTCGAGTGTGCCGCGCATTTCCTTGGAGATGCTGGTCATCTCGTCGAAATTCGCAGCACCCCGGACATAGATCCAGTGCCACAACTGCTGTACGCGCATCTTGCGCTGCGCCGGCGCCACGCCGATCTCCCCCAGCCGTTCCGCGATCTCGGCGCGCGACAGACCGACCAGCGAGGGCTTTGCCGGCGGCACATAGGTCTCGAGCGCGATCTTTTCCAAAGGCGCGCTGGCGCCGGAACCGGGTTCGATCGAAGCAGAGGTCATGGTTTCGTTCATGGAACATCAGATAGGCCTTCCAGGGTCGGCTGGAAAGGCTTCAAAAGTACGGATATTGACGTGAAAAGCCGCCTAGCGCCTGCAATCCTGGGCCAGCCGGTCGAGCGCCTGGGCAAGTCCCTTCAGCGAGAAGGTATCCGCGGTCTCGGTGCCCTTGGCGGACACGCCCTTGACCACGGCATCGGCGGACTTGCGCATCGCCTCGACCATCCGTTCTTCTTCGGCGGCGTTCTTGATCCAGAGCCCATCGCCCTGGGTGTACATCGCATAGGTAGCGCCACCGACTTCCAGCGTCGATTCCGACCCCGGCTTCAGCGCGTAGCCGATCATGATCGAAACTTCGTTGGTGACTTTCTCCGCCGGACGCGTGGAGACGAAAGCATAGGCCGGGTCGCGCGGCCTGTTCGGCGGATTGGTTTTCGACGATGAGGGCTTTGCCAGCGCAAAGCACACCTTCTTGCCATTGGGCGTTGCGGTATAGGCGCCCCAGGTGCCGTACTGACCGATCAGCGTGGGTTCGGCACCGCCGCTGACGGCGGTGGCGGCCGCCGCTGGCTTGGATTCCGGTTTTGCAACTTCCGGCTTTGCAGGCGGCGGCTTGGCTGCTGCACCCGCTGCACCCTTGGCGGCTTTCGGCGACGCGCTCTGCGCCTGCACAAGGCTTGCCGCCCCGCACATCGCGCTAATCGCCACCAGAGCTGTCAGGATTCGCCGCACGGACATCACCAAATCTCGTTCCCTCAATATTGTGACTGGAAGATGGCTCCGACTCCGTACCGTCACGCGGGCGATGGATAGCCGGGAAATGGCTTTTTGGGAAGGCGGTTACAAACGCACGCGAACTCCGTCGCGCGCGCTCAAGCTTTCGTTCGCGCCGCGCGCTGCTTCTCCCACTGCGCGTCGGTCCATTGCAGCAAATCTTCCGCGCCGGAACTGCGCAAATGCGCGCCGCCGTCCTGCACCACCATCTCGCCATTGATGTAGCCGGCGGAATCCGAAATCAGGAAACTCGCCAAATCACAGAGCTCGCGATGTTCGCCGGCGCGGCCGAGCGGATTCCTCGCGGCCCAATTACCGTCACGGCTTTCCGGGCGAAGCTGACCGGATGCGCCGGGGGTAGGAAACGCGCCGGGCGCGATCGCCACCGTTCGGATGCCCTTCGGCCCCCATTCCACGGCGAGACTCCTGGTCATCGCGAGAATGGCCGACTTCGCCATCGCGGAAGGCACGGTGAAGGCGCGGCCGGTGATGGTCGAGGTCGAGAGGGTGCTCAGCACCACGCCCTTGTGTCGTCCCTCGATCCAGCGCTTGCCGGCGCCGAGCGTGCAATACATCGCGCCATGCAGCGTCGGCGCGAGGATCGCGTCCGCCGCGCGAAACGACAAATGCTCGGTCTGCGCGATGAAGGTGGCAGCCGCGTTGTTGACCAGCACGTCGAGTGGCGCGTCGCGCCAGACCTGCTCCAGCATGGCCTCGACATTGGCGCCGTCCCGAATGTCGCACCGGATCGCGGTCACCTTGCCGCCGAAATCGTCACGGATCCGGGCCGCGGTCGTCTCCAGCAATTCAAGCCGGCGGCCGCAGATGGTCAGTTCGGCGCCAAGCTCGACGAAGCGGCGTCCCATCGCAGCCCCCAGCCCGGAGCCGCCGCCGGTGACCAATATCCGCTTTCCCGTCAGCAGGCCTTTTTCAAACATCGTTTCATTCCTTACCCGTTCCCGTCCCCGTTCCCGTTTCGCGCCCCGGAATGAGGCGCCTTCTTCGGCTTTCGAATCAGATTGTAGCGCGGCTGCAAATCCGGCATGAAGCATCCCAGCCTCAACAGTGCGTCCGAAAACCAGGTGTGTCCATGAAAGCCATTCTCTGCTCGCAATATTGCGGTCCCGACGATCTCGTACTGGCTGAGGTGCCCGAGCCCGTGGCCGGGCCCGGCGAGGCCGTGATTGCGATCAAGTCCGCGGCGCTGAATTTCTTCGACCTCCTGATGATCCAGGGCAAGTACCAGATCAAGCCTCCGTTTCCGTTTTCGCCTGCGGCCGAAGTCGCGGGCGTGATTGAAAGCATCGGCGACGGCGTCACCGGCTTGAAGGTCGGCGACCGCGTGGTGGCGTCCTGCGGCCACAACGGCGCGCGCGAGAAGATTGCGCTGCCGGCCAATTCGATCGTCAAGATTCCGGACAATCTTGATTTCGATCGCGCCGCGGGGATCATCATTATCTACGGCACCGCGCTGCACGCATTGGAAGATCGCGCCAGCCCCAAGCCGGGCGAGACGCTCGCTGTGCTGGGAGCTGCCGGCGGCACCGGGCTCGCCGCCTGTGAACTCGGCAAGCTGATGGGACTGAAGGTGATCGCCTGCGCATCATCGGAGGAGAAGCTCGAATTTGCCAAAGCCCATGGCGCTGAACTCGGGCTGAACTATGCCAAGGAAGATTTGAAGGAAGGCTTGCGCCGGCTCACGGGCGGCAAGGGCGCCGACATCATATTCGACCCTGTCGGCGGCAGCTATGCCGAGGCCGCGTTGCGTGCGATCGCATGGGAAGGCCGTTTCCTGGTGATCGGCTTCGCCGCCGGTGACATTCCGAAGATGCCGCTCAATCTGGCGCTGCTGAAGGGCTGCGATATCCGCGGCGTGTTCTGGGGCGCGTGGACGCGGCTCAATCCGGAAAAGAACCGGGCCAATCTCGAAAAGCTGGTGAAGTGGACCGCCGAAGGCAAGATCTCGTCGCACGTCGATCGGACCTTCCCCTTGGCGCAGACCGCCGACGCGCTGAAAGTACTGGCCGGCCGCCAGGCGATGGGCAAGGTGATCCTGCATCCGTGATGGTGTGAATCTTCGGCGCCATGCGCGGGCTTGGCCCGTGCATGCGTTGACCTTCACGATATCCGTTATCCGTTCGAAGCAGGGATTGCGGGTCCCGGGAATAACGAGATTCGAAGCTTCCGCTGGCGGGCTTCGCACGATTTGCGCGCCGACACATGCACTCGGCTGACTGTCAGTTCGACGATTAACGTTAAATTGCTCGCGCTTCTTCCGTCAACTTGACCTCGAATCCCATCCTTGTGACAATGAAATGACGGTGCGCTGCCCCAAGTGCGCCGCAATGAAATCAAAAGATCTCCCAAATCGCGCCGGTGATTGTCGCTTTTTGGTCTGATTCAAAATGCGATCTAGGGGCTCGGTAGCGGGGGCGCTGGGCCGACAAGTAACAAGAACCGAATGCCCAGATGCCCCCGTGTTGCGTAGTAGCGTGGAGGCATCATCATGGCGCGAAATACGAGGTTCACCCCATACGACGAAGACAGAGTCGGGGCGTATGACGAAGAGCCAACCGATCCCGAATTCATGGCATACGGATCTACGCCTTCGATGGCGGCGGAGGACTACCCGTTCTCCGAAGAACCGATGCCGCTCTTTCTTTCCGGTGGCGACGAAGAACCGAGACAACGGGGCTTCGGGACTGGCGGGGAAGGGTTTGAGGATCGAGCGGTTGTCTGGCCAAGGATTTTCAAGGCGGCCGCAGTCGCGGCATCGGCGGCGGCGATCGCCTTCGCTATCCTGACGATAGGCAATCCGCTCGCACTGTTTGCCGACGCCAAGGCTTCGCTGCCCAACGCAACTGCGGACCAGTCCGACACCGCGCAAACCATCAATCCGCAGCCCGCGGCCGCGCCGCAATTGGCTAACGCCGGTCCGACGCCGGTCCTGCCGCAAAGCGCCGCTGTCCGGGCTGCGTCGACGGCCCCGAGGGTCACGCGCGACGATATCGCGCTCGCGCTCCGGGCCGCCCAGCAGAACCAGGGCCAGATACAACCCGATCCGGCGCCGCCTGCCGCGGCTGCGCCGGTAACGCAGGCGGCACCGCCAGCGCCGGCAAGAAAGCTCGAGGCCGACGAACTCGCGATGTTGATGACGCGGGCGAAGGGCATGATCGCAATCGGCGACATTGCGTCGGCGCGGCTGCTGCTCGAACGGGCGGCGGACGCACAGGAGGCCACCGCGGCGCTGCTGCTGGCACAGACCTACGATCCGGCCGTACTCGGAACCCAGGATATGCGCAGCATTACGCCGGATCCGGCCATGGCGCGCGACTGGTACCAGAAAGCGGCCCGGCTCGGTTCGACCGATGCAAGGCAGCGCCTGGCTCAGATGCAGAATTAGCTTTCAGATAAGCAGGGGGATACAAATGCGACGACTGGTTGGAGTGGCGTTATTCGCCATGATGATGGCGTTTGGGCTCGTAGCGTTCGGCTTCGGAGCGAAGGCCGAGGAAACCGAATTTGATCCGGCAAAGGTCAGCGAGAGCCTCAAGGCGATATTCCAGTTCGGATCCACCTCTACCAAGCAGGCTCTGAATGCCAACACGGTGACGCTGATCTCCGGCACCATCGGCGGCACCTATGTTCAGTTCGGCGCCGATCTCGCTTCGGTCCTCGACGACGGCAACCAGCTGCGCATCCTCCCCATCGTCGGCCGCGGCTCGGTGCAAAGCGTCGCCGACATCCTGTTCCTTCAGGGCGTCGACCTCGGGATCGTGCGGGCCGATACGCTCGATTATCTGGAGCGGAAGGGCTTCGCCAAGGACATCAAGAAGCAATTCACCTACATCACCAAGCTCTACAATGAAGAGGTGCATGTCATCGCGTCGAAATCGGTCCGCAATCTCAGGGATCTCGACGGCAAGACCATCAGCGTCGACCTTCCGAATGGCGGCACCTTCGTCACCGCGCTGACCGTGTTCGAGCGGCTCGGAATGAAGCCGAAGGTCGTCTACATCGAGCAGCGCATCGCGATGGAAAAATTGAAGCGCGGCGAAATCGACGCCGTGATCGTCTGCGGCGGCAAGCCGTACAAGTCCGTGAGCAGCTTCAAGGACGACCGGTTCCATCTGGTGACGGTCAATTACGACAAGCCGCTGCAGGCTGATTACCTGCCGGCGACCCTGTCGGCGAAGGATTATCCCAACCTGATTTCGGAAGGCGAACAGGTCGACACCATCGCGGTGCCGGCGGTGCTGGCGGCCTACAACTGGGCGCCCAAGACCGACCGCTATCGCAAGGTCGCGCTGTTCGTGGATAATTTCTTTGCGAAGTTTCCCACCTTCCAGAATCCGCCCTTCCATCCGAAGTGGAAGGAAGTCTCCCTTTCGGCCCCGCTGTCCGGCTGGCAGCGCTTCCCAGCCGCCCAGCAATGGCTCGACAGCCACGGCATCGAGCCGGTGGCGCGCGGCCGGTTCGAGGAATTCCTCAAGCAGAATCCGGCGCCGGCGGGAAAGCAGCCCTCCAGCGCCGAGAAGGAAGCCTTGTTCAAGCAGTTTCAGGCGTGGCAGGCCGAGCAACAAAACAATGCCAGGGCCCAGGTCCGACCTGCTGCGCAAAACCAGCGGTAGGGTCTGAGACGTTATCTTCAGGCCAAGATCTTCAGGCCTGAGCGCCTAGGCTTCGGACTCGGGCTGATCCCGACCGGCGCCGCCCATCCGCTTCAACGCGGCGCGGGCGGCGTCGCGATGTTCCGGTGTGATGTGGGTCGCCACCATCCGGATCGCGGTGGCGAGGATGGCGGCATCGTCGGTGAAACCGAGCACCGGCAGCATGTCCGGAATGAAATCGAACGGCAGGATGAAGTAGGCGATGGCGCCGAGCAGCGCGGCCTGCACGTGGCGCGGCGTGTGCTTGTCGAACGCGCAGTAATAGGCCGCGAGCAGATCCTCGGCGAAGGGCAGCTGCGCCACCACCCGCTTGAACTTGGTCCAGAAACGCCGGCGCACGCTTTCGCGGTCCTCGGCCAGCCTGTCGGCCGGCTCAAAACCCACGGTATGTTCTGACGCCATTATCGGGGCTCCCTGAGAGCCCGCGCGGCGGATCGCCGCATCGGACATCCCTGAAAAATGGGGATGGCGCGCTCCGCCTGCAAGATTGCGGCGGGCCGTATCAGGCAACGCCAAGCTGGCCCGCGATCGTATTCATCGCCGTCGCCAGCTCGATATCGAGCGCGGTGACACCGCCGGCGTCGTGTGTTGCCAGCACCACTTCCACCGTCTTGTAAACGTTGCGCCATTCGGGGTGATGGTCGCGTTTTTCGGCCACCAGCGCCGCGCGGGTCATGAATCCGAAGGCTTCGTTGAAATCCTTGAACGTGAAGGTTCGCGCGATCGCCTCGCGACCGGCCACTTCGCTCCACCCCGGCAACCCCTTCAAGGCCGCCTTCCGCGCCTCCGCCGACAGCCGTTCCGCCATGACAACCTCCCGTTTCATTGCAATTTTACCCTAACACCGGAGGGGACAGCCGGGATATCAGCCGAAATTGGGCGTCAAGGCCGGTCCGGAGCGCTCCAGTAACCATGACGCAGATGTAACCCCGCGCCGGGAGGAAATTTGCTACAATGTTCTTCTAACCGTATTGGCAATATGAAATTGGACCTCAAACGATTATTTGCCAGATCGATGACGGGCGGCCTTGAGCTCGCCGGACCGCCGGCGCCGCCATCGCCGCGCTCGGCCAAGCAGAAGACGATGTTCGTCACACTCGCCGGGAGCCTCGCCCTGATCGGCGCGGTCGCGGGCGCCTACTACTTTGCGATGCGGCCGGTGACCCTGCGGATCGCAGTTGGTCCGGCCAACAGCGACGACATCAAGGCGGTCCAGGCGCTGACCCAGGCCTTCAGCCAGGCGCGCGGCTATATCCGTTTGCGCCCGGTGCAGACCGATGGCGCGGCCGCGAGCGCCAAGGCGCTTGAAGACGGCGCGGCCGACCTCGCCATCATTCGCGGCGATCTCGACGTGCCGAAAAACGCGCAGGCCGTAGCGACGCTGCGCAAGAACGTCGCGGTGCTGTGGGTGCCTCCGCCCGCGAAGGGCAAGGGCAAGAAATCCGGCCCGAAGATCACCAAAATCGCGCAGCTTGCCGGTCGCCGCATCGGCGTGGTCGGCCGCACCCCGGCCAATGTCAATTTGCTCAAGGTGATCCTGCAGCAATATGGCGTCGACCCCGGCAAGGTCGAGATCATTCAGTTTCCCGCCGCCGAGGCCGCGGACGCCATCCGCAACCAGAAGGCGGACGCCTATCTCGCCGCGGGTCCCGTCAACAGCAAGATCACCGCCGATGCGATCAATGCGTCGACCCGCGACGGCGGAACGCCGACCTTCCTCGCGATCGATTCGGCCGAGGCGATCGCGCAAAACCATCCGATGTACGAGGCCTCCGAAATTCCCGCCGGCGCGTTCGGCGGCTCGCCGGACAAGCCCGACGACGAGGTGAAGACGATCAGCTTCTCGCACCACATCGTCGCGCGCAAAGGTCTGTCGGAATCGACGGTCGCGGCCTTCACCCGGCAGTTGTTCGCGATCCGGCAGCAGCTGATGACGGAATTCCCGCTGGCTGCGAAGATCGAGACCCCGGATACCGACAAGGACGCCGTCATTCCCGTCCACCCGGGCGCCGCGGCCTTCGTCGACGGCGAGGAAAAGACCTTCCTCGATCGCTACAGCGATTACATCTGGTGGGGCCTGATGGCCCTGTCGGCGATGGGCTCCGCCGGCGCGTGGTTCGCGGGCTACCTGAAAAAGGACGAGCGGAGCAACAACAGCTCGCTGCGCGAACGCCTGCTCGACATGATTGCGGGCGCGCGCCGCAGCGAATCCATCGAAGAACTCGACCGGATGCAATCGGATGCGGACGAAATCCTGCGCGATACGCTGCGCTGCTTCGATGATGGCGCCATCGAGGAGGGTGCACTGACCGCCTTCAGCATCGCGCTCGAGCAATTCCACAACGCGGTCGCCGACCGCAAGACGTTGTTGAACAGCATGCCGCAAAATCTGCAAAGGGCAGGCGCGCAGTTCCGCGCCGCCGCCACTTTGTAAGCGGCCTCCCCTGTAATCCAGCCGTCACAGAATCTTCCTAGGTCTGTCGGGACCCTCGGTGCAACCTGTTGCCCGATCAAGGAGGTCTGCATGACGATCAGGATTTCCCGCAACGCTGCCCGCGGACTTTCCCGCCGGCGCTTCCTTTCCACTGCAGCAGCGACCGGCGCCGGTGCGCTCGGCGCCATCGCGATGCCTTATCTCAGCCGCGCCGCCGACCGGCCGCAGATCAGCCATGGCGTGCAATCCGGCGACATCGGCGCCGACGGCGGCGTGGTGTGGGCGCGCGCCGACCGCCCGTCGCAAATGATGGTCGAGGTCGCCACCACGGAATCCTTCAACAATGCACGACTTCTGCCGCCGGTCGCGGCATTGCCCGAGAGCGACTTCACCGCGAAAATGCTCCTGGAAAATCTTCCCGCCGGGCAGGACATTTTCTATCGGGTCCGGTTCCGCGACCTTTCGCATACCGATGTGTCGAGCGAGCCCATGGTCGGCCGCTTCCGTACCGCACCGGCCGACCGACGCGACGTCAGCTTCGTCTGGGGCGGCGATGTCGCGGGCCAGGGCTGGGGCATCAATCCCGACGATGGCGGCATGGTCACCTTCGCCACCATGAAGAAGCACCGGCCGGATTTCCTGCTGCATTCCGGCGACACCATCTATGCCGACGGCGTCATTTCATCCGAGGTGAAATTGCCCGACGGCAAGATCTGGAAGAACGTCACGATACCGGAGAAAGCCAAAGTCGCCGAGACGCTCGACGAATTCCGCGCGGCGCACAAGTACAATTTCCTCGACGAGAACGTGCGCGCCTTCAACGCCGAGGTGCCGATCTTCGTGCAGTGGGACGACCACGAGGTCATGAACAACTGGTCGGCGTCGAAGGAAATCCCCGCAGCCTACAAGGTGCGCGATATCTCGTTGCTCGCCGCGCGCTCTGCCCGTGCGTTCCACGAGATGTATCCGATGCGGGAAAGCATCGTCGAGCCGGGCCGGGTCTATCGCACCCTCAGCTACGGGCCGCATCTCGACGTCTTCATGCTGGACGAGCGCAGCTATCGCGGCCCCAACGGTCCGAACCTGCAAACCACTTATGGCCCCGACAGCTATTTCATCGGGCCCGATCAGCTCGCCTGGCTGAAGCGCGGGCTATTGAATTCGCGCGCCACCTGGAAGGTGATCGCCTCCGACATGCCGCTCAGCCTGATCGTCTATGACGATGCGGCCAACAAGAAGGGCTCCGAGGCATTCGCGCAGGGCGACGGCCTGCCGCGCGGCCGCGAGCTCGAAATCGCCGATCTGCTGCGCTTCATCAAGACGTCGGGCGTTGCGAATACGGTGTGGCTGACCGCGGATGTGCATTACGCTGCCGCACACTACTATCATCCCGACAAGGCGCAGTTTCAGGATTTCGAGCCGTTCTGGGAATTCGTCTCCGGCCCCCTGCACGCCGGAACCTTCGGACCAAACGAACTCGACAACACCTTCGGACCGGAAGTGAAGTTCATAAAGGCGCCGGGTCTGGACAAGCAGAACCTGCCGCCGTCAGCCGGGATGCAGTTCTTCGGTCACGTCAGGATCGACGGCGCAAGCGGGCAGTTGACGGTGACCTTGCGCGACCGCGCCGATGTGGCGCTGTGGTCGACGACGCTCGATCCCAAACTGGGATAACGACCGGCCGATTCCGAAACCGGCAGACGTGCCCGATCAACCACGGGCGCCGTCGCCGGGTCGGCGTTTCAGCAAGGCGTGCAGCGCGTCGGTCGAACACGGCTTCGGCAGCGTTGGCTTATCTGCGAACGCTGCCGGAAACGCGCCGCTGGCGCCGTAACCGGTGACGAAGACGAACGGAATTTTCAGCGCGTCCAGCCGCTCGGCGACCGCAAAGCTCTTTTCTCGGACCAGCCCGACGTCGAGCAACGCAAAATCCGGCTTGCGGTCGGCGATCATTTCGAGCGCCTTGGCCACGCTCCCCGCGGTCCGCACCGTCTTCACCCCAAAGCCCAGAATCGTATCCTCGAAGTCGAGCGCGATGATCGGGTCATCCTCGACAATCAGCACGTCTTCGGGGATGCGGTCGAAAGAGGCGGCTTCCATGGTTTCGCTGACAAACGCCCAGAAATCGCAATCCGAGCCCACCTCGAACCGCGCCCGGTGCCGGCGCCAAAAAAAGCGCGCCGGTCGGTTCCCAATATGAAACCATCACATCGTCCGTTCGTTTGTCTGTGCACTTGTGGACTTAACAATTTGAAGTGAGCGGCTATCGTGACGGCCGCGAGGCAAGGAAACCGGGGATGGTCCGACGTGAAAGCGAAGCCAACAGCAGCGAACGCCCCTGCAACAACCTGTTGCGGCGGCTGAGCGCGGGCGACTTTGCCCTGATCGCGCCGCATCTTGCGCTGGAGGAGGCCCGGCCCAACGACCTGCTCTACAATCCCGGTGACGACGTCGAGATCGTCCACTTTCCCTGCGGACCTTCGCTTGCGTCTTACCTGGTGGCCAATGAGGACGGCCGCGATGTCGAAACCATCCTGGTCGGCCGCGAGGGCGCCGTCGGTGGAATTGTCAGCCAGGGATATCTGCCGGCCTATACCCGGATCATGGTCAAGTTCGGCGGGTCTTTCGCGCGCCTGCATGTCAGCAAGCTGGATGCCGCAAAAGCAAAGTCTTCCACGCTGAGTAACGTGTTTTCGCGTTACGCGGACTGCATGCTTGCCCAGATCTTCCAGTCGACGGCCTGCAATGCGATCCATTCGATCGAGCAGCGCACCGCGAAATGGATCATCTCGGCGATGGAGCGGACCGATGGCGCGGACGTCGTGCCGCTGACCCACGAGCAGCTCGCGACCCTGCTCGGGGTCGGCCGCAGCTATACCAGCCGGGTAATGCAGACATTCAAGGCGGAAGGGATTCTGGAGACCCGCCGCGGCTCGATCCTGGTGCGCAACCGCGAGGCGCTGCAGACCCGGGCCTGCCTTTGCAACGAATCCGTCAAAAATCACTTCGACGAGGTGCTGCGCGGGGTCTACCCGACCGAAGAGTCGCACGCGGCGGTGGGGTAGCGCCAGGGCTGGTTGCCATCATTTTCAGCTGAATCGTGCTGTCTCAACCGTGTTCGGGTGGCGGCTTTGCGCCGTTGGTGGCCGCCGGCCTCGCGGTCGGTTTTTTCGGTGTGATGATGATCCGGGCCGCGTCCCACAGCCGAAGGCCATGAGATGTGACCGAATGAGCCCGGCGGCGGCCAAAATGACGCCGGTATGACGGAAAATCGGTCAAGCACCCCCTCAACAAGCCATTGTTTTTTAGCGTTTTCTGACTATATTGCAGCGCAACGAGTAAGGTGTGCCCGGTCCTTTTGGCCGGGCTTCCTTTTTAGGTGCCTTGCACCTTCCAGAATTTCAGGTTTTGAGCGTGATCCGGAAAAGTGGGTCCCGGTTTTCCGGTGAGATCGTGCTCCAGCCATTGTCCGAGCCAGAAGAACAGCTATGAACCTCCGCAACGTCGCCATTATCGCCCACGTCGACCACGGCAAAACCACTTTGGTCGATCGCCTGCTGCAGCAATCCGGCACCTATCGCGACAACCAGCGGGTGGTCGAGCGTGCCATGGACTCCAACGATCTGGAGCGCGAGCGCGGCATCACCATTCTCGCCAAGGCGGCCTCGGTGCAGTGGAAGGACACCCGCATCAACATCGTCGACACTCCGGGCCACGCCGATTTCGGCGGCGAGGTCGAGCGCATCCTGAACATGGTGGACGGCGCGCTGGTGCTGGTGGACGCCGCCGAAGGCCCGCTGCCGCAAACCAAATTCGTGGTGTCGAAGGCGCTCAAGGTCGGGCTGAAGCCGATCGTGGTCATCAACAAGGTCGACCGCCCCGACGCACGGCCGACCGAAGTCATCAACGAGGTGTTCGACCTGTTCGCGGCGCTGGACGCCACCGAAGAGCAGCTCGATTTTCCGATTCTCTACGGCTCGGCCAAGCAGGGCTGGATGGCGGAAAGCCCGGATGGTCCGAAGGACGCCGGCATGCAGCCGCTGTTCGACCTGATCCTGCGTCACGTCGCGCCGCCGACCGTCGAGGAAGGGCCGTTCCGCATGATCGGCACCATTCTGGAGGCCAACCCCTATCTCGGCCGCATCATCACCGGCCGCATCACCTCCGGCACCATCAAGCCGAACCAGGCCGTCAAGGTGCTGGGCGGCGACGGCAAGCTGATCGAGACCGGGCGTATCACCAAGATCATCGCCTTCCGCGGCATCGAGCGCACGCCGCTTGAAGAGGCCGAAGCCGGCGACATCGTCGCCATTGCCGGCCTCACCAAGGGCACCGTCGCCGACACGTTCTGCGATCCCTCCGTCGATGTGCCCTTGAAGGCGCAGCCGATCGATCCGCCGACCGTGTCGATGTCGTTCATCGTCAACAACTCGCCGCTCGCGGGCACCGAAGGCGACAAGGTGACCAGCCGCATGATCCGCGACCGCCTGCTGCGCGAAGCCGAAGGCAATGTCGCGCTGCGCGTCACCGAAGCCGACGACAAGGATTCCATGGAAGTCTCGGGCCGCGGCGAATTGCAGCTCGCGATCCTGATCGAGACCATGCGCCGCGAAGGTTTTGAACTGTCGGTATCGCGCCCGCGCGTCGTGATGAAGAAGGACGACGCCACCGGCGAGTGGCAGGAGCCGATCGAAGAAGTCGTGATCGACGTCGACGAGGAGCATTCCGGCGTCGTCGTGCAGAAGATGAGCGAACGCAAGGCCGAGATGATCGAGATGCGTCCCTCCGGCGGCAACCGGCTGCGGCTGGTGTTCTATGCGCCCACGCGAGGCCTGATCGGCTATCAGGGCGAACTCCTGACCGACACCCGCGGCACCGCGATCATGAACCGGCTGTTCCACGGCTATGCGCCCTACAAGGGCAACATCCAGGGCCGCCGCAACGGCGTATTGATCTCCAACGATCAGGGCGAGGCGGTCGCCTACGCCATGTTCAAGCTGGAAGACCGCGGTCCGATGATGATCGAGCCCGGCTGTAAGGTCTACAAGGGCATGATCGTCGGCGAGCACACCCGCGAGAACGATCTGGAGATCAATATCCTCAAGGGCAAGCAGCTCACCAATATCCGCACCACCTCGAAGGACGAAGCGGTGCGCCTGACCCCGCCGATCCAGATGACCCTTGAAAAGGCGCTGGCCTATATCGAGGACGACGAACTGGTCGAGGTCACCCCGAAGTCGATCCGGCTGCGCAAGAAGTTCCTCGACGCCAACGAGCGCAAGCGCGCGGAGAAGACCAAGGAAGCGGTGGCGTAAGTCGGCGAATAGGGAGTAGCGAATGGCGAGTAGACGAGCCATATAAGCAACGTTCTATTCGCCACTCACCATCGCCTCACCTCATGTCCCTCCCCTCCGAAGTCGATGTCGCCATCATCGGCGCCGGCGCCGCAGGCCTCGGTGCCGCCCACGCGCTGAACAATTCCGGCCTCTCGATCATCGTGCTGGAAGCGCGCGATCGCGTCGGTGGCCGCGGCCATACCATCATGGCGGCGCCGGAAATTACCTTCGACGTCGGCTGCGGCTGGCTGCATTCGGCGGACAGGAATTCGTTCGTCGGGATCGCCGAGCAGCTGAATTTCGAGATCGACAAAACCCGCCCGCCGTGGCGCGAGGAGGCATTCGATGAGGCCTTTCCGCCCCGGGAGCGCGCCGACTTCATCGGGGCGCTGGAAGATTTTTACGACCGCGCCGAGGAGGCCGCCAGAAGGTTGGCAAAGAGTGGCAGCGACAGCGCCGCGAACGCCTGTCTCGAGCCCGGCAATCGCTGGAATCCGATGATCGATGCGATCTCGACCTATGTGAACGGCTGCGAACTCGACCAGGTCTCCATCCTCGACATGGACGCCTATGAGGACACCGAGATCAACTGGCGGGTGCGGCGCGGCTACGGCGCACTGATGGCGGCCTATGGCGCGTCCTGCCCGCTGGCGCTGAACACGCAGGTCACCCTGATCGACCATTCCGGCAGGCGCGTGCGGATCGAGACCTCGCGCGGGACGCTTTCCGCCGGCAAAGCGATCGTGACCGTGCCGACCAACCTGATCGCCGACGAGACGATTCGCTTTCACCCGGCACTGCCTGCAAAAGTCGACGCCGCGTGCGGCCTGCCGCTAGGGCTCGCCGACAAGGTCATGCTGGCGCTGGATCAGCCGCAAGATTCTAATGACGCGTTGCCGAAAGACGGCAATCTGCGCGGCGCCACCATGCGCACCGCGATGGGCACTTTTCATCTGCGCCCGTTCGGCCAGCCCTGCATCGAAGGCTTCTTCGGCGGCCGCTTCGCGCAACAATTGGAAGATGCCGGCGACGGCGCGCTGGCCGCGCAGTCGATCGACGAGATCGTGGCCCTGCTCGGCTCGGATTTCCGCCGGCGATTAAAACCGCTGGCGGAATCGCGCTGGGCCCACGATCCCTTCGCGCGAGGTTCATACTCGCACGCCTTGCCCGGCCACGCCGGCCAGCGCGCCGTGCTGGCCGCGCCGGTCGACGGCCGGCTGTTCTTCGCTGGTGAAGCCACCTCGCCGGAGTTTTTCTCGACGGCGCATGGGGCGCGGGACAGCGGGGAGCGGGCGGCGGAAGAGGTGATGGGCACGCTCGCGAAGGGATGATTGCCGATCTCGTCATTCCGGGATGGTCCGGAGGACCAGACCTCAGATGTGCAATTGCACATCGTAGTTCGATGCTTTCGCATCGCCCCGGAGTGACAGCTTACTCGATCACCCTCGCCCTCAACTGCGCATCCGGCACGAAGCACTCCTTATACTTCCCGAAAATCCGATAGCGATTGCGGGCAACGAGGCTGTAGACGGCGTCGCGGAGCGGTTTTGGTATCCCGCGCAACACGCGCACCCATCTCCAGCCCGGCAGCTCACCCAGCACGATCAGCGCGGCGTCGGATTTGAACCAGGCGACACCGCCGTGAACAACTGCATTGGTGTCGGGATCGTCCGGATCGATGCCGAACGCCTGCGCCAGCCGCGTGCCATAGCCGGATTGAATCGCGGTGAAGCGGAATCGCTGCGCCACGTCGCGCGTCGCGACGAAGCGGACCCAGCGCGAGCAGAACACGCAGACGCCGTCGTAGAGGATCACGTCATCGTCCGGCCACGGGTTGGTCGCGGGCGCCGTCATGGCTTTCTGTCCCGTCTCGGGCTCGCCAGCTTCAGCGCGCGCTCCAACTCCGGTCCGGCGATCTTCACGCCGGATTCGGTTTCCGCCAGCCAGTGACCTTCGCCGCCGGACGCCGGCAAAAGATAAAACTCCACTTTGTCGCCCCCGCTGCGGAACGCGTCGGCGAGCCTCCGTGACAGATCGGGCGGAAAATAGCTGTCATTGGCCGCCACCAGCCAGGTCACCGGCACGCGCGCCCCCTCGCCGAATTCGGCCGCCGACGCGATCAGCGTGTGCAGCGCGCAGACCTGGTTGGGGAAATCATTCGCATGGCCGCCGCGGCCGGCCGCGAATGCGACAATCGCCGCCAATCCTTGCGGATTTTCGCGCGCCAGCGCCAGCGCGCCCCAGGCGCCGGCCGAGTGGCCGAGAACGATGGCGCCATCCCGCCGGATGAAGGATTGTCCGCGCAGATAATTCAGCGCCGCCGCGATCTCGTCCGCGGTGGCACGGCCTGAATGCGAATAATCGGCCTCGTCGCAGCCGCCTTGATCTTCGAGATATTTTCCTCCCGTCGCGCCATGGCCCGGCCGTTCCGGCACCAGCACCGCAAAGCCGCGCGCCACCAGCCAGGCCGCCAGCGCGCGGTATTCGGGCTGCGGCATTTGCGCGCGACGCAAGACGTTCTGGGTCGAGGCGTGCGCGATCACCGCCAGCCGGAACGGCCCGTCGCCTGGCGGACGAAACAGCACGGCATGTGCTGATGTGGCCGGGTCCGGCGACGGCACCAGCCATGGCTGCATCCTGTTCGGTTCGGCTTCCGCGCCTTGCGCACCGAATGGGGCTTGCGCCGTCGCGCTTTGCGCACACACCATTCCGAGCACAACCAGAGCGGAAAGCGCCTTGAACGATTGCATGGATTTGCCTGACGCGGATGGGCTCGGACTGCCCAAGAGAATACGCACGGCGAATCAAATCCAGCGCATTTTTCCGTGAAGGTGACCCGGCCCGGTCGGGTTTTGGACCTGCCGACACCGGCCCGTCCCGCCAATCCTTCGCTCAACGGCCGCCTCAGACGGCTCCTTGTCCTTTTTCGGTACAGGCAGAGGCAAAAACTGATGCCAAAAATCCACAGGTTAACCCATAATTAAGGATAGACCTTGAAGCCGGGGCTGCGACTTGCTTTGATTGGGTCATGAGCACAACCCTGATCGAGGTTCGACCGGCCAAAGCTGCGGATGCGGCAGCGGTAGCGTCCACCCATGATGAAGCCTGGCGTTCGGCCTATCAGGGCATCATCCCCGGCGCCGAGCTGGAGAAGCTCATCAACCGCCGCGGTCCGCAATGGTGGGACAGCGCGATCCGCAAGGGCAGCCGCGTCAGCGTACTGGTGTTCGGCGACAAGGTCGCGGGCTATGCCAATTACGGCCGCAACCGCGCCCGCAGCCTGCACTTCGAAGGCGAGATCTACGAGCTTTATCTGCGCCCGGAATTTCAGGGCCTCGGCTTCGGCCGCCGGCTGTTCACGGCCGCACGGCGCGACCTGTTGCAGAGCGGCCTGAAGAGCATGGTAATCTGGGCGCTCTCCGACAACGATCCCGCGACCGAGTTTTACCGCGCCCTCGGCGGCCGCATGGTCGCGCGCTCCTCGGAGAAGTTCGGGCCGAAGTCGCTCGACAAGGTCGCCTTCGCCTGGACCAGCTGAGACCGGTTCGCAATGCGCGCCGGAGCCTTGACCGGCAGAAGCCTTGACCGGCCGGTGTGCCCATTGCCAGGACTTAACTTCAAAGCCCCGCGGAGCCCTCCATGCGTATTGACGCCATCTCGATCGGGAATGATCCGCCGCGTGAGGTCAACGTCATCATCGAAGTGCCGGTCGGGGGCGAGCCGATCAAATACGAGATGGACAAGGAGGCTGGCACGCTGGTGGTCGACCGGTTTCTCTATACCGCCATGCGTTATCCCGGCAATTACGGCTTCATCCCGCATACGCTCTCGAACGACGGCGACCCCTGCGACGTGCTGGTCGCCAACACCCGCGCCATCGTGCCCGGCGCCGTGATGAGCGTGCGGCCGGTCGGGGTGCTGCTGATGGAAGACGAGGCCGGCGGCGACGAGAAGATCATCGCCGTGCCATCCTCGAAACTGACCCAGCGCTACGACAAGGTGAAGACCTACAGCGATTTGCCCGACATCACGCTGGCCCAGATCCAGCACTTCTTCGAGCATTACAAGGACCTAGAGCCGGGCAAATGGGTGAAGGTGCTGCGATGGGGCGGCGCGGACGACGCCCACCAGCTGATCGCGGAAGGCATCGCGCGGGCAAAGGCGAACGCGAAGTAGGCGGTTGCCGGCGGAATGGCTCGTTATAGCGAATCTCGTCATGCCCGGCCTTGTGCAGCCTTGTGCCGGGCATCCACGTCTTTAAAGCTTGCGGCGAGAGACACGTGGATGGCCGGGACACAGGCAAGCGGAAGCGACGTCGTCCTTCGGACGGCTTTGACCCGGCCATGACGGAGAAATCGGGGAAAACCCATGCGCCGGCTGCTGAAGATCATCCGCAACACCCTGCTGCTCGCGATCGCGGCGATCGTCGTTGTCGCCGGCGTGCTGGCGTTCAACGTGGTCACCCATGGCTCGCGGCAGCTTCTGGTCGCTTCCGTGCCGCGCGCGGCGGTCGACGAGTCTGGCGCAGCCACGCGGCTGAGCGAGGCGATCCGCTTCCGGACCATTTCGAGTTTTGACAATCCGGACCAGGACACCGAGGCGCTGCGCGGCCTGCAGGCGCACATCCTGAAGAGTTTTCCGGCCTTTCATGCCGCCGCCAGGCGCGAGCTCATCGCCGGCTACAGCCTGCTCTACAGCTGGGAAGGCACCGACCCGAAGGCGCTGCCGATCGCGCTGCTCGCGCATCAGGACGTGGTGCCGGTCGCGTCGGGCACCGAGAAGGACTGGCTTAAGCCGCCCTATGACGGCGTCATCGCCGACGGCTTCATCTGGGGCCGGGGCTCCTGGGACGACAAGGGCAACCTCTATTCGATCCTGGAGGCCGCCGACGCGATGGCCAGGCAGGGCTTCCGCCCGAAGCGCACCATCTATTTCGCGTTCGGCCATGACGAGGAAGTGGCGGGCACCCGCGGCGCCAAGGCGATTGCGGCCGCTCTCGCCGCCCGCGGCATCCGGCTCGACTTCGCGATTGATGAGGGGCTCCTGATCGCCGAAGGCCTCATCAAGGGCCTCGACAAGCCCGCGGCCTTGATCGGCGTCGCCGAGAAGGGCTATGCCACGCTGGTACTGACCGCGCATGCCACGCCCGGCCATTCCTCGATGCCGCCGCGCGAGACCGCGATCGGCATGATGAGCGCGGCGCTGACCAAACTGGAAGAGCATCGCCTGCCGATGCAGATGAGCGGCGCGGCCGCCGAGATGTTCGACACGCTGGCGCCGGAGATGCGCGGCTTCAATCGCGTCGTGCTCTCCAACCTCTGGCTGTTCAAGCCGCTGTTGCTGCGCGAGTTCGAAAAGACCGGTCCCACCGAGGCGATGGTGCGCACCACCACCGCGCTGACGATCTTCAATGCCGGCGACAAGGACAACGTGCTGCCCGGCAACGCCTCGGCCAGCGTCAACTTCCGGCTGATGCCGGGCGACAGCCAGGCCAGCGTGATCGACCATGCCCGCCGCACCATCAACGACGACCGCATCACCATCGAGCCGTTTGCCGGCAATGCCGAACCGACGCCGGTGACGGACATCAATCGGGCCGCCTATCAGACGCTCAACCGCACCATCCGGGAGATTTTTCCCGACGTCGTCGTCGCGCCCGGCCTGATGCTGGCGGGGACCGATTCGCGGCACTACGTCGGCGTTGCCGACAACATTTTCCGCTTTTCGCCGGTGCGCGCCAACGCCGACGACCTGAAGCGATTCCACGGCACCAACGAGCGCCTCAGCATCGACGGCTATGCCGACATGATCCGGTTCTACCGGCGCCTGATCGAAAACGCGGCGGGGTGACGGCCTTCTTCACACGGCCGGCTTCGGCAATCCGTGAATCGCGCAAGCCGCGCGCAGGGTGTTGACCAGGAGGCACGCCACCGTCATCTGGCCGACGCCGCCAGGCACCGGCGTGATGGCGCCGGCGACGTTTTGCGCCTCGGCGAAGGCGACGTCGCCGACCAGCCGGTCCTTGCCGCCGGCGCCGGGCATCCGGTTGATGCCGACGTCGATCACGGTGGCGCCGGGCTTGATCCAGTCGCCGCGCACCATTTCCGGTCGGCCTACGGCGGCGTAGACCAGATCGGCGCGGGCGCAGAGTTCTCTGAGGTCGCGCGAGCGCGAATGCGCGATCGTCACCGTGGCGTTTTCGTTCAGCAGCAACTGCACCAGCGGACGGCCGACCAGATTGGAGCGGCCGATCACGATGGCGTTCATGCCTTCCAGCGAGGCGTGCACGCTCTTGGTCAGAATGATGCAGCCGAGCGGCGTGCAGGGCGACAGCGCGTTGAAACCGCCCGCAAGCCGTCCGGCATTGTTCGGATGCAGCCCGTCGACATCCTTGGCGGGATCGAGGGCGTTGATGATGGTTTCGGTATGCAGCGATTTCGGCAGCGGCAATTGCACCAGGATGCCGTGCACGGCGGGATCGCGATTGAGCTTGGCAATCAGCGCCAGCAAATCGTCCTGCGCGACATCGGCGGAAAGCACGTGCTCGAACGACGCCATGCCCGCGGCCTGGGTCTGCTTGTGCTTGCTGCGGACATAGACCTGGCTGGCGGGATCGCTGCCGACCAACACCACCGCGAGCCCAGGCGTCAGCCCGTTTTCGCGTTTGATGCGCGCGACCTCGTCGGCAACGCGGGCGCGAAGCTCCGCGGCAATGACCTTTCCATCGATGATCCGGGCCGTCATTTCTGTCCTTTGTCTTCAGATGAGTCCGGCTTTGCCGCGATGAGCTTTCGCAAGGCGTCGCCGAGCTTTGCCGGGTCGCCGTCCACGGCAATCTGTTTCAGGCGTGAGGTCGCGCCGGAGAGAATCCGCACTTTCGCCTTGGGTACCCCGAGCGCCTTCGCCATCAGCTCGGTCACCGCGCGGTTGGCCTCGCCGCCATCGGCGATGGCCCGAACCCGCACCTTGACCACGACGCGGCCGTCCGCGAGCGTCTCAAGCCCGTCGATGTCGTCACGACCGCCGCGTGGCGTCACCCGGAGCGCCACGCTCACGCCTTGGGTGGAGTAGCGCCAGGGATCCATGAGGCGTCCATCAGGCGTTCGCCCGCGGTCAGAATACGCTGGGATAGATGTAGTACGTGATCACCCGCTGGATGAACATGATGATCAGGATCAGGATGATCGGCGAGATATCGAGCCCGCCGAGATTCGGCATGATGGAGCGGATCGGCGCCAGCAGCGGTTCGGTGATCCGGTACAGGAATTCCGCCACCGCCGACACGAACGCGTTGCGCGTGTTCACGACATTGAAGGCGATCAGCCAGGACAGGATGGCGGAGGCAATCAGCAGCCAGACATAAAGGTCCAGAACGATAAGAACGATGTCGAGAACGGCACGCATGGGCAGGCTTTACTCGCGGTTCGGTCGCGGATTCGACTTCTTGCTAGATATCGGTTCCACCCCCCGCAAACAAGGGAAGTTCCGGGCAAATAAAGCCGAAAACGGCGATTTCGCCGTTCTTGACTTGACCTTGGCGCGGATTGTAAATGGCGCCAATCGCTGGCCGACTCTCACGAGGCGGTCACGATGGGGCCATAGCTCAGCTGGGAGAGCGCGTCGTTCGCAATGACGAGGTCGGCGGTTCGATCCCGCCTGGCTCCACCAGCCTTCGTTTGCTTCGCAAGCTACGACTCGGCAAGCCACACCGTGCCGTAGCGAAGCAAGCCAAGGCTGCCGCGGCGTGGCCCGCAGGGCGAAGCCGGGCCTCTGCAAGCCCCGCGCCCCCTCACTTCCCCGTAAACCTCGGCGGCCGTTTCTCCATGAAACTTGCCACGCCTTCGCGGAAATCGCTGCCGCGCAGCGCCACCACCATTTCCCGGTTGGCGTCGATGGTCGCTTCGGCGAGCGTCTGGAACGGCACGTCGTAGAGCTGCCGCTTGATCACCGCGATCGCGCTCGGCGAGACGAAATCGGCCAGATCGCGCGCGTAGGCATAGGTCTGCTCGCGCAGTTGTTCGGGCGGGTACAGCCGATTGACCAGACCGATGCGCAGCGCCTCTTCGCTGGACACCCGGCGCGCCGACATCAGCAAGTCCATCGCATTGGCATGGCCGACGATGCGCGGCAGCATCCAGCTGATGCCGTGCTCGGCGATCAGCCCGCGCCGCGAGAACGCGGTGGTGAAAACCGTATTGTCGGCGGCGAAGCGCAGGTCGCAATACAGCGCGTGCACGAGCCCGATGCCCGCGGTGGCGCCGTTCAGCATTCCGATGACGGGCTTGGGAATCGACGGATAGTAGGCATAGCGCGCCTGCCAGTCGGGCCTGCGGTTCATGTCGAACGGCGGCAGGCTCGTGGCGCGCCTGATGTCGTCGGGATCGAGGCCCTTCAGCGCGTCCATGTCGGCGCCGGCGCAGAACGCGCGCCCTGCTCCCGTGAGCACGATGACGCGGACATCGTCGGCGGTGGCGGCGGTCTCCATGGCGTGGCGAACGTCGCGCTCCATGATTGGCGTCCACGCATTCATGCGGTCCGGCCGGTTGAGCGTGATGGTCGCGACCTTCTCGCTCACGTCGTACAGAATATGCTGATAGGTCACCCGCGCTCTCCCTGTGCTTGTCGTCTTTTTCAACGACGTCTTGTTGTTGATTGCTGTTTCATACGCGCCGCCTGGCGCGTGCCCCGGCTGGTCGCGCCAGATAGGCCACCGTTTCCGGCCGTTCCTTCAGCCAGCCGCTCCAGCGCATGAACACCTTTGTCATGCGCTCCGGCTCGACCCCGAGCTGAGCCATCGCGACCCCGCCGTTAACGGATTCACGGTATTCGGCGATCAGACCGTCGCGGACGATGAAGCGGCTCATGCCGTCGATCACGACGGGCTTTCCCTGAAATTGCGGGATCTTCGACGTGAAGCTCGACAGCGACCACGCATATCCCATTTCGCCGTCGAACACGGGATCAAACATTTCCCAGCGATAGTCGGCGGCGTCCCGGTGAAACAGATCCTGCATCATATGCGCGATGCCGCCGCGGCCTTTATGCGGACCGTAGATATAGTCGTGGTAGATGGCGTCTTCGGTGAAGTGGTTGGCGAAACGCGCGCCGTTTCCGGATTCCGCCGACAGCGTGAAGTCGTCCAACAGCTGCGCGAACTCGCTGCCCGTCATGTCGCCTCCCGCGTCGCTTGCTGATATGCCGCAAGCTTGTTGGGCCGACACTATCATATTTGCGGAAATGGAAAGGTGGGCTATTCCGCGGCTTCCGACATCGCCGACAGCGGCGCTCTGGCGAGCCAGCCATCGATGAATTGCTTCAGCCAGGCGCGCTCGGTCACGTCATGTACCGCACGATCCGCGAAGTGATGATGGCGTGGCCGCGCGCCCGGCAATTCGAGGCGGGCATGGCCGCGCGTGGTCCAGCGATGCATCATCGCGTAGGTGACGTCGGGGTGGAACTGGAAGCCGAACGCATGGTCCAGCTGGAACGCCTCGACTGGAAAATCGCTTCCTTCCGCCAGCAATTCAGCGCCGTGGGGAAGTTCAAATCCCTCGCGGTGCCAGTGGTAGACATGATCCGGCCAATTCGGACAGATCTTCAGCCCCGCGGGCGTGGGGCGGATCGGGTAATATCCGATCTGCGCGCGGCCTTCGGGGTGCGGCGCCACCCGCGCGCCGAGCTGCATCGCGAGCATCTGCGCGCCCAGGCAAATCCCCAGGAACGGCCGCCGCTCCTGGAGCGGCACCTCAATCCAGTCGATCTCCTGGCGGACGTAATCATCCGGATCGTTGGCGCTCATCGGGCCGCCGAAAATGACAGCGCCGGCATGACCTTCCAGCGTTTCCGGAAGCAGGTCGCCGAACCGGGGACGCCTGATATCGAGGGGATGCCCAACCGCCCGCAGCACATTGCCGACGCGGCCCGGCGTCGAGGTTTCCTGGTGCAGGATGATCAGAACCGGCAGCAACGGCCCGGCGGAGGAAGGCGCGGCAGAAACCGTTCGCACTCTATCGGGAAGATGCAGCACGTTTTCGGCGTCAGATTTGATCGAATGGCACGACATCAATTGATCTTCGCTTTCCCGCCTATCAAGCCAGAATCGCCCTTAATGCATCCTTAATTCCGTGGGGCGGTCGCAGAAATTGACATGCAGGTTCAAGCAAATTGCGGGCCAAGGAAAGGAGATGGACGCCTTACCGTCGCTTCCTGAGCTGGAACCTGCCAACCGCCGCGAGGATGAACCCGCGCGGAAACAGCCGGAGCAGGAACGGCAGGACCTTGATGCCGACGCCGGGCAGCACCGCGCGCTTGTTGGCCATTAGCCCGCGATACCCTGCCTTTGCGACATTAGCCGGGGAGACGTTCAGGATCGCGGAGTCAAATCCGGGTTCAAACCCCGCCCGCTCCTGAAATTCCGACGGCACCGGCCCCGGACATAGCGCGGTCACCCGCACGCCGCGCGGGGCGAGTTCGCGGCGCATCGCCTCGCTGAACGAGAGAACATAGGCCTTGGAGGCGTAATAGACCGCCATTCCCGGTCCGGGCAGGAAGCTGGCGATCGAAGCGACGTTGAGGATGCCGCCGCGGTGCCGGATCAGCTGATCGGAAAACCGCAGCGACAATTCGGTCATGGCGCGGATGTTGACGGCGATCATGCCAAGCTGCGCCGCGCGATCCAGCTCGATCGCATGACCGAACAAGCCAAAGCCTGCATTGTTGACGACGTATTCGATCTCCACCCCTTCGGCGGTCAATGCCGCCGCGATCCGATCGCCGGCATCGGGCTGTTCGAGATCGCACACGATCACGATCGGCGCAGCAGCGCCGCCGGCAGCGGCGATTTCGTCCGCCAGCGCCGTCAGTCGATCCGCGCGCCGCGCCACCAGAGCCAGGCGATGGCCTTTTGATGCGAAAACGCGCGCCAGTTCGGTGCCTATCCCCGCCGAGGCACCGGTAATTAGCGTTACACGCTCGGTCACGATTCAATGCTCTTAAAATTATTGCAGGATAGGCGGCTAACGCATTCGAGAAAGCATACGCCTTAGGTGGGATGCAAGCCACCCGCAAGCATGGCGGCGCGCTCAGACGCACAATGCTACCGCGTTAAATCAAGACATTTCGGGGCTAATCGCATCGGCGATTGGTCAATTGACATAGACATTAAAATTTCGTCATGTCCGGCAACGCACACGCCAAGGGGCGCGAAGCCCAGGCCCCGCAGCGTGGCACATTGCCGCGCCGCGATATTTTCAGCTGCCCGCGGTCGCCGCTGCCTGCCGGGCGGCCACGCTATGCTTGAGATCGATCCGGTCGCGCGCGGATACGCCCAAGAGATCAGCCGCGCGCCACACCACATTGTCCTCGAACTCGCTGACCTGACCGTCGGCATAGACCAGCTCCCACATCATCTCGACGATGCGGAGCCTGCCGGCCTCGTCCACCGAACGCATGATGACGCTGGTGAAATGATAGAGATCGACTGCCTCGCCCTCGACCAGCGTCGCGGACGCGATCAACTGATCCGCCTTGCCGGGATCAAGTCCGAAGCGGCTTTCGATCATGCTGTGAAGTTTGCGCTTTTCCGCGGCCGACGGTTCGCCGTCAAGCGAAATGACGTGAATCAACAGCGCGGTCGCCGCCAGACGATAACCGGTATCGTCAAACGATTGCTGCCCACGCGCGGTTGGCGAAACAACATCGGCAATGAATTGGCGAAGTCCGTCCAGCATTTTTCCTACCGAAATCCCGCGAAGTCCGTTGGTTGCTATGGCCGATATATGGGCCGGAAAGCCAACCCGCGCAATCCACGCGGTTTCGGCGCCCGCATTACGTTTCGGCAATCTCAGGGGATTTCGTAGACCACGATCTTGTCGGCAATGCCGCGCAGCGCCGCCTGCTTCTGGATCGGCTTGATCGCCTCCCGATCCAGGATCGCGGCGACCGCCGGGGCCTCGATCACCGGGCCGGTGATGTGGATCGCCTGCGAGGTCGAAAGGCCCTGCACCCGGGCTGCGATGTTGACTGTCTGGCCGAAATAGTCCTGGCGCTCGTTGAGCATCACGGCGAGGCAGGGGCCTTCATGAATGCCGATCTTGACCACCAGATCGTCGGTGCCGCGCTCGGCGTTGAGCGCATCCATGGCGGCGCGCATCCGCAAACCCGCCGCGATCGCATGTTCGGGCCGGATGAAGGTCGCCATCACGGCGTCGCCAATGGTCTTCACCACGGCGCCTTTCTCCGAAGAGATGATCTCAAGCAGCGCATGGAAATGCGCGCGCACCAGATCGAAGGCGGCGAGATCGCCGACCCGCTCGTACAGCGCGGTGGACCCCTTGAGGTCGGTGAACAGGAACGTCAGCGACGTGATCTTGAGCCGCTGATCGATGTTGAGGTTGTCGGCCTTGAAGACGTCGCGGAAGGTCTGGTTGGTCAGCATCCGCTTGGCGGTGAGGAACGGCTTGCGCTTGCCTATCAGATGATGGAGCGCTTCGGCCGCGACGAACACCGACGGCAGCACCCGCACGCCGGCCTGATTGTCGAGCGACAGCCGCAGCGGGCCCGGGCGCAGCGTCATGGTTCCGGTCGGCGCCTGTAGCCTGTTGTAGATCAGCGACAGCTGCTGACGCTCCTTGGTCGGCTCGCCCTGCACGTCGATGAATTGCGCGGCGTGCGTCACCGGCTCGAATACGATGATGAAATCCGGCGGCAATTGCAACGACATCGTCGCCTTCTCGCCCGCCGGCAGTTCGAGCGCGTCCAGCACGACGTCATTGGAGAGTGCCGCGAACGATTCCTCGTTGAAATCGACGCCCGAACTCCAGAACACTTGCTTGAAGTATTCCCAGAGCGGCAGCGTATTGGGATCATGCGCCGCGATGCGGCGGACCCGCGGACTGACCGTGAAGGCGACTTCGACCTGTTCGTCGACGGACGCTTCGTAACCGCAGGCGCACAGCCCGCAATGATAGTCGTCGTGACGCAGCGATTTCAACGTGGAGTGGGCGTCCAGCACGCCGCCGCAGCCGGGGCACAGCACGTTCCAGGTGAGGTCGAACAGCCCGAGCCGGGACGCATGCAGAAAGCCGGAAATCACCCGCTCTTCGTCGAGCCCGGTCCGCGTCGAAAAATCCAGCAGATTGATGCGGTTGAGCTCGTGGTCCTGGCCATTTTCGATCAGCTCGCGGATGGCGTCGGCCACCGCCGGGTCGGCGGTCTGTTTCAGTACCGAAAACTGCGCCTGGGTTTCACTCATGAGTCGAACCTAAGGCAGATTGCCGTAACGTCCAAGCAATGCCTTCGTCACCGGCGTATGATGCGGAACATCGGGGAGCGATCCGGCTGCGTCGTCACCACGCCGATCGGCATCACCGGCGTCTTGTCGAGCAGTTCGACCCGGAACGCAGCCATGATCCTGGCCAGCGCCAGCGTTGCTTCCACCAGCGCGAAATGCGCGCCGATGCAGATCCGCGCGCCGACGCCGAACGGCAGATAGGCGAAGCGGTCGGGAGGCGGTGCAGGCGGCATGAAGCGCTGCGGAATGAACGCGTTCGGATCGCGCCAGAGCTTTTCGTGCCGGTGCAGCAGCCACGGCGCGATCAGGATGACGTCCTTGGGTTCGACGGGCAGTCCCGCCACGGTGTCCGCCCCAGAGGCGGCGCGTGCGATCAGGAAGGCCGGCGGATAAAGCCGCATCGTCTCGTCGATCACCGCGCGGGTGAACTTCAGCCTTTCGACGTCGGAGCGGCCGGTTGCGTCGATACTATTCACCTCGGCGGCCAATTCATCCTGTGTCGCCGGATCGAGCGCTAACAAATACAGCGCCCAGAACAGCGCGGTCGCTGTGGTCTCGTGGCCGGCGAGGATCATGGTCGCCACTTCATCGCCGAGTTGCTCGTCAGTGAAGGCATTGCCGGTCTCGGGATCGCACGCCGCTCCCATCAGATCGAACAGGTCGCGCGGCGGCGCGTCCGCTTTCTTGCCGGCCGCGCGCCGTTCCGCCATCAGCATCGCAACGAACCTGGTCCACCGTTTGCGGAAGCGCGCGCGTGAGAAGTCCTGCGGGGTAGGCCAGGACAGCGGCAACAGCAGGTCGAGGAAATGTGGTCTCGCCAGCCGCGCACCGTACTCCATGACGAAGTCGCGCAGTGCCGCACCGTGCCGATCCATCCCGAACGAAAACATCGTGCGCCCGGCGATCTCGAGCGTCATCCGCTGCATGATCTCGCGCAGATCGACCGGCTGACCGACATTGGTCGTGAGCTTGGCAATGGTTTCCTCGGTCACCGCGATCATGTGCGGAACCAGCATCGACACCGCGCGCGGCGTGAACGCCGGCGCGAGTGTGCGCCGCTGATGCTTCCAGGCCTTGCCTTCGGCGATCAGCAAACCTTCGCCAAGCATCGGGCGCAACACCCGGATGCCGACCGGCGTCCGGGTATAATTCTCGTAGTTGTCGACGAGCACATGCCTGATGGCATCGGGCGTGTTGAGGATAAAGCTGCTTCGCCCGAAAAAGCGGCCTTGGACGATATCGTCCTCGTAGGCGCGGCGGCCCCAGGTGTTGATCGGACTCTCGCGCATCGCCGACATCCGCCCGAACGCGGTCATATTGTCCGGCGCGCGGGGCGGGCAGGGCGGCACCAACGGCCGGCGGGTGGCCGGCGCGTCCAGGGCTTCCACTCCCAAGGCTTCGGCTATGCTCACAGGCAGCCTCGCGAAAGATGACGATGACAGTAGCTAGTAAGTGAACTCGGCGACCGCAATCCTGTTTTCCGACGCCGGCCAGGCCCGCGCGACAATCCGCTCCTCATTGAACACGGCGGCCACCGGGCGTCCGGCTTCCGCGGCTGAAAACCGCAGCGTGCTGATGGAATCGCCGGGCACACCCGGCTTCACATCGGAGGGTTCCTTACCGTCGAACAGCACGGTATCGCGCGGAAGACCGAAATATCCACGCGGCCGCGACATCAGGACGACAGAGCCTGCGCCCGCGTCAGCGGGTCCCGGCGGACGCGCGGCGCGAAGATGCACGATATCGGATGAACGCGGAAACGGCGACCGATAGAAATGCGTGGTGATCGAACCGGCCGAGGTGAGCACCATTTCGAGATACCAGGCGGGATCGACCTTGGCCGGCCCCCAGCGGCCGTCGGTGCCGGTCTGCGAAGCGTAAATGGCGGGGCCCTGGCGTTCGCCGCTATCGGCAGAGACGCGATAGACCTCCACCGATGCGCCCGCCACCGGGCGATTGGTTGCAACGCCGCCCGGAGTACCCGTCACCAGTCCGCTCAGCCTGACTTCCGCTTCCGGCGCAATCGCAACTCTGTCCGGCTCGCGCCCGGCGATGAACTTGTAGATCTCGCGGAATGCGCGCGGCGAAAACGCGGTCTCGCGATGATCGACCGCGCCGAGCGCGAGATTGGTGGCACCCTTGAGCGCCGGTCCTTCCGCGGTGACGCCCGTCGGGGTACCCGGCTTGCCGACGAAGCGGCCGTCCGGTTGCGCGTATTTGTCCATGCCGTCGCTGCGCAGGGTCAGGAACGCGGTACCCGGCGTCACTTCGCTCTCGCCCTCGTTCAGCCCGCGCAGGAACGGGCCGCGGCCGTTAAACTCGTTATTCAGACCAGCGTCCCAATCATAAACGCCGTGATTGGGAACGCCGCACAGCACAGCGTGACTGACATCAGCGCCGCCGCCATTCTTGATGAGCCCCCGGATCGAATAGCCGCCGCGCGAATTGCCAACCAAAGCCACGCGCGGCGCGCCGGTGCGGCGCTTCAATTCCTGAATGGCTTCGCCGAGTTCGCGGCGCTGGTCTTCGGTCGAGGATTTGTTCGGCTCGGCCTTGGTATCGTCCGCGCGCGCCAGCGGATCGGAGAAATTGATCGCGAACAGGCGGTCGCGCGGAACCCCGTTCGATTCCATCCGCCATAAAGCCGTCATCCACAGCGCCGCGTGGTCACCATTGCCATGCACGAACAGGACAGGCGGGATTTCGGTCGCGCTCGGAGCGGCGGGGGCCGGCTGCGCCAGCGCGGCGAAGCCAAAATTGCCGGCTGCCAGAGGCAGGGCGCCAGCGCCCTTCAGAATCGTCCGCCGCGATATCCTCATATGGTACCTCCCCGTTATGATTTGCACCTTAGCCGCGCTGTGTGACCGCTGATAGCGGGCTTAAGCACTGGACAGCGATGGACTTTCGCGGGCATCACTTCGGCCTGAAGAATCAAGCCGTAGCAGGCCAACCGGAACCGGATATGACCGAACCGCCGAAACGCTCAACCTTCAACGCCGGCGGAATAGCCGCGCCTCTCCGCCATTCGGTATTCCGGCGCATCTGGCTCGCGAGCCTGCTGTCCAATTTCGGACTCATGATTCAGGCCGTCGGCGCCGCCTGGGCGATGACGCAGATGACGTCATCCGCCGACAAGGTCGCGCTGGTGCAGACCGCATTGATGCTGCCGATCATGCTGATCGCGATGCCGGCCGGCGCCATCGCCGACATGTATGACCGTCGCATCGTCGCGCTGGTGGCGCTCGCGATCGCGCTCGCCGGCGCGATTGCGCTGACCGCATTGTCGTGGCTTGGCCTTGTCACGCCGAATCTGTTGCTCGCATTGTGCTTCCTCGTCGGCAGCGGCATGGCGCTGTTCGGCCCGGCCTGGCAATCCTCGGTCAGCGAACAGGTCCCACAGGAGACGCTTCCCGCCGCGGTGGCGTTGAACGGCATCAGTTACAACATTGCGCGCAGTTTCGGTCCTGCGATCGGCGGCATCGTGGTCGCGACCGCGGGCGCGGTGGCGGCGTTTGCCGTCAATGCGGCGCTCTATCTGCCGCTCCTGGTCGTGCTGCTGTGCTGGCGTCGCGTCAGCGAGCCGTCGCGCCTGCCGCGCGAACGGCTCAGCCGCGCCATCGTGTCGGGCGTGCGCTACATCACCAATTCGCCTTCGATCAAGATCGTGCTGACGCGCACGATGGTGACCGGCATTATCGGCGGCTCGGTATCGGCGCTGATGCCGCTGGTGGCGCGCGACCTGCTGCATGGCGGCGCGCAGACCTACGGCATCATGCTCGGCGCGTTCGGAATGGGCGCGGTGATCGGCGCGCTCAATATCAGCGAGGTCCGCAAGCGCTTGAGCGGCGAGGCGGCGATCCGCGCCTGCGCGCTCTCCATGGGCGGCGCGATCGCAGCGGTCGCGCTGAGCCGGGAGCCGGTGCTGACCGCGGCGGCGCTGGTGGTGGCCGGCGCGGTGTGGATGCTGGCGGTCGCCCTGTTCAATATCGGCGTGCAACTTTCGGCGCCGCGGTGGGTCGCCGGCCGCTCGCTGGCGGCATTCCAGGCTTCGATTGCCGGCGGCATCGCCATCGGAAGCTGGGGCTGGGGGCGCCTGACCGACGCGGCCGGTGTGGAAACCGCGCTGCTGGTGTCCGCTGGACTGATGCTGGTCTCGCCATTGCTCGGCCTCTGGCTGCCGATGCCGCGGGTTGGCGCACGCAACGAGGATGCGGAAGTGCTCGCCGATCCGGAGGTGCAGCTCGCGCTGACCGGGCGCAGCGGTCCGCTGGTGGTGGAGATCGAATACCGCATCGATCAGGAGAGCGCCCGCGCCTTCCACAATGTGATGCAGGAGGTGCAGCTCAGCCGCCAGCGCAACGGCGCCTATGGCTGGTCGATCGCGCGCGATATCGCCGATCCCGAATTGTGGACCGAGCGCTATCACTGCCCGACCTGGTTCGACTATCTGCGCCAGCGCAACCGCTCCACGCAGTCCGAGCGCGCGCTGCACCAGCGCGCGATCGGTTTTCATCTCGGGCCCGATCCGGTACGCGTGCGCCGCATGCTGGAGCGGCCGTTCGGATCGGTGCGCTGGAAGGAAGAAACGCCGGATCGCGCCGTCAACGAGGTGCTGCCGGTCGCGACGGCGGCGGGCGGGAGTACGTAAGATCCGTTACTGCCCGTGATCGGTCAGAACCTTCTCGCAGGCCTTGCTGAGCCTGGCGCGATGTTCCTTCAGGCACGCCAGCACGATCTGGTCGCCGTCGTTCATGTGCGCGCGGCAAAAGCGCGAGACATCCCGCGCGCAGGCGTCTTGTCCCTGCTGCTGCGCCGACGCCACCGAAGCCACGAGAATGAACGGAATGATGAAAAGGATTCTGGCCATGATGTTACGCCTTGCCGGTCGGTATATCCGTGCGTTCTAATGCGCGTAGACCGGCGCGGCAACGGTTTTTGCGTTATCGGTCGTTCCGGGGCGCGCAGAGCGCGAGCCCGGAATGACCGGATAAATTACTTCGCCGCGACCTTCGGCTGCTGCGCGGCCAGATCGCGGTCCATCACGGTCCGGCAACCTGGGCTCAGATTGGCCCGATGCTTGTACATGCAGGCGGTGATGGCCGGAATGTCTGGGATTTCGGAGCTGCACAGGCGGAACGCGTCGCCGGTGCACATTTGCTGCGCCTCGGCGCTGAAGGCGAAGCTTGCGCTCGGCGACAGCGCGGTGACGCCGATCGCGAAGGCCGCGGCAAGGCCGGCGTGGCGGATGGTTCGGTTAAGAAAGGCGGTCATGATCGGCTCCCTCTGGCCCGGTGCGGTGGGCCGTTTCTGATGGGCTCGAGCGTGCCCCAATCGCCTGATTCCGACTGTGACGTCCATCACACTGAATAGGCCCTCCTGAAGCCGAGATTTGTCGCCGGGAACCGGCGCTCGTTGGCACTGCGTTAACGACTATTTCTCATTAATGACTTGGCGAAAGTTGCCGCGTCGTTTTTTAGGAATGTGTAACCATGCGTAACGCGTTAGGTCTGATGCTCGCGAGCGTCGTGACGGCTGTCGTGATATCGGCGGCCTGGTTCTTCTGGCCATCTTCTTCCCCGCGCCTCGCGCTTGCCGCTCCGAACACCATCGCCGCGCCACCCGCCGAGCGGCTTGCGGCGGCCGCTGCCGCGGCGAAGCCGGGTCCGGCGCGCGACGATCTCGAGATCACCGCTTCCGTCCCGGAAAAGCCCGCCGCGCCTCCGCCGCAGAAGAACACCTGCGCCAATCCGGACGCGCTCGGCGTGTCCCGCGTCGTGGTCATCGACACCACGGGCGGACCGGGTTTCGGTTTCCAGCATTTCAAGCAGCTCGACTTTCTGACCGACAAGGAGGTCGTGCTGACCTTCGATGACGGCCCGTGGCCGGGCAATACGCCCGCCGTGCTCAAGGCGCTGGCGGACGAATGCACCAAGGGGCTGTTCTTTCCGATCGGCAAGCATGCCACCTATCATCCGGAAATCCTCAAGCAGGTGGCTGCCGCCGGACACACGGTCGGCGCCCACACCTGGTCGCATGCCAATCTGAATTCCAAGAAGATGACGGACCAGCTCGCCAAGGACGAGATCGAGAAGGGCTACAGCGCCGTCAAGCTGGCGCTGGGTGCGGCACCCTCGCCGTTCTTCCGTTTTCCGGAGCTGCAGCACGGGCCCGCCGCGATGGCCTATCTCGGCTCGCGCGACATCGCGATGTTCTCCTGCGACCTCGACTCGTTTGATTTCCGGGCCAAGAACCCCGAGCAGATCGTCAATACCGTCATGACCAAGCTGGACAAGCAGGGCAAGGGCATCATCCTGATGCACGACTTCCAGAAGCACACCGCGGAAGCCTTGCCGACCCTGCTTCGCCGGCTGAAGGCCGGCGGCTACAGAGTGGTGCAGATGAAGGCCAAGGCGCCGCTGCAGACGCTCGCCGAGTATGACGAGGGTCTGGTCAAGGACATGAAGCTCCCGGTCGCCACCGCGCGTGCGGTGGGCAGCGTGGTGCAGACGGTTTCGCAGTGATCTGAGGCCGCTCAAACCCGGCGCGGGCAAGGTATCCGGCTTTTGACAGCCCGCATCGGAGCCGCCGAATTCGGCTCCGGTTTCGCGTCCGGCGCCGGCGCCATGAAGGTGCGCGAAAATTCCGCCCAGGCCTGATCGGACGACCAGTTCACATAGCGCACGAACGCGACCATCAGCGCCGCCAGCACCAGTACCTGCACCAGCAGGATCCGGAGGATTCCCGGCCAATCGAAGCGGCGATTTTGCGGGCTCTGGTTGCGCGGTGACGGCACGGACGAATCCTTTCAGCGAAGACGCCACGTCAATAGACCGTTCGCCGGATTCCGGTGTGAACCCCTTCACAACTCTCGGGAAAGTGAAGCATCGGCCGGACCCGGGCGGGTCGGCCGATGCTGAAACTCGAATGGGACGGCGCGTTACCAATAGATGCCGTGGCGATGCAGTTCGCCGATGATGCGCGCCTCGGTCCAGTCGCGCCGGGGTTTTCGCCGTTCAGCCTTCGGCGCCTGCACGGCTACCGGTTTGACCGCATCCGTCTTCGGTGCGTCCGTGGCCGTATTCACGGCGGCGGGCCGGTCGACATATTTCGGGGTCTCGACAGGTTTTGCCTCGTCAACCGTCTTGGGTGTTTCGACGGCCTTGGGCGTTTCGACCGGCTTCGACGGCTCGGCCGCCGTCGCGGTCTGGTCGTCGCTGGAGGCCAGGGTAAGGCCCCGCATGCCTGCGGCCTGCGCCGAGGCGGATGCCAGAACCAAGGCTGCGATCAGAATGAATTTGCGCATGTGAGGTCTCCGGTGTTGGCGTTGCGACTGACGTTGGCGGCACCCTAGGCCGGTCCCACGCAGGGTTATGTGAGCAAGGTCACGCAAAGCAGGCCGCCGGGGGCTTGCCTTTACTTTGCAGTTGCGTAAGCTTTGCATCGCAAAGTGCGGGGCAACAGATGCGCGATCTCGACAAGGCCTTGGCCGACATTTTCGCCATTCGCAGCCAGATTGCCGCCGGCACCGCGTTTCGCGGCTATGGCCCGGCGGCCGTCGCCGCCACCGGCGGTCTGGCGCTGCTGACCGCAATCCTTCAATTCCTCTGGCTCGACGATCCGACCGGCAGTCCCATGGAGTTCCTCGCCGGCTGGGCGGCGGCGGCGCTGGTGTCGGGCGGCATGATCTGGACCGAGATGCAGGCGCGCTCGCGGCGGCATCATTCGGGCCTCGCCGACGCCATGGTCCTGCAGGCGGTCGAACAGTTTCTTCCCGCCGGCGCCGCCGGCGTGCTGCTGGCGGCGATGCTGTGGAAGTTCGCGCCGGAAACGCTGTGGATGCTGCCCGGCCTGTGGCAGCTGCTGGTGAGCCTCGGCGTGTTCGCTTCGGTCCGCTCGCTGCCGCGCACGGTAGCGTTCGCGGGCGCCTGGTATTTCGTCGCGGGCTTTGGCTGCCTGCTGCTGGCAAGCCAGACTCATGCGCTGTCGCCCTGGACCATGGGCCTGCCGTTCGTGATCGGCCAGTTGCTGATGGCCGCGATCCTGCATTTTGCTTCCGGAGACCATGATGCCGAAGACTGAGATGAAGACCGACGGCAACGCCGCGCCGTTTTCCTATGACGGCCTCGACCGCGTGATTCACGAGAAGGCGCGGCTCGGCTTGCTGACCTCGCTGATGGCGCATCCCAAGGGGCTGGCGTTCGCCGATCTCAAGCAGCTCTGCGGCCTCACCGACGGCAATCTCAGCCGTCATCTCGGGGTGCTGCAGGAAGCAGGCCTTGTCGAAGTGACGAAGGGCTATGAGGGCAACCGTCCCCACACCTCCTGCCGCCTGACCAAGACCGGCCGCCGCCGCTTTCTCGATTATCTCGCCGTGCTCGAAGGGCTGGTGCGCGACGCCGCCAGAGCCGCGGGCAAAGAGATCGCGAGCAAGGACGCGGCTCCCGCCGCCCGGTTTCGCATCCTCCCCATCTGAAGCCCTTCCCTTTTTTTGCAAGGAAACTTTGCGATGCAAAGCGGTCTTCCATCCGAACTGCAAACCAAACTGCATGTCGGCATCATCATGGACGGCAACGGACGCTGGGCGATCAGGCGGCGGATGTCGCGGCTGCGCGGGCATGAGGCCGGTGTCGAAGCGATCCGCCGCGTCGTGGAGGCCGCGCCCAAGCAGGGCGTGGGCACGCTGACGCTGTACGCGTTCTCCAGCGACAATTGGCGCCGGCCGAAGGCGGAGGTTTCCGCGCTGATGTCGCTGTTGCGGTTCTATCTCGCCAGCGAGGTCGAGGCGCTGGTGCGCAACGGCGTCCGCCTCACCGTGATCGGCCGCCGCGATCGCTTGCCTGCCGGGATCGCCGAGGCGATCGGCCGCGCCGAGGCGGCGACTGCCGGCGGCGAAACCTTGAACCTGCGCATCGCCGTCGATTACTCCGCGCGTGACGCGATCCTCAACGCCGTGGCCAGGGCCGCAAGCCTCGGCGGTCTCACCCGCGAGAATTTTTCCGACCTCGTCACCGGCGAGGCGGGGCTGCGCGACGTCGACCTCGTCATCCGCACCAGCGGCGAGAAGCGCTTGTCCGACTTCCTGTTGTGGGAGAGCGCCTATGCCGAGCTGCATTTCACCGACAGGATGTGGCCGGATTTCGGGGAAGAGGATCTTCGCGAGGCGCTGACCGCGTTCCACGGCCGCGAACGCCGCTTCGGCGGATTGCAGCCGGAGGCGCTGGAGCCGCAGGGCGAACCGGCGCTGAGTGCGTAGAAAAGATAAAAGACCGGTTTGGCGGGAAAAGTCGTTGTCGTTCCTGCGAAAGCAGGAACCCATACGCCGTGACGCTGATTGTGAGAGGCGCTGTTCGACGGCTTTCGCGCCACAACGAACGCCTGTGGTTATGGGTCCCTGCTTTCGCAGGGACGACACGGCGTGTGTGGCGCGTTCGTCGCGATTTAAGACACCGTCAGACATGCGTATAAATCCCGCGGCGCGATGCGCCCGAGGCTTGCAAGAACCATCCGCCCAGAGGGCGTGGGGAATGCCGGGTGCCCAACGCACCCGCAGCCGCGCGTGTAGAAAAAAACACGCGCGTTAGTCACCACGGATACGCCGGAAACACCCGGCATTCCCGCACGCGGCTGGTTTTACGGCTTACTTCGTGATCTCCCCGGCGATCGGGCTTTTTTGTCACCGTCGCCGGCAGCGTCCTAGCTGCCGACTTGACGCCAGCGTCGAGGCGTCAGGACCACACGACTTCACCGTCCGCGTCAGCGCTGTTCGTCAATAGCGCATCCGCGTCCACCGCATCCCGCCCCAACGTTCGTGACGATGGCCAACGCCCCTCAACGGGACAGGACGGCGGGAGTTAAGAAGCTGATTTGCCTGAAATGCGAAGCGGAATATTTTTTCGAACGGGACTGGACAGATAGAAACAGTCTGAACGCGCAGGACAAATTCGATTTTACGCGCAAAAGCTGGATTGCTTCGTCGCTGCGCTCCTCGCAATGACGGCGGGACGCATCGCCGGACACCGTCATTGCGAGCGCAGCGAAGCAATCCACCGCTGGACCGACAGCTGCAAGTAGAGATCAAAACTGGAACGGCTTCACCGACACGGACGTCTTGCCGTCCGCCGCCTGCTCCACCCTGAAGTCCACTTCCTTCTGCACCGTCGTATCGCCAATCCGCAGAGACAACAGCCCGGTGCACAGCGCCACGCCCTTGCTTTTCGAATTCACGACGATGGTATCGTCCAGCGAATAGACCGCGTCCTGCTTTGCCTTGTCCTTGATCGCCGCCTTTTCAGCGTCGGCCTTCGCATGGCTGAGCAATGCCGCGACCGCGTCCGAATTGTCGACCGCGAAATTGACCAGCCGATTATTCCGGTCATCCGCGATGCTCTTGAGCACGGAATTGCGCGCATCCGGAGTAGCGCAATCGGGTCCAACGTCGCCGCAGGCGCTCAATAAAAGCAGGACGGGAAGGCAACACAGAAATGAAGGCTGCCGCTTCCTGAACAGGTTCATCGGAATGCTCACGATATTTCCGTGCTCCGGCACCAACCGCAATTGCAACGTTGTCAACCGTGTTGGAAGGCGGCAGGCCTTCGTGGCTCTGTTGGCTGGGTTAACAGCTGCCAGTGCGAATTCATTTGGAGATAGTGGCTAGGTACTGGTGCCGCAAACAGGACTCGAACCTGTGACCCCGTCATTACGAATGACGTGCTCTACCAACTGAGCTATTGCGGCGGACCATGCGGCGCGATCGGCGAAGAT
>NZ_JADGRI010000345.1 GCF_017881085.1 Bradyrhizobium sp.
TGTCGATGTGCAATGATCCGGACTCAGGCGGGCGAATGATTGACAATATAATCAACAACACGCTGTTGCCGGCGCTGTCGCGCGAATTCCTCAAGCGTTCGCTTGCTAAGGAGGAATTGAAGGAAGCCAGGGTTACGGTCGAGAATAACGACTTCGCCTATACGTGGACATGACCAGACATTGGAGCCACCGCAGTTCGAAAACTGCGGAACACGCCGCCGGGGGGACTAATGGCGAGAAACCGTTTCGAGCAGGTTGATGAACTCCAGCCGGATGCGATTAACCTGACGCTGATCGACAGGGGCGAGACGCAAGTCGGGATCGTGCACTGCCCGAAAACGGCGGCAGCGGATCTAATGGCGACGGATCTGACCAGCGAGGAGGTTCCCGCCCTTCAGGCGTTGGCGGCCGCGGTTCAACTCGCGAATTCCAAGAAGATACCGATTGTGGTGATCGATCCCGGCCGCGTTTGGAAAAGCGAATGGGGTGATTTGTGGCGCTATGAGGAAGACGAGTGACACGTACGGTGCTCTAATTTGGTATTCAGGCCGGTTGCCGTGGAGAGTTTGCTGAGTTGTCGTATGCGAAAGCGAGAGAAAAAATACGCTCCGTGTTGGACCGGCGTTCCGCTTGGCTTGGTGTGGCCGTCGACTTATTCGGGTCGTGCCGACAGGGTCAATCTGGCAGATTCCGCTGTCCGTCGTATCAATCGCGCTGTTAAGCTTTCTGTCTGAAAATGGAGGAAACCATGAGTGCTGGTTATGTCGTTGCGCGAGAAAACTTCAAGGAGGCGGCGAAGCATGTGTCGGCGGAAGCCGACCCCGTCATGTTCAATCTGCTCTATGGCCTGCAAAGCTTGACCAATCAGATCGAGGCCGACTTCGCATCGCTTGGGGCAAGTTTGCCGGGCTCGGGCGCACCACCACCCAAAGGGGTGAACCGAAAAAAGAAGCCCGGCAAGAACAAGAAGAAGCCGGTCAAGAGCACGAGAAAATAGCGGGGCGCTTGAAGTAACTATCGTGGCCCTCTGCGTTTCAAAGAGAGTGGCATGCGGTTCACTTCAATTGCAAACCTGCACGTTGCTGCCGCCGCCCAAGCGGCCGCCGCCTTCCAGGCTCGATCTGAACTCGAGGTGACATCCGCGCTCGACCGGATGGCACAAATGGTCGTCGCACACGATCTGGCCCGATGCTTGCGGACGGACCGGCTTCGGCCGGGCCTGCGCCGCGCGATCGGGACGCTGGTCGGGCTCGCGCTTTGCCGTCGGCGTTTTCCCCCGACGCTTCTCGCATTCATTGTCGTCATTGAGAAACGAGCCTGCGCCGCAGACGATCCTGCTGCATTGGTCGCCGTCCGCCTTGAAGCCGTGCTCGCAGATCAGCGGGCAGACCCGCGAAGGCTTCAGCTTGATCGCATCGAGCGCGTCGAGGCTCGCCAGCTTGACGTCGAATTTGGTTCCCGCGTTCTTGTTGAACAGCGCCAGCGAACGTTGCGACGCTGCGTTCCATTCGCCATCGGCGGCGCCGGTGAGACAGCCGACGCGGCGCAACTCGCTCTGCACCGACCTGATCAGTTCGGCCGGCGGCGGCCCGGCGTTTAACGAAGCAAGGTTCGTCCCGCCCCCAGCCGCATTGCCGGCGGGCTGGTTGTCGGGAACGTTGTTGTCGGGAGTGCCGCGCGTCGAAGGAATATCGGTGGCGGCACGTCTGCGCTCGGCTTCAGTGGCCTGCGCCTGTGCGACCTCTTTGGCTTTTTCGGCGGCAAGACGGGCTTGCTCGGCTGCCTTGGCGTCCGCATCCGCCTTTGCCTGCTGCGCCTTTTGCGCGCCTTCGGCGGCAAGCCGCGCCCGCTCCTGTTCGGCCAGCCGCGCCTTTTCCGTCGCCGCCACGCGCGCTTCCTCGGCGGCGATCTTGGCAAGCTGGATCTTGGCCAGGTTTGCATAGAAGCCGTCGGGGTGCTGGGCGAGGAAGGCGTTAAACGCGTCCTTGTTGCCGATCTGCAGCGCCAGTTCGTAATCCGCCCGCGCCTCTGCCTGTGGATTGGGCGCAGCCGCAACTGGCGCAAGCTTGGCGGGCACCAGGGGCACGTCGTTGCCGCCGAGCGAGCCATAGACAAACGGCTCCTGCCGGTTGCCGGTGGTCTTGAGCACATCGTCGCGCACGAAGCCGAACGCCTTGCGCACGTCCAACCCCGGCGTGGTCAGGTGGTTTGCCAAAGCCAGCGTGAACGGGCTGTTCTTGGCATCGCCGTCCAGCGCGGTGGAACCGGCCTTGGCGGAGTAGGCGATCAGCGTGTTCGGGCTGGTCGGTTCGACCTTGGCAAGGCCGCGTCCGATCGAGCGCGACGCAACGCTCCGCTTCATGGTCTTGGCAAACGGATTATCGCGGCAGGCGTCGAGGATCACCAGACGAAGCTGCTTGGCGGGTTCGACCGCCACCAGCACGCGGTCCAGCGAAAGCGCCTCGTCGTACACGTCGGTGTCGCGCTCCAGTTTCGCATCCACCGGAACCAGATAATTGGTGCCGTCTACCTCCATGCCATGGCCGGCGTAATAAACCACGGCGATATCGGCGTCGCGCGCGGCGTCGGCGAAGTCGCGCAGTGCGCGCCGGGTCTCGGCCGCCGGCAAATCGTGGCGGGAATCGACCACGTCGAAGCCGGCTTCCTTCAGCTTTGCCGCGATCACGGCGCTGTCATTGACCGGGTTCGAAAGCGACGGCACGTTCTGATAGGCGGAATTGCCCAGCACCAGCGCCACGCGCTTTTCGGCGAAAGCCGGCTGGCATACCAACAGCAGCGCGGCAGCAAGGAAAAGCCGGCGCAATTTGGGCGATCGAGGCAATTTCATCAGGAGGCTCTCTAAAATTTGGCCCTTATAGCATCTCTCCATACCTATCAAAAGCTTGGGCGGCCTGCTTGTGAGCGAGATCACGTAGCGAACCACTGAGCCATCCACCACTTAGCCGCGGACGCTGCAAACGACGGACCGCCTTGTTTTATGTCTCGCCAGTCCGGATTCGGTTCGCCGTCGTTCGCCCTTGGCCGATCCCGTTTTCCCGTCCAATATCGGCCGACAAGCACGAACAAACGGAGGAAGCGATGCGCGGCGTGGTGTTTAACGGCGAGCGCGAACTGGAATTGATGCAGTTCCCCGATCCGACGCCGGATCCGCACGACGTCGTGATCGAAATGAAGGCGTCCGGCATGTGCGGCAGCGATCTGCATCAGTACCGCCGACCCAAGAGCGGGGCGCAAGCGAGCGGCATCCCGATGCGGGAGGGCCCGGTGATCGCCGGACACGAGCCCTGCGGCGTCGTGGTGGCGATCGGTTCCGCGGTTGATGCCCGGGAGGCGCACGTCGGCCAGCGGGTGATGGTGCACCATTATCAAGGCTGCACCCAGTGCAACCATTGCCGCTCCGGATGGCAGCAGCTCTGCCAGGAGGTGCCGGTCAAGGTCTACGGCAACAACGCCCATGGCGGCCATGCGCAATATCTGAAGGTGCCCGCCAATACGCTGGTGCCGCTGCCGGACGAACTGTCGTTCTCGGCGGGTGCGGCGATCGCCTGCGGGTCCGGCACCGCCTACGGCGCGCTGCGCCGTATGAACCTTTCCGGCAACGACACCATTGCGATCTTCGGCCAGGGCCCGGTGGGGCTGGCGGCCACGCAATACGCCAAGGCGATGGGCGCGCGGGTGATCGCGCTCGACATCAGCCCGCAGCGGCTGGAGCGAGCCAAGGCGTTCGGCGCCGATGCCGTGGTCAATCCCGGCTCGAACGATCCAGTGGCCGCGATCAGGGACCTCACCCACGGCCGTTACGCGGACCTCACGCTCGACACCTCGAGCAACCCGGATGCGCGGGTGAATGCGATCCGCTCCACCAAGGTGTGGGGCACGATGTGCTTCGTCGGCGAAGGCGGCGACGTCCACATCGATGTCTCGCCGCATCTGTTGCGCCGGCAATTGACGCTGGTGGCGTCCTGGACGTTCTCCAACATTTTGCAGGCCGAATGCGCGCGGTTCTCGGTCGAGCGTGGCATCGACGTCGACCGGCTGTTCACCCATCGCTGGGCCATCGACCAAGCGAAGGAAGCCTATCAACTGTTCGACAAGCAGGTCGACGGCAAGGGCGTGTTCTTGACGTGAGCCGACATCGTAGCCCGGATGAGCGAAGCGAAATCCGGGAACGAAGGCAACACCGGCCCCGGATTTCGCTTCGCTCATCCGGGCTACACTCGTATTAGTTACGCAGGAGACCAACCCGTGAGTCATGACCGTTCCAGTGTCGAAGCCGTCGTCCAACATTATTTCGACGCGCTCTACGAAGGCGATGCCGACAAATTGGGCGCGATCTTCCACCCTTCCGCGGACCTGCGCTGGCTGGAGGAGGGTGCGCTGCAGGTCCTCACCGTGCCGGACTGGCTCGGCCGCGTCAGGAAGCGGCCCTCGGCCAAGGCCGAAGGCAAGCCGCGCGAGGATTTTGTCGTCACCATCGACCGCTCCGACGAATCCACCGCCTTCATCAAGGTGCGCTGCCAGCTGCCGCCGCGCTATTTCACCGATTATCTGGTGGCGATGAAACTCAAGGACGGCTGGCAGATCGTCTCAAAATCGTATCGCTATGATTTGAGGGAATAGCCACAACCATTCCGCGCCATTGACGGCGTCGCCGGTCCGGGCAAATTGGACCGTCACAGGAATTGGACGCCGTGGAAGCCATATTTCAGATCTTCCTGATTCTGCTGGCAGTGCTGGCGGGAACCGCGCTGCTGGCGAGGCGGGCCGATGTCGCGCCGGCGATCCTGTTGCTGCTGGCCGGAATCGGCCTCGCCTTCGTGCCGGGCATGCCCTCGCTGGAACTGCCGCCGGAGCTGGTGCTGCTTTTGGTGCTGCCGCCGCTGATCTATTCGGCCAGCGTCGCCATGAGCTGGCGCGAATTCAAGTTCAATCTGCGCCCGATCATCCTGCTGTCGGTCGGCTGCGTGATCTTCAGCGCCTTCGCGGTCGCGGCCGCCACGCATTACCTGATCGGGCTGCCCTGGACCATCGGATTCCTGCTCGGCGCCATCGTCGCGCCGCCGGACGTGGTGGCGCCGCTGGCCATCGCCCGCAAGCTTGCCTTGCCCCGCCGCATCATGGTCGTGCTCGAGGGCGAAGGGCTGGCGAACGACGCTACCGCGCTGATCCTGTACCGCTTCGCGGTGGTGACGATTTCGACCGGCATGTTTTCGCTGCCGAAGGCGATGGGCGAGTTCGCCGCGATCGTCGCCGGCGAGGTCGCGTTCGGTGTGGCGGTGGGCTGGCTCTCCCTGCGCATGCGGCGCCGCGCGCGGGATCCACAGATCGAGATCACGCTGTCGCTGATCACACCCTACGTCTCCTATTGGGTACCCGAGCATTTCGGCGGCTCCGGCGTGATCGCGACCGTCGCCTGCGGGCTCTATATGAGCTGGAACGGACCGCTGCTG